>NZ_JBMAXV010000009.1:0-151692 GCF_048589245.1 Klebsiella sp. 10982
CGGGATATTCCCGCCCTTTTTAGCTGTTGCATCGCTTACGGCCTGGCGACAAAACCAATCGCTTCGTATACCGCTTTCAGGGTCTGAGAAGCGCGCGCGCTGGCTTTCTCTGCGCCGTCTTTCATCACCTGGTTGAGAAACGCTTCGTCGTTACGGAAACGGTGATAGCGTTCCTGCAGCTCAGTCAGCATGCCCGACACCGCTTCAGCGACTTCGCCTTTCAGGTGGCCATACATTTTGCCTTCAAAATGCTGCTCCAGCTCCGGAATGGTTTTCCCGGTGACCGCAGAAAGGATATCCAGCAGGTTGGAGACGCCCGCTTTCTCTTTCAGGTCGTAACGCACCACCGGCGGCTCGTCGGAGTCGGTGACCGCGCGTTTGATCTTCTTGACCACCGATTTCGGATCTTCCAGCAGGCCGATAACGTTGTTGCGGTTATCGTCAGACTTGGACATCTTCCTGGTCGGCTCCAGCAGCGACATCACGCGCGCGCCGGATTTCGGGATAAACGGCTCAGGCACTTTAAAAATATCGCCGTAGATAGCGTTAAAACGCTGGGCAATGTCGCGGCTCAGCTCAAGGTGCTGCTTCTGATCTTCGCCGACCGGAACCTGGTTGGTCTGGTACAGCAGAATATCTGCAGCCATCAGAACCGGGTAATCAAACAGACCGGCGTTGATGTTCTCCGCGTAGCGTGCGGACTTGTCTTTAAACTGCGTCATGCGGCTCAGCTCGCCGAAATAGGTGTAGCAGTTCAGCGCCCAGCCTAACTGGGCGTGTTCCGGCACGTGCGACTGCACGAAGATGGTGCTTTTTTGCGGGTCGATGCCGCAGGCCAGATACAGTGCCAGGGTATCCAGGGTCGCCTTGCGCAGCTGCTGCGGATCCTGGCGCACGGTGATGGCGTGCTGGTCCACGATGCAGTAGATGCAGTGGTATTCGTCCTGCATGTTGACCCACTGACGCAGCGCACCCATGTAGTTGCCAATGGTCAGTTCACCTGAGGGCTGTGCGCCACTAAAAACGATGGGCTTAGTCATGTTTCAATTCCTGAGTTTCACTGTGCGGTAACCCGAGAGCGGGTAAGAGTTCATTAAACTGGTCGAAGAGATAGTCCGGCTCGCTCAGCGCAAGCGGTTCGCCATAGTTATAACCGTAGGTCAGGCCAACAGAGCAGCAACCTGCCGCTTTGGCCGCCTGAATATCATTGCGCGAATCGCCGACGAACAGCAGCTCGGCTGGAGCCAGAGAGAGCTTTTCCGCCACCAGCAGCAGCGGTTCCGGATGCGGCTTTTTGTTCTGCACGTCATCGCCGCCAATCACCACGCTAAAATATTTCGCAATATCGAGCGCCTCGAGCAGCGGGGCGACAAACGGCGTCGGCTTATTGGTGACCAGCGCCAGCGGCAGACCTTTGGCATGCAGCGCGCCGAGCGTATCGGCCACCGCCGGAAACAGGAAACTGCCCTCTTCCGCCGCTTCGGCGTAATAGCGGTCAAACAGTTTACGCAAAATGCGCAGCTGCTCGTCTTGCGGAATATCATGATCGTCGACGGAGGGCTTGCCCATCGCCGCACGTAACGTCGCACGCTCCTGACGAGCCCAGGTCAGCGCCCGCTCCATCAGGACATCGGCGCCGTTGCCAATCCAGGTCACGACCCGTTCTTCTCCCGCCACCGGCAGTTCCAGGGCGTAGAGGGCGTTATCAACCGCCGAGGTTAGACCCGGCGCGCTATCCACCAGCGTGCCGTCGAGATCAAACGCGATGCCGCGGATCGCCTGTAATTTATCCATGACTCACCTTCGCTAATTCACTACGCATTTGATCAATCACTTTCTTGTAGTCCGGCTGGCCGAAGATCGCCGAGCCGGCAACAAACATATCCGCACCCGCCGCGGCGATTTCGCCGATATTGCTGGCTTTCACACCGCCATCCACTTCAAGGCGGATGTCGTAGCCGGAAGCGTCAATGCGCTGGCGCACTTCACGCAGTTTATCCAGCGTCTGGGGAATAAAGGACTGGCCGCCAAAGCCCGGGTTAACCGACATCAGCAGGATCACGTCCAGCTTATCCATCACGTAATCGAGGTAGCTCAGCGGCGTCGCCGGGTTAAACACCAGGCCTGCTTTACAGCCGTGCTCTTTAATCAGCTGCAGGCTGCGATCCACGTGTTCGGAGGCTTCCGGATGGAAGGTGATAATGCTGGCGCCGGCTTCGGCAAAATCAGGAATGATGCGGTCGACCGGCTTCACCATCAGGTGGACGTCGATTGGCGCGGTAATACCGTAATTACGCAGTGACTTCAGCACCATCGGGCCAATCGTCAGGTTTGGCACGTAATGGTTGTCCATAACGTCGAAGTGCACGACATCCGCACCCGCCGCCAGCGCCTTCGCGGTATCCTCACCCAGACGGGCAAAATCAGCCGACAGAATCGAAGGGGCAATCAAATACTGCTTCATCCGCATCTCCTTGAAATTTATTTGGTCTTAGGCGGACGGTAGAGCGCTAATAGCTCGTCCACCTTTTTACGCGTACCACCGTTGCTGCTGATGCTGCGCCGAACCTTCACAATATGCGTTTCTGCCGCGTTTTTATACCATTCCTGCGTCAGCGGCGTGCGGTGGTTGGAAATCAGCACCGGGATGCGCTTTTTCATCAGCGATTCCGCTTTTTGCGCCAGCAGTACCTGTTGCTCCAGGTTGAAACTGTTGGTGTGGTAAGCGGTAAAGTTCGCCGTCGCCGTTAGCGGCGCATAGGGCGGATCGCAATACACCACCGTGCGGCTATCCGCGCGTTGCATGCACTCTTCGTAAGATTCGCAGTAAAACTCGGCGTTTTGCGCCTTTTCGGCGAAATGATAGAGCTCAGCTTCGGGGAAGTAGGGCTTTTTATAACGGCCAAACGGCACATTAAACTCGCCGCGCAAATTGTAGCGACACAGGCCGTTGTAGCCGTGACGATTCAGATACAGGAACAGCACCGCGCGACGCAGCGGATCCTGGCTCTGGTTGAATTCATCACGATGCTGGTAGTAGCGCTCAGCAACGTTGTTTTCCGGGGTAAACATCTCACGAGCAGCAGCGACATATTCGTCGGTGCGCAATTTGACGATGTTGTACAGGCCGATCAGGTCACTGTTGATATCCGCGAGGATATAACGAGAAAAGTCGGTATTGAGAAATACCGACCCGGCGCCCACAAAGGGCTCGATTAAGCACTCGCCTTCCGGCAAATGCTTTTTAATATCGTCAAGCAGGGGGTACTTCCCCCCTGCCCACTTTAGAAAAGCGCGATTCTTTTTCATGCTGCCTAACTAATTACACGTTCTCCGGCTGTGGAGAAAGCTCCGACAGCATCCTGCGCTTAAGACTACCCCACGGCATTATTTCAGGTCAGCCTGAACCTGATGCAGCGGTTTTGCCCATGGATTTTTCGCCTGCACGTCCGCCGGTAGCGAGGTGACAGCGCGTTTCGCTTCTTCTTTTGAAGCATAGATACCGCTCACCAGCACGTACCATGGTTGGCCGTTACGCGATGTTTCATAGACAACATATCTTTCCAGCTTCTCTTTCTTCGCCCAGTTGTTCAGGTTGTCATAGTTAGAGGAGCTGCTGAGCTGCAGGGTATAGTTACCCGACGGCGCAGATTTCATTGAGCTGACGTCACCTGCCGTTTTACCGCTCTTCGCGGCCGGAGCTGCCGTGGCTGCCGTTGCGGCTGGCGCAGCAGGGGTGGTGGTCGCTGCAGGTTTGCTCTGCGCCGTTGCCACCGGTTTGCTTTCCGCGGCGGTCGTTTTCGCCGGAGCGGTAGTCGCGGCGCTTTCAACATGCTTCGGCTGAACCGGCTTGGTTTCTACCGGCGCTTTTGCCACGGCCTGAGGCTTCGTCTGCGGCTTCGCTTCGATAACGGTGTGCTTACGCTCAGCCGGACGCGGCGTCGCCGCCGTCTGACGTTCAGTTGCCTGGCGCGGAGCCGCTGTACCATTGGCACCATTACGGATCGGCGCGACGGTTGCCGGTTCAGTCGGCAGCGTCGAGTTGGCTACGGCGCCATCCAGTTGGCCCTGCTGCTGGGTCAACGCATTATTCAGATCGCCCTGAACTTCAACCCGCTGCTGGCCCTGCGGCTCTGCCGCTGCCTGGCCCTGGGTCGGGTTCGCGGCAATAGGCGGAACCGTGACGTCCTGCTGTGAGGTGGTGTTGGCGGCGGTCTGATCCTGGCCGGCAGCAGCAGGCGTGCTGGTGGACTGGTCGTCAGACAGATTAATGCTCTTCTCGCCGGAAGCGGTCTGCTGGCTGGACGATGATGGCGATTTCAGCGCGGAACCGATACCTACGATTAACAGCAGCAGCACCAGAATCCCCACGCCCATCATGATGTACTGACGGGAGGCTGGTTTGGCCGGCGCTTTTTTACGCTTGCGCGGACGACGCTCTACAGGTTGCTCTTCGAGCATCTCCTCGTCTTCCGCATCCAGTTCTTCTTCAAATTCTTCCTCATCACGCTCGCGACGGGCCTTACCGGCGCGCGTCGGACGGTCTTCATCGGTATCAAGATCGACATCGTCGAAATTAATTTGCGGATCGGCATCACGCTCGGAAGATTGACGGGAACGACCAGCACGACGATCGTTGCGATCGGCTTTCATATCGTCTTCTGGTTTGAAATCATCCATTTAACACCCCACTAAAAGGCTTATGCTCACGATTATTGCACATCACCCGAAATGATAACGCCGCGCGAACGCGGCCAGACCTTCTTATTGTTGCGCCTGCTGAGTATCAGCAATCGCGCCAAGAACCACATCGTGCGGCACTCCGCCGCGCAACTCGCTGCTTCCTATTGCGAGCGGGAGCACTAGCCGCATTTCGCCAGCCAGTACTTTCTTATCGCGCATCATATGGGGCAAATACGCCTGCGCACTCATTTCCTGCGGGCCGCGTACCGGCAAGCCTGCACGCTTGAGCAGATCGATAATGCGCTGAGTATCCTGAGCCCGGAACTGCCCCAGCCGTTCGGATGTATGCGCGGCCATGACCATACCTGCCGCCACCGCTTCGCCGTGCAGCCAGTTACCGTAGCCCATTTCCGCCTCGATAGCATGGCCGAAGGTATGTCCAAGATTGAGTAAAGCACGTAACCCGGTTTCACGCTCGTCAGCAGCCACAACTTCCGCTTTCAGCTCACAGCAGCGACGAATACAGTACGCCATCGCGTTGTCATCCAGGGCCAGCAGCGCATCAATGTTGTTTTCCAGCCAGCTGAAGAATTCGCCATCCAGGATCACGCCGTACTTGATGACTTCAGCCAGTCCGGAAGCAAGCTCGCGTTTCGGCAGGGTTTTTAAACAGTTAAGATCGACCACCACCGAAATCGGCTGCCAGAAGGCACCAATCATATTTTTGCCGAGAGGGTGGTTCACTGCGGTTTTGCCACCGACCGATGAATCGACCTGCGACAACAAGGTGGTAGGGACCTGAATAAAACGCACGCCGCGCTGATAGCTTGCCGCGGCGAAACCGGTGAGATCACCGATAACACCACCGCCAAGCGCCACCAGCGTGGTGTCACGGCCATGCGGTTTTTGCAACAACGCGGTGAAAACGGTATCCATCACCGCCAGGCTTTTGTACTGCTCGCCGTCGGGCAGGATCACGCTGTCAACGTTGACGCCTGCCTGCTCCAGCGCGGAGCGGACGGTATCCAGATAAAGCGGCGCCAGTGTTTCGTTGGTGACCAGCATAGCCTGGTCGCCCGACTTGAGTGGCAGAAAGGAAGCTGGATCGTTAAACAAACCAGCCGCGATGGTAATCGGGTAACTACGTTCCCCGAGGGTAACAGTAAGCCTCTCCATAACGCGACATCCACCTCAGTGACTTTTACTCTGACGCACTTTTATTAAGCCAGAATCAGTTGCTTTCCAGCATATGAATAATCTGGTTCGCGACGACTTTCGCACTCTGATCGTCTGTGCGGATAGTCACGTCGGCGATCTCTTCATACAGCGGGTTACGCTCGTCAGCCAGCGCTTCCAGCACTTCACGAGGCGGCGCATCGACTTGTAGCAAAGGACGCTTTTTATCGCGCTGCGTACGGGCCAACTGCTTCTCGATTGTTGTTTCCAGGTAGACCACCACGCCGCGGGCGGAGAGACGGTTACGCGTTTCACGGGATTTTACAGAGCCGCCGCCAGTCGCCAGCACAATCCCCTGTTTTTCCGTCAACTCATTGATAATTTTTTCTTCACGGTCGCGGAAGCCTTCTTCGCCTTCAACATCGAAGACCCAGCCCACATCAGCGCCAGTGCGTTTCTCAATCTCTTGATCAGAATCGTAAAATTCCATGTTGAGCTGTTGGGCTAACTGGCGCCCAATAGTGCTTTTGCCGGCACCCATAGGCCCAACCAGAAAGATATTGCGTTTCTCTGCCATTTTTTCGGTACTACTAAGACTATTCGTTAATGATAAACCCGCTTCGCAGACACCCAGCGCCGCAGGGCATGAACTGAAACCTCATATGCAATAGAGCGAGAGTCAGACTAAAAATTATCTCAATACTCCGGCTGGTTTGGCAACTGAATAAAATCGCCGGACAATAAAGGGAGGATTGATGTCGTACCCGACTCTCAAATCGGTACCCCTTGTATGCTAAATCCGTCCTCACGTCAAACACCTGAAACGTGTTTAGCATGAAAAACCTGCTTAACGTACTGCCAGAATCCGTGGCGTAATAAAGACAACCAGTTCACGGCGTTCATTATCTTTCCCGTCGCGACGAAACAAGCGCCCCAGCACCGGGATATCACCCAACAGCGGGACGCTGTCGCGGGCGGTTTTATTTTTCTGCGAAAAGATGCCGCCCAACGCTAAGGTCTCGCCGCTGCGGACCTCCACCAGGGTTTCTATCTCTTGTTTATCGATGGCCAGCGTCTCGCCATTCTCCTGCTTTAATACCTGGCCCGGCGTATTTTCACTGATCCGCAGCTTCAGACGCACTCTCCCCTGCTGCAGCACTGTCGGCGTCACCTCCATCCCCAATACCGCCTCTTTAAATTCCACCGACGTGGCGCCGCTTTCGCCGCTGGAGACCTGATAAGGGATCTCACTTCCCTGCTTGATGCTGGCGGGTTGCATATGAGAGGCCAGTAAACGCGGGCTGGCGATAATCTCGACCTGCTGCTTACGCTCCAGCGCGGAAAGCTCCAGCTCAAGCAAGCGACCGTTAATCTTGCCGATGTTAAACCCTGCGCGGGTGCTGGCATCGTTCACCGACAAATCGCTGCTCAGGGTGGTGATTTGTCCTGATCCCGGCGTGCCGCCGACCTCCGCCAGCCGCCACTTCACCCCCAGCTCGCGAAGGCTGGTTTCGCTCATCGACACGATATGGGCAGCCAGCTCAACCTGCCCGACAGGCAAATCCATCTCCTGAGCCCAGGCTTTAAGCGCCGGGAGATGACGAGCATCGTCGCGGATCAGCAGGCGATTGGTCCGCTTATCCGCCATTAAGTTGCCCCTGGCGCTGAGTAACTTACCGCCCGCTTTTGCCAGCTCCTCAGCATCGGCATAGTGCAGAATGACGTTCTCCGCCTGCAGCGGCAGATTCTGCAGGCGTTTCGCCTGCTCGGCTTCACGCTGCGCCTGATTTGCCTTTTGCCAGGCCTGAGTGTGCGCGTAAATGACCGTCCCCTGCTGTTGCAAAGAGAGGCCCGCGCTGTCCACCACCGCCCGCAGCGCCTGAGTCCAGGGAACCTTCTGCAGATGCAGGGAGAGCGTGCCACTGACGTCCGGCGCCACGACCAGATTCTTATGGTTCATTTCGGCCAGGGCTTGCAGCACCTGGGCCACCGGCGCATCGTCGACCACCAGCGTAACCGTCTTATCATTTCGCGCGGCGGCCACTGCCAGAGGCAGCAGCAGAAACAGGAGGCTTATCCATCGCATTATGTTGTTTCCCTTCACGTTGCCAGCGCCACGCTGGCGGTTCACACCCCGCAGGGGTGGCGATCTCCAGCTCACCGGGGGTCATCCGGTTCACTCGCCATCCGGTGGGTAATTGCTCATTTATTTGCACCCGCTGCCACTTGCCGCTCCCGTCCTGCAGAAATCCCCTCCAGCCTGCGTCATCGCCGGCGGCCCCGCCATAGCGCCATTGCGATAGCTGCGCCGTACGGCAGGGATCCTCTACCGGCAGGAAAGGGTCTCGCCCGGCGGCCAGCAGCGACAGCGGCAGCCACAGTAAAGCCCAGCGTTTACCGATCATCTTCCGCCTCCAGTTGCAGATGCAGGCGGAGTACCTGCGCCTCGCGATACAATGAGAACGAGCGCGGACTCATCCCGCAGCGCGCCAGCCAGGCAAAAAACGCGGGCACCGTCTGCCAGGGCAGGGTCAGTTCCATCTCACCGCCGTTCCCCTGTGGACGCCAGGCAATAAGCCTGACGCCGGTTAGTGGAATGGCTATGGGCGAAAACGGCTGCTTGTCGATGCGCGCACCTGGTATATCACCGGCAGGTATGCGCAAAGCCATCACCCGGCGCCACTGTGTTTGCAGGGCCACTTCACGGGACACCGATGCCAGCGGCAGCCGGGTAGCGTGCCAGAGAGCCGCACCGCCCCCCAGCATAAACAGGATCAGCAGCAGCTTCTGGCTGCGCTGGATGTTAATCTGCATCGGAACGCTCTCCCGTCAGGGTAAAGCTGAACTGCCAGCGGCCCTCGGCGTCACGCTGGGTTCCGCCAGCTTTTGCCGGCGCGAATCCAGGGACGCTAGCCAGAATGGCCTCCGCGCTGGCCAGTGCCTGTAGGTTCAAAGCGAGGCCGTTGAGCGTCAGAACCGCCTCGTGGTAATCCAGCCGCGTCAGCCACGCCTGTGCAGGCAGATCTGCCGCGAGCGCCTGCAGCCTGGGTTGCCAGGCCGCGATCGCCGATCTGCGCCGTTGCTGCGCGAGCAGGCGATGGTACTCCTGCCGGGCCTCGCGCAGCGCCTTCTCGCGTAGTTTGAGCGAGGCGAGCAGCTGCGCGTCTGCCGTCGTGTGGAGCGTCGCCAGGAAGCCGTGCTGCAGACGCGCCGTTCGGCTCACCAGCAGGCTCATCCCGCCCAGCAGCACAATGCCGATGGCTAACAACAGGGCGTAGCGCAAGCGCTGGCGGCGGCGAAGGTCACGCCAGGGAAGAAGATTAACGACATGCGTCATGGCGCCCCCCCCCCAGCGCCAGCCCAAGGGCAATAGCATAGCGATCGCCATCGGCCGGCAATGGGGGCTGCCGGCGGTGAATCACCTGCCAGGCATCAAAACGGTTGGCCTCATCACCGGCATCCGCACACAGACGCAACGGCATCTGAAGCTGCTCCGCCAGCTGGCTTAAGGAGCCCACTTCATCGCAGGCCTCACAGCCCCAGGCCTCCTGGGTCGCCCATAGCCAGTGCTTTTCATCCCGCCAGGCAAGGGCCTGCTCGGTCGCCGTCATCAAGGGGAAAAAGGCGCCCAGCGCGCTGGCATCCGGCACGATGGCCGCCACCCGCAGCCGCAGCCGTCCTGCCAGCTCCCGCAGGACATTGATGTCCAGCCGCTGCGCCGCTGTAACCTGCCAGCCGTCGTTCTGCGAGGTGGGCGCATAATCAATACATAAGGAGGTGGCGGGCATCGCCAGCTGCTGGGTCATGGCGCTGGCTATCCACGTCGCCTGTTGCCGATCCCGCAGAGCGAACTGCGGATACGGTAGGCGCTTTTGCAATGTGCGCACCGCGGGAAAGGCGATACTGACCTGATGCTGCGCCGGTAGCTCCCGGCGCCAGGCGGCAAGTCGTGTACCGAGAGCGCTGACGTCCGCCACCATACCCTGGCGTACCAGACCTGGCGGCAGAGGGATCCGCCACCAGCGGCGTAGCGCCCAGCGTGAGCGCTCATGCAGTAGTGCGACAACGGCAATGCTATCCTGTTGGATATGCATTCCGATCCGCCAGTTTCTGAAAGCCATGCTTACGATCTCCTTATCCGGCAAAACTGCCCGGCTATATCAATGCTCCTGGCTTGCCTTTATACTACCGCGCGTTTGTTTATAAACTGCCCAAATAAAACTAAATGGGAAAACACCGGTGAAGTTCGTAAAGTATCTATTGATCCTTGCAGTCTGTTGCGTACTGCTGGGAGCAGGCTCGATTTTTGGCCTCTACAAATACATAGAGCCGCAACTCCCCGACGTCGCAACCCTGAAGGATGTGCGTTTGCAGATCCCGATGCAGGTCTATAGCGCCGACGGTGAGCTTATTGCGCAATATGGCGAAAAACGCCGTATCCCTGTAACGTTGCAGCAAATTCCTCCCGAACTGGTTAAAGCGTTTATCGCCACTGAAGACAGCCGTTTCTATGAGCACCACGGCGTCGATCCGGTAGGTATTTTCCGTGCCGCCAGCGTGGCGATGTTTTCAGGCCACGCCTCCCAGGGCGCCAGCACCATCACCCAGCAGTTAGCTCGTAACTTCTTCCTCAGCCCCGAGAAGACGTTGATGCGTAAGATTAAAGAGGCCTTTCTGGCTATCCGCATCGAGCAGTTGCTGAACAAAGATGAAATCCTTGAGCTGTATCTGAACAAGATCTACCTCGGCTACCGCGCCTATGGTGTCGGCGCCGCGGCGCAGGTCTATTTTGGCAAACCTATCGACCAGTTGACCCTGAGTGAGATGGCGGTGATTGCCGGCCTGCCGAAAGCGCCTTCTACCTTTAACCCGCTCTATTCCATGGATCGTGCCACTGCCCGTCGCAACGTGGTGTTATCGCGTATGTTGAGCGAAGGGTACATCACCCAGGCGCAATACGATGAGGCACGCAGCGAAACGATCGACGCCAGCTATCACGCGCCGAAAATCGCCTTCTCTGCGCCTTACCTGAGCGAAATGGTGCGTCAGGAGATGGTGAATCGCTACGGCGAGCAGGCCTATGAAGATGGCTACCGGGTTTACACCACCATTACCCGCAAGAACCAGCAGGCGGCCCAGCAGGCGGTACGCAATAACGTGCTGGATTACGATATGCGTCATGGCTACCGCGGCCCGGCCAGCGTGCTATGGAAAGTCGGTGAAACGCCGTGGGAAACGAGGAAGATCGTCGACATGCTGAAGCGTCAGTCTGGCTACGGCCCGCTTTTCCCGGCGGTGGTCACCTCCGCGAATGCCCAGGAGGCCGTCGCGCTGTTGGCTAACGGCGACTCGGTTTCGCTGACGATGGACGGCGTGCGCTGGGCCCGTCGCTTTATCTCCGATACGCAGCAGGGGGCGACCCCGCGTAAAGTCAACGACGTCGTGCAGGCCGGGCAGCAGATCTGGGTGCGTAAAGTGGCTGACAGCTGGTGGTTGTCGCAGGTCCCGGACGTCAACTCGGCGCTGGTCTCCATTAACCCGCAAAACGGAGCGATTATTGCCCTTGTCGGCGGGTTTGACTTTAACCAGAGTAAATTCAACCGCGCCACCCAGGCGCTGCGTCAGGTCGGCTCCAACATTAAGCCGTTCCTCTATACCGCCGCGATGGATAAAGGCTTAACCCTGGCAAGTATGCTCAACGATGTGCCGATCTCACGCTGGGACGCCGGAGCCGGTTCCGACTGGCGGCCGAAGAACTCGCCGCCGCAGTATGCCGGTCCGATTCGTTTACGCCAGGGGCTTGGACAGTCGAAAAACGTGGTGATGGTACGCGCCATGCGCGCTATGGGCGTCGACTACGCCGCCGAGTATCTGCAGCGCTTTGGCTTCCCGGCGCAAAACATTGTCCACACTGAATCGTTGGCACTGGGCTCAGCCTCCTTTACTCCCCTGCAGGTCGCGCGCGGATATTCGGTGATGGCCAACGGTGGCTTCCTGGTTAATCCCTTCTTTATCAGTAAGATTGAGAACGATCAGGGAGGGGTACTCTTTGAGGAGCGTCCGAAGATCGCTTGCCCGCAGTGTGACTTACCGGTGATTTATGGCGATACGCCAAAATCCAACGTGCTGGAAAACAAAGATGTGGAAGATGTCGCCACCTCGACAGAGCCACAGAATGGCAACGTGCCGCCGCAGCCGCAGCTGGAGCAGGCCAACCAGTCGCTGGTCGCGCAGAGCGGCGCCCAGGAATACGCGCCGCATGTGATTAATACGCCGCTGGCCTTCCTGATCAAGAGCGCGCTGAACAGTAACATCTTTGGCGAACCGGGCTGGATGGGCACCGGCTGGCGCGCCGGACGCGATCTGCAGCGGCATGACATCGGCGGGAAAACCGGGACCACCAACAGTTCGAAGGACGCCTGGTTCTCAGGCTACGGGCCGGGCGTGGTGACGTCAGTATGGATTGGCTTTGACGATCATCGTCGCGATCTTGGCCGCACCACCGCCTCCGGAGCGATTAAAGATCAGATCTCTGGCTATGAAGGTGGTGCCAAAAGCGCCCAACCGGCCTGGGACAGCTTTATGAAGAGCGTGCTGGAAGGCGTTCCGGAAGAACCGTTAACTCCGCCGCCGGGTATCGTCACGGTGAATATTGACCGCAGCACCGGTCAGTTGGCGAACGGGGGCAACAGTCGTGCGGAGTACTTCATTGAAGGCACCCAACCCACGCAGCAGGCGGTCCATGAGGTGGGTACCACCCTGACTGACGGCGGTGGCGAAACCCACGAACTGTTCTGACAAAAAAAGCGCCTGCGGGCGCTTTTTTATTGTTGTTACGACGCGCTTTCGCTCAGAGTCGGCCCTGAGCCTGCAGCCACTCGCGCACTAAAAACAACGCGCTGACGTTACGGGCCTCGTTGAAATCTTCTTCATCCAGCAGCGACATCAGCTGCGCCAGCGGCCAGCGCACCTGCGGCAGCGGCTCAGGCTCATCGCCCGGCAGCGACTCCGGATAGAGATCTTCCGCCACCAGGATATTCATTTTGCTGGAGAAATAGGAAGGAGCCATACTGAGCTTCTTCAGAAACGTCAGCTTATTGGCGCCAAAGCCAACCTCTTCTTTTAGCTCGCGATTGGCCGCTTCCTCTACCGTTTCGCCCGGATCAATCAGCCCCTTTGAGAAGCCCAGCTCGTAGGATTCCGTACCAACGGCATACTCACGAATCAAAATAATGTGATCATCAACAATCGGCACAATCATCACCGCTTCACGGGTGGAAGGCCGCATACGTTCATAAACGCGACGCACACCGTTGCTGAACTCCAGATCGACGCTTTCGACATTAAAGAGGCGCGAACGGGCGACAGTTTCAACATTGAGAATGGTGGGTTTTTGTAATGATTTGCTCATTGTCATCGGTCTATGCTGTGATTAAGCAGTCATTGTGCGATAGGCAACGCACTTTCGGCAATCCAAATCGCTACTTATTTACAGGCTTGTAACCTTTCCCCAGCAAAGAGAAAAGCAATAAAGATAAAAAAGTCAATAGGTTGAATTCTGTTTGGGAATTTACCGATTTCTGCGCTTTAACGTTTTTGGTAAGCTTATACGCTGCTGCATGACATATTCACTACCCTGTAAGCAGTTACGCCGCTAATACTGCAGCTTGATGTTAGTCTTCACGTTCGCCAACGATTTCTTAAGAAAAAAATAACTATGATGGGATGGGCATGGGCACCTTTCTGATTTTCCTTACAGCTCTGCTAATCTGCGTATTGCTCATCGGATGGTGGTATCGCTCGCACGCCAGACGTCGCCGCCTCCCCCTACTGCACGCTTTTAGCGACGCCACCACGCGGCCGCTGCCTGCAGACGAGCGGCAGGCTATCGAAAAGTATCTGGCGGAGCTGAGCCGCGCCCAGCAGGTCCCGGCATCAGGCGCAACCAGCGCGCCCGTCGCTCTGGCGTTGAATGAACAAAGCGACACCGTCTACGCGGTGACGCGGGCCATTACCCGCTACGGGATCACCACCGACGCGCCGAATAAATGGCGCTATTTTCTCGATTCGGTGGAGGTCCATCTGCCGCCGTTCTGGGAACAGCATATCAATGACGAAAACAGCGTTGAGCTGATCCCCACCGATAGCCTGCCGCTGGTCATCACCCTTAACGGTCATAGCCTGAGCGACTATCGCCAGGAGGCGCAAAGCTACGCCCTGGAACGCGCCTCGGCCACCCAGGCCTCCATTCGCGGCGAAGAGAGCGAGCAGGTAGAGCTGCGGCAGATCCGTCGGGAGAGCCCGGAAGAACATGCCCTGAACCGCCCGGACGGTCTGCGCGAAGCGATCCTGATCGTCGCCTCTTTCCTGTTCTTTTATTTCAGCCTGATTGGGCCTGTCGTCTTTACCCCCTGGCTGGTCGCCGCTGGTTTGCTGCTGCTCGCTGCCGGCTTGTGGGGGATCTATGCCCCACCGCGCCGCGCCGCGCTGCGCGAAATCCACTGCCTGCGGGGCGTCCCTAAGCGCTGGGGACTGTTTGGCGAAAACGATCAGGAGCAAATCAATAACATCTCGCTGGGCATTATCGATCTCATCTATCCGCGCCACTGGCAGCCATGGATTGCCCAGGATTTGGGGCAGCAGACCGATATTGATATCTATCTCAACCGCCACGTGGCCCGGCAGGGACGCTATCTTTCGCTTCATGACGAAGTGAAAAACTTCCCGCTGCAGTACTGGCTGCGCAGCGCGATTATCGCCGCTGGCGCCCTGGTGGTGGTGATTATGCTGTGGGCCAGCGTACCGCTGAATATGCCGTTTAAGTTCACTCTGTCGTGGCTGAAGGGTGCGCAGACGATTGAAGCGACCACCGTCAACCAGCTGGAAAAGGCCCATGTACGCATTGGTGATACGCTACGCCTGACCGGTACCGGAATGTGTAATATCCGCACACCGGGCAGTTGGTCGGCCAAAGAGGATTCGCCGTTCCTGCCTTTCGATTGCTCGCAGATTGTGTGGAACGACGCCCCTCCTCTGCCGCTGCCGGAGTCTGACATTGTCGGCAAAGCGACCGCCCTGATGCAGTCCGTTCAGCGCCAGCTACACCCGGAAACCGACGATGACTCCCGCGTCAGCCCGGCGCTGCGCTCCGCCATTCAGAAATCGGGCATGGTGCTGCTGGATGATTTCGGCGACATCGTGCAGAAAACGAACGATCTCTGCTCGGCAAAGGATGACTGCCTGCGCCTGAAGAACGCGCTGGTCAACCTCGGTAATACCCGTAACTGGGAGGCGTTAACCAAGCGCGCCACTGCCGGCAAACTGGATGGCGTGAACGTGCTGCTGCGGCCGGTCAGCGCCGAGTCGCTGGAGAATCTGGTCACCACCTCAACGGCCCCCTTTGTGATGCGTGAAACCTCGCGGGCCGCACAGGCGCTGAACAGCCCGGCCCCCGGCGGTTTCCTCATCGCCAGCGACGAAGGCAGCGTGCTGGTCAATCAGCCCTGGCCGGCGGTGAGCCTGTATGATTATCCGGCACATGAGCAGTGGGGCGAACTGCGGCGACTGGCGGGCATGCTGATGCATACCCCTTTCCATGCCGAAGGGATTGTCACTAACTTGTTTACTGATGCCAACGGCACGCAGCATATCAACCTGCACCGTATCCCTGACCGCAGCGGTCTGTGGCGCTATCTCGGCATCACCTTGTTGCTGTTGTCGATGCTGGGATGCATGGCTTACCACAGCGTGCAGGCGCTGCGTCGTTATCAACGCCATCGTCAGCGGATGGAAGAGATTCAGAAATATTACGAAAGCTGCCTGAATCCGGTGCTGCTCCCCGCGTCTGACCCGCAAGATTAATTTTCCCGGCGGCGGGGTATGATACCCTGTCGCCCATTTCCCGCTCGCTGGAGAGTCATCATGCACTTTGATATCGCCTGGCAGGAGGTCGATACCGTTCTGCTGGATATGGACGGCACGCTCCTGGACCTCGCCTTCGACAACTACTTCTGGCAAACGCTGGTGCCTGAAACCTGGGGCGCCCCGCGCGGCCTCAATTTGCAGCAGGCGAAAGAGGCCATGCGTCAGGAGTATCACGCCGTGCAGCATACGCTAAACTGGTACTGTCTGGATTACTGGAGCGAGCGCCTGGGTTTGGATATTTGTGCGATGACCAGCGAACAGGGACCGCGCGCCACGCTGCGCGAGGATACCGTACCGTTCCTTGACGCGCTCAAGGCCAGCGGTAAGCGACGTATTCTGTTGACCAATGCCCATCCCCATAATCTGGCGGTGAAGCTCAAACACACCGGCCTGGATGCGCACCTTGATTTATTACTTTCCACCCACACATTTGGTTATCCGAAAGAGGATCAGCGTCTGTGGCGCGCCGTGGCGGAGGAAACCGGCCTTGAGGCGCATAAAACGCTGTTTGTCGACGACAGCGAGGCGATTCTGGATGCCGCGAGGGAATTTGGCATTCGTTACTGCCTGGGTATTACCAACCCTGACTCCGGACTGGCGGAAAAGCAGTATCTGCGCCATCCGGGGCTGAATGATTACCGACGACTGATCCCTTCGCTTACCCCGAAGGAGAGGCGATGAAAGAGAAGCCCACCGAAACCGTCAGGCTGGACAAATGGCTTTGGGCCGCCCGCTTCTACAAAACCCGCGCGCTGGCGCGGGAGATGATTGAAGGCGGCAAGGTGCATTACAACGGACAACGCAGTAAACCCGGGAAAATTGTCGAACTGGATGCCATGCTGACGCTCCGTCAGGGCAACGACGAGCGTACGGTACGGATCGTCGGCATTACCGAACAGCGCCGCCCGGCAAGCGAAGCCGTCACCCTGTATGAAGAGACGGCGGAAAGTATCGAGAAACGTGAAAAAATGGCCCTGGCGCGCAAAATGAACGCCCTGACCATGCCGCATCCTGACAGACGTCCGGACAAGAAAGAGCGCCGCGACCTGATGAGATTTAAACACGGCGAGAGTGAGTAACTCGCGCCAGAAAGAGAGATGATTATGACTCAACACGATCAATTACATCGTTATCTGTTTGAAAATTATGCCGTGCGCGGCGAGCTGGTAACGGTGTCGGAAACCCTGGAACAGATTCTGGCGAATCACACTTATCCCCAGCCGGTGAAAAAAGTGCTGGCGGAACTGCTGGTCGCCACCAGCCTGCTGACCGCGACGCTGAAGTTTGCTGGCGACATTACCGTTCAGTTACAGGGCGATGGTCCTTTACAGCTGGCGGTGATTAACGGCAATAACCAGCAGCAGCTGCGCGGCGTCGCGCGCGTGCAGGGTGATATTGCGGACGATGCGGATCTGAAAACGATGGTCGGCAACGGCTACCTGGTCATTACCATCTCTCCGGAAGAAGGCGAACGCTATCAGGGCGTGGTGGGGCTGGAAGGCGATACGCTGGCCGCCTGCCTGGAAGACTACTTCCAGCGTTCAGAGCAGCTGCCGACGCGCCTTATCATCCGCACCGGCGAACATGAAGGCCAGCCGATGGCGGGTGGGATGCTGTTGCAGGTGATGCCGGCGCAGGATGCCCAGACTGCCGACTTCGAGCACCTGGCGACGCTTACCGAGACCATTAAGGCGGAAGAGCTGTTCACCCTGCCGGCAAATGATGTGCTGTGGCGTCTCTACCATGAAGAAGAAGTCACGGTCTACGATCCGCAGAGCGTGGAATTCAAGTGCACCTGCTCTCGCGAGCGCTGCGCCGGCGCGCTGAAGACCCTGCCGGATGAAGAGATAGATAGCATCCTCGCCGATGAAGGCGAAATTGATATGCACTGCGATTACTGCGGTAACCACTATATCTTCAACGCCATGGATATCGCTGAGATCCGTAACAACGCCTCTCCAGCCGACCCGCAGGTTCATTAATCCCCTCGCCTTCCTCAGGCGCCGGGTCGCGATTTTCACTTTCGCTACCCGGAGCCTGACTTTTATTTATTCACGCGTTGAATCAATTTTCCCTGAAAGAGTTACGTAATTTTATTTCAGGAAAGCGATTACATTCACATTTCAGCAGTTTTTTTAATTACTTTTTAACCATTGAGAAACATCTAACCCCACCATGCGGCTATTTCCTGAGATAATCCACTTCACTTCGTGACAGGAGTCACCGTTTTTTTCGTCATTCTGCGAAATGTCGAGATACGTAAATCTATGAACCTGGTCGCGGTCAATATCCGGTAATTAACCCTACAATTTATATCAGTACATCTTGGCTAAGGAGCAGTGACATGCGCGTTAATCATGGTTTAACCCCGCAGGATCTCAAGGCTTATGGTATCAATGACGTCCAGGATATCGTCCACAACCCCAGCTACGATATGTTATTTCAGGAAGAGCTCGACCCGAACCTGGAAGGTTACGAACGTGGCGTCTTAACCAGTCTGGGCGCTATCGCCGTCGATACGGGCATTTTTACCGGCCGTTCTCCGAAAGATAAGTACCTCGTCCGCGACGACACCACCCGCGATACCGTCTGGTGGTCCGATAAAGGCAAGGGTAAAAACGACAACAAGCCGCTTTCGCAGGAAACCTGGCAGCATCTGAAAGGGCTGGTGACCCAGCAGTTGTCCGGTAAACGCCTGTTTATCGTCGACGCCTTCTGCGGCGCCAACGCCGATACCCGTCTCAGCGTGCGTTTCATTACCGAAGTCGCCTGGCAGGCGCACTTCGTTAAAAACATGTTCATCCGCCCGAGCGATGAAGAGCTGGCGGAATTCGCGCCCGACTTTATCGTGATGAACGGCGCGAAGTGCACCAACCCGCAGTGGAAAGAGCAAGGCCTGAACTCGGAAAACTTTGTCGCCTTCAACCTCACCGAGCGCATTCAGCTGATCGGCGGCACCTGGTACGGCGGCGAAATGAAGAAAGGGATGTTCTCGATCATGAACTACCTGCTGCCGCTGAAGGGCATCGCCTCCATGCACTGCTCTGCCAACGTCGGCGAAAAAGGCGATGTTGCCATTTTCTTCGGTCTCTCAGGCACCGGCAAAACCACCCTCTCCACCGATCCGAAGCGCCGTCTGATTGGCGATGATGAACATGGCTGGGATGACGACGGCGTGTTTAACTTCGAAGGGGGCTGCTACGCCAAGACCATCAAGCTCTCTGAAGCAGCCGAGCCGGATATCTATCACGCCATCCGCCGCAACGCCCTGCTGGAAAACGTGGTAGTGCGCGCCGACGGCACTATCGATTTCGATGACGGTTCTAAGACCGAAAACACCCGCGTCTCCTACCCTATCGACCACATCGACAATATTGTTAAGCCGGTGTCCAAAGCGGGTCATGCCACCAAAGTGATCTTCCTGACGGCCGATGCGTTCGGCGTCCTGCCGCCGGTCTCCCGCCTGACCGCCGACCAGACGCAGTACCATTTCCTGTCCGGGTTTACCGCCAAACTGGCCGGCACCGAACGCGGTGTGACCGAACCCACGCCAACCTTCTCCGCCTGCTTCGGCGCGGCCTTCCTGACGCTGCACCCAACGCAGTACGCCGAAGTGCTGGTCAAACGCATGCAGGCGGCCGGCGCGCAGGCTTATCTGGTCAATACCGGCTGGAACGGCACTGGCAAGCGCATCTCGATTAAAGATACCCGCGCCATTATCGACGCCATCCTCAATGGCTCGCTGGACAACGCAGAGACCTTTACCCTGCCAATGTTTAACCTGCAGATCCCGACGGCGCTCCCTGGCGTGGATACCCACATCCTCGATCCGCGCAGCACCTACGGTTCTCCGGAGCAGTGGCAGGAGAAAGCCGACCAGCTGGCGAAGCTGTTTATTGAGAACTTCGAGAAGTATACCGATACGCCAGCGGGCGCCGCGCTGGTGGCGGCAGGGCCGCGGCGCTAACGGGCGCAGAGGTGAAAAAGCCGGGCTTGCCCGGCTTTTTATTGTGCAACGTCCTGACCCGTCCAACCGTGGACGCGATCAGCTCTCTTTGACGGGTTTCATCGGCGCCAGCACCCGGTGTACCGGCAGCCAGGCGCGGATCAGTAATCCGCCGCGTTCACTGGAGCCAATCTCCAGCCGGCCATTGTGATTGTCGATAATACGCTGAACAATCGCCAGCCCCAGCCCGGTGCCGCTGGTGCTGCGGGCGCTATCGCCACGCACGAACGGCTGAAACAGATGCTCGCGCTGCTCAGGTTTGATCCCCGGTCCGTCGTCTTCCACCTGGAACCAGGCCCGGCTTGCTTCGCTGCCGCTGCTGACCTTGATCCAGCCATTGCCATAGCGGGCCGCATTCACCACCATATTCGCCAGTGCGCGCTTGATAGACAGCGGGTGCATACGTACCGGGATTTCGCCCGCCTGCAGAGCAGTGGCGATCTCACGCTCATAGCCGCTCTCCGCCGCGATCACTTCCCCCAGCACCGCATTGAGGTCCGCCAGCTCCATCGGCATCTCCTGCCCGGTGCGCAGGTAATCGATAAACTGCTCGATGATGGCGTTGCACTCTTCGATATCTTTGTTGATCGACTCTGCGAGATAGCCGTCCTGCTCGCCCATCATCTCGGTGGCCAGACGGATGCGGGTCAGCGGGGTACGTAAATCGTGGCTGACCCCGGCCATCAGCAGCGTACGGTCGTCAGCCAGCTGCTTCACGCCCGCCGCCATATGGTTAAAGGCACGCGTCACCGAGCGCACTTCGGAGGCGCCGTACTCGCGCAGCGGCGGCGGAATAATGCCGCGCCCGACCTGCAGCGCCGCGTGCTCCAGATCCACCAGCGGGCGGTTCTGAATACGAATAAACAGCCAGGCGCCGCCTATCGCCAGCAGCATAATCGCCAGGGTATAGCGGAACAGCGGCGAGAAGTCGCCCTGATGGATCTCGGTCAGCGGCACTCGCACCCAGATATTGGGCGACAGCCAGGTCTTCAGCCACACCACGGGGGAGCTTTTATTGACCTCCACTCGCACCTCGGTGGGGCCACCAAGCTGATGGGCCATCTGCTGGCTTAAGAATTCATAATGCTGCGCCCAGCGCAGCCCTGCGTCTTCCGCCGCTTCATTGGAATAGAGCGAAATGCCCAGCTCACGATAAATTTCACGACGGAACGCCGGGGGCACCACCAGTTGGGTGCCATCCTCCAGCTGCAGTTTGTCGGTCATCAGCATACGCACTTCGTAGGCCAACACTTTATTAAACTGCTGGAGACTCGGCAGGATCGCGAAATTCAGTACCACCAGATAGGTCGTCACCAGGCTGACGAACAGCAAGGTGACGATCAGGAGCAGTGTGCGAGCAAAGGAGCTGCGCGGCGAAAAGCGCACGCGTTTCATGCCTTAGAACCGTCCGGAACGAAGACGTAGCCCAGACCCCAGACGGTCTGGATATAGCGCGGGTGCGCCGGGTCCTCTTCCACCATGCGGCGCAGGCGGGAGATCTGTACGTCGATGGAGCGCTCCATCGCTGAGTATTCACGACCGCGAGCGAGGTTCATTAGCTTATCGCGCGACAGCGGCTCGCGAGGATGACTCACCAGCGCCTTCAGGACCGCGAATTCCCCGCTGGTCAACGGCATCGGCTCGTCTTCACGGAACATTTCACGGGTGCCTAAATTCAGTTTGAATTTACCAAAGGCGATAACCGCCTCTTCCTGCGACGGCGCACCCGGCAGTTCATTCGCCTGGCGGCGCAGCACCGCCCGGATGCGGGCCAGCAGTTCACGCGGGTTAAACGGCTTCGGAATGTAGTCGTCAGCCCCGATTTCCAGGCCAACGATCCGATCGACCTCTTCACCTTTCGCCGTCACCATAATGATCGGCATCGGGTTACTCTGGCTGCGCAGACGACGGCAGATAGAGAGACCATCTTCGCCAGGCAGCATCAGATCCAGCACCATCAGGTGGAAGGATTCACGGGTTAACAGGCGATCCATCTGTTCGGCGTTCGCCACGCTACGAACCTGGAAGCCCTGCTCGGTCAGATAACGCTCGAGCAGCGCACGCAGGCGCATGTCGTCATCCACAACCAGAATCTTATAATTCTCTTGCATTGTTTGTACTCCCAAAGGTTCACTGCAATAGTCAGTGCGTATTCTCAAAAAAGCCCGGCGCGCTCACCAGCTAAATCTGGTATACATTCCAGGCTAAATTGTTACAAAGCATATTTAACAGCAGGTTAAGTATACATTTAATCATAAGACACAGTATTTATCCTGTCGGTATTATTACGCGCTACAAATTGTGCGCAACGACAGACTGTCAGAAGGTTGAACTCACGATGAAAACGCCGCTGATCACCCGCGAGGGATATGAAAAACTGAAGCAGGAAATGGACTACCTGTGGCGCCAGGAACGCCCGGAAGTGACCAAAAAGGTGACCTGGGCCGCCAGCCTCGGCGACCGCAGCGAGAACGCCGACTACCAGTACAACAAAAAACGCCTGCGGGAGATCGATCGCCGGGTCCGCTATCTGACCAAATGTCTGGAACAGTTAAAGATCGTTGATTATTCACCGCAGCAGGAAGGCAAGGTCTTCTTCGGCGCCTGGGTAGAGATTGAAAACGATGAAGGCGATATCAAGCGCTTTCGCATCGTCGGCTACGATGAAATTTTTGGCCGCAAAGACTATATCTCCATCGACTCGCCGATGGCGCGCGCCTTGCTGAAAAAAGAGGTCGGCGATCTGGCCATCGTGAACACGCCGGCGGGCGAAGCCAGCTGGTATGTCAACGAGATCGAATACGTAAAATAGACAAGAACTTTCCGAGAGACGCCGGGCGCGGCTGGCATTTTCAGCCGTCAGTCCGTATAACTAGTCCCTGATTTTTGACCCTAAAGATGAATTAAAAGCCATGATGAATGATTCGCTCTGCCGCATTATTGCGGGTGAACTTCAGGCCAGAGCCGAACAGGTAGAAGCTGCCGTTCGCCTGCTTGATGAAGGGAACACCGTGCCGTTTATTGCACGTTATCGTAAAGAAGTCACCGGCGGTCTGGATGACACGCAGCTGCGTAATCTGGAAACTCGCCTCGGCTATCTGCGCGAACTCGAAGACCGTCGTCAGGCGATCCTCAAATCCATCGCTGAACAGGGCAAACTGACCGACGCGCTGGAAAAAGCCATCACCACCACGCTCAGCAAAACCGAACTGGAAGATCTCTACCTGCCGTACAAGCCGAAGCGCCGTACTCGCGGGCAGATCGCCATCGAAGCCGGGCTCGAACCGCTGGCTGACCTGCTGTGGAACGAACCGTCCCACGACCCGGAAGCGGAGGCCGCAAAATATATTGATGCCGATAAGGGCGTGGCCGACAGCAAAGCGGCACTGGACGGCGCGCGATATATTCTGATGGAGCGCTTTGCCGAAGACGCCGCGCTGCTGGCGAAGGTCCGCGACTATCTGTGGAAAAACGCCCATCTGGTCTCCACCGTCGTCAGCGGCAAAGAAGAGGAAGGCGCTAAATTCCGCGACTACTTCGATCACCATGAACCGATCTCCACCGTGCCGTCGCACCGCGCGCTGGCGATGTTCCGCGGTCGCAACGAAGGCGTCCTGCAGCTCTCTTTAAACGCCGACCCACAGTTTGACGAGCCACCGAAAGAGAGCCACGGCGAACAAATTATTATCGATCACCTGGGCCTGCGCCTGAATAACGCCCCGGCGGACAGCTGGCGTAAAGGCGTGGTCAGCTGGACCTGGCGTATCAAGGTGTTGATGCATCTCGAAACCGAGCTGATGGGCACCGTGCGCGAGCGCGCGGAGGACGAAGCCATCAATGTCTTCGCCCGTAACCTGCACGACCTGCTGATGGCGGCGCCCGCCGGGCTACGCGCCACCATGGGACTCGATCCAGGCCTGCGCACCGGGGTGAAAGTCGCCGTGGTTGACGGTACCGGCAAACTGGTGGCCACCGATACCATCTATCCCCACACCGGCCAGGCCGCCAAAGCGGCCGTCGCCGTCGCCGCGCTGTGTGAAAAGTACAACGTTGAACTGGTGGCTATCGGCAACGGTACCGCCTCACGTGAAACCGAGCGTTTCTTCCTCGACGTGCAGAAGCAGTTCCCGAAAGTCACCGCCCAGAAAGTGATCGTCAGCGAAGCCGGGGCTTCCGTTTACTCCGCCTCCGAGCTGGCGGCACTGGAGTTTCCGGATCTCGACGTGTCGCTGCGCGGGGCGGTCTCCATCGCCCGCCGTCTGCAGGATCCGTTGGCCGAGCTGGTGAAAATCGACCCGAAATCCATCGGCGTCGGCCAGTATCAGCACGATGTCAGCCAGACCCAGCTGGCGCGTAAGCTGGACGCGGTGGTGGAAGACTGCGTGAACGCCGTCGGTGTTGACCTGAACACCGCCTCCGTTCCGCTGCTGACCCGCGTCGCCGGCCTGACTCGCATGATGGCGCAGAACATCGTTGCCTGGCGCGATGAGAACGGCCAGTTCCAGAACCGCCAGCAGTTGCTGAAGGTTAGCCGTCTGGGGCCGAAAGCCTTTGAGCAATGCGCGGGCTTCCTGCGTATCAACCACGGTGACAACCCGCTGGACGCCTCCACCGTCCACCCGGAAGCCTATCCGGTGGTCGAACGCATTCTGGCCGCCACCCAGCAGGCGCTGAAAGATCTGATGGGCAACAGCAGCGCGCTGCGCCACCTGAAGGCTGTGGATTTCACCGATGAGAAGTTTGGCGTCCCGACGGTCACCGATATTATCAAAGAGCTGGAAAAACCAGGCCGCGATCCGCGTCCGGAGTTTAAAACCGCGAAGTTCGCCGATGGCGTGGAGACCATGAACGACCTGCTGCCGGGGATGATCCTGGAAGGCGCCGTCACTAACGTCACCAACTTCGGCGCGTTTGTTGATATCGGCGTTCATCAGGACGGACTGGTACACATTTCGTCGCTTTCCGACAAGTTTGTTGAAGATCCGCACACCGTGGTGAAAGCGGGCGACATCGTCAAGGTCAAAGTCATGGAAGTCGATCTGCCGCGTAAGCGTATCGCCCTGACCATGCGCCTCGACGAGCAGCCGGGCGAGAGCTCCTCCCGCCGCGGCGGTGGCCAGGATCGTCCGCAGGGCAACCGTCCGGCCGCCAAAGCCGCCAAACCCCGCGGACGCGACGCGCAGCCTGCGGGTAACAGCGCGATGATGGATGCCCTCGCCGCGGCGATGGGTAAAAAACGCTAATCATCCCTCCCTGCCCCTTTTTCAGGGGCAGTTTTTTTCATAACCAGGCCATCGCCATCACGCACAAAACAGGTTCAGTTATTTCTGATAATCTGCTTTTATTCCACGCCTGAAAGACAGCGAAATTAATATTTTCATTTCGTTAACTTAAGAAACCTTAATTAAACATTAGATCGACGAAATAATATTTCGCACATTTTCGATCACAGACGAATTTTGCGGCACATCAATAAAAAAGTGATTTCCGCTTTAAAAATAGCGTTGATCGCATCATATGTATTGATGATAAAAACCATTCTCATTATCATCGGTTTCAGCGTGTTTTTTCCTTTTTTCGTTGGCTATGGTCTCCGGCGCGACGACATCCCGCCGCCCGGTCAATTCATTTTCGGTTAGCGATACACAAGTAGGCCCTATGCAATTCACACCTGATAGTGCGTGGAAAATTATTGGATTCTCCCGCGATATTAGCCCAGCATACCGTCAGAAATTGCTCTCCCTCGGCATGCTGCCCGGTTCCTCTTTTCATGTGGTTCGCGTGGCGCCGCTCGGCGACCCTATTCATATCGAAACCCGACGCGTCAGTCTGGTATTACGCAAAAAAGATCTCGCCTTAATCGAACTGGAAGCGGTTGCACAATAACGGCTGGCCCGGCACAAGAGTCTGAAATATGAAAAAATTAACCGTTGGTTTAATTGGTAATCCTAATTCCGGCAAGACCACTTTATTTAATCAGTTGACCGGCGCGCGTCAGCGCGTGGGCAACTGGGCCGGGGTGACCGTTGAGCGTAAAGAGGGCATTTTCGCCACTACCGACCATCAGGTCACGCTGGTCGACCTCCCGGGAACCTACTCCCTGACCACCATCTCTTCGCAGACCTCGCTGGACGAGCAGATTGCCTGCCACTATATCCTGAGCGGCGATGCCGACATGCTGATTAACGTGGTCGACGCCTCTAACCTTGAGCGCAACCTCTATCTGACGCTGCAGCTACTCGAACTGGGGATCCCCTGCGTCGTTGCGCTGAACATGCTGGATATTGCCGAAAAGCAGCAGGTGCGTATTGATATCGATGCTCTCGCCGCCCGCCTCGGCTGTCCGGTCATTCCGCTGGTTTCGACCCGCGGTCGCGGGATCGAAGCGCTGAAGATCGCTCTCGACCGCCACCAGGCCAACAGCGATATTGAGCTGGTCCACTATCCGCAGCCGCTGCTGCGCGAAGCTGACCTGCTGGCGCAGCAGATGTCGGCGCAGATCCCGGCCCGCCAGCGGCGCTGGCTGGGCCTGCAGATGCTGGAAGGTGATATCTACAGCCGGGCCTATGCCGGCGACGCCGCTGACAAACTGGATATCGCTCTGGCGAACCTCAGCGACGAGATCGACGATCCGGCGCTGCATATCGCAGACGCCCGCTATCAGACCATCGCTGCCGTTTGCGATGCCGTCAGCAACACCCTGACCGCCGAGCCAAGCCGCTTCACCGCCGCGATGGACAAAGTGATCCTCAACCGCTTCCTCGGGTTGCCGATTTTCCTCTTTGTCATGTACCTGATGTTCCTGCTGGCAATCAACATTGGCGGCGCGCTACAGCCGATTTTCGATGCTGGCTCGGTCGCGATCTTTGTGCATGGCATTCAATGGCTGGGTTACACCCTGCACTTCCCGGACTGGCTGACCGTGTTCCTCGCCCAGGGGATCGGCGGCGGTATCAACACGGTGCTGCCGCTGGTGCCGCAGATCGGCATGATGTATCTGTTCCTCTCCTTCCTTGAGGACTCCGGCTACATGGCGCGCGCCGCCTTTGTCATGGACCGGCTGATGCAAGCCCTCGGCCTGCCGGGGAAATCCTTCGTTCCGCTGATTGTCGGTTTCGGCTGCAACGTGCCGTCGGTGATGGGTGCCCGTACCCTTGACGCCCCGCGTGAGCGTCTGATGACTATTATGATGGCGCCGTTTATGTCCTGCGGCGCGCGGCTGGCAATCTTCGCCGTCTTCGCGGCCGCCTTCTTCGGGCAGAACGGCGCGCTGGCGGTCTTCTCGCTGTACGTGCTGGGCATTGTGATGGCGATTCTCACCGGCCTGATGCTGAAGCACACCATTATGCGCGGTGAAGCCTCGCCGTTCGTGATGGAGCTGCCGGTGTACCACGTCCCGCACATCAAGAGCCTGATTATCCAGACCTGGCAGCGCCTGAAAGGCTTTGTGCTGCGCGCCGGGAAGGTGATCGTCATCGTCAGTATCTTCCTCAGTGCACTGAACAGCTTCTCACTGAGCGGTAAAGTCGTCGACAACATCAACGACTCCGCGCTGGCCTCGGTGAGCCGGGTCATTACCCCGGTGTTTAAGCCGATCGGCGTGCATGAAGATAACTGGCAGGCCACCGTCGGCCTGTTTACTGGCGCGATGGCGAAAGAGGTTGTAGTGGGTACGTTGAACACCCTCTATACCGCTGAAGATATCCAGAACGAGGACTTCAATCCGCAAACCTTCAGCCTCGGCGAAGAACTGCTGGCCGCCGTCGACGAAACCTGGCAGGGACTGAAAGACACCTTCAGCCTCAGCGTCCTGGCCAACCCCATCGAAGCCAGCAAAGGCGATGGTGAAATGGCCACTGGCGCCATGGGCGTGATGGGCAGTAAATTTGGCAGCGCGGCGGCGGCATACAGCTACCTGATTTTCGTCCTGCTCTATATCCCCTGCATCTCGGTGATGGGCGCTATCGCCCGCGAATCGAGCCGCGGCTGGATGACCTTCTCCATTCTGTGGGGTCTGAATATTGCCTATTCGCTCTCGACGCTCTACTACCAGACCGTCAGCTTTAGCGATCATCCGCGCTACAGCCTGGTATGTATCCTGGCAGTAGTGTTGTTCAACGTGGTGCTCTTCGGCCTGCTGCGCCGCGCGCGCAGCCGGGTGGACGTCTCCCTGCTGGCCACGCGGAAAACGCCAACCTCCTGCTGCGCCAGCCCGGCTGGCGATTGCCACTAAGGAGGGCCTGTGGCGTCGTTAATGGAAGTCCGCGATATGCTGGCCCTGCAGGGCCGCATGGAGGCAAAACAGCTCAGCGCTCGCCTGCAGACGCCTCAGCCAATGATTGACGCCATGCTTGAGCGAATGGAAGCCATGGGTAAGGTGGTACGGATCAGCGAAACGAGCGAAGGCTGCCTTTCAGGCAGCTGTAAAAGCTGTCCTGAAGGAAAAGTCGCGTGCCAGCAGGAGTGGTGGGCGCTGCGATGAAAACAGCATGGCCAGAATAGCGTGAGATATCAGTAAAAAACGGGCCTGCTGGCCCGTTTTTTATGACTGGATTATTTATAAACGTCAGCGTTAGCGTGAACGGTTTTTTCGTTTTTCTGCCCGGCAATCACCACAAAGTACTTCCCGCCCAGCTCATCCGCTTTTTTAGACAGATCGCGGCGGGCGTCCATCGGCGAGGTGGTCCTTGAGGTCGTGATGCTGCCGACCTTGGTCAGGTTCATCTTCGCCACATCTTCTTTTTGGATCTCTTTCGCAGCGAACGCGCCGAAAGACAGGGTGCCTATCACCAGAGATGCAACCATTCCTGTAACAAGTTTCATAGCCTCTACTCTCCATAAGGTTGTTATTGTAGGCCACGATGGCGGAATGAAATAATCAACCACCGTGACAACCTAAGTATTGCTATGAATGGCCCTTTTACCATGACGTGGCAAAAAAAATTAACCCAGCCGCTTTTTTAACGCCAGCAGCGGCTCGCAGAAGGCCTCGGGATGGGAAACGAACGGCGCATGCGCTGCCTTATCGAAGAGGATTGACTCACTTTCCGGCCACAGATCGTCCAGCAACGGGACGATCTTGCGCGGCACCAGTCCGTCCAGCCGACCGTACAGCCGCAAAAACGGCATTGGCAGCCCGACCAGCGCCTGGCGCAGATCAACGGTTCTGAGGATCTCCAGCCCACCGTTCAGCGCCTCGGCGGAAGGCATCGGCAGCGAGAGCACCGCCTGCTTTAACGCTCGCGCATCCTGACGCGCGCTCTCTGTGCCCATGGTTTGCAGAGCAAGGAACCGCTCGACGGTGCGCTGGAAATCGTCGCTTAGCTGCTGCTGAAACCCGGCCAGCACCTCGGGCTTAATGCCGGGCCAGTCGTCGCGGGCCGCGAAACAGGGGGAAGAGGCGACCGTCACCAGCGCCTGCACGCGTTCCGGGTGCATAAGCGCGACCTGGCTGGCCACCAGTCCGCCCAGGCTCCAGCCCAGCCACACTGCCTGTGGAGGGGCCTGCTCAAGCACCCGCTGCGCCATCGCCTCGAGCGACATCGCGCCATACCCGCCGCTGCGGCCATACCCCGGCAGATCCACCAGGTGGAGGGTAAAATGCGAAGCCAGCTGCGGCGTGATGCAATCCCATACCTGAGCGTTCAGCCCCCAGCCGTGCAGCAGCACAAGATGACAATCACCTTCGCCAATAGTCTGCCACCAGATGTCGTTCATCCGTTACCGTTCTCTTTTTACTGAATAGAAGGCCAAATATGCTAACAGCACACAGCTTATGCTGGCTATGCCAAATGCCGCTGGCGATCGCTCGCTGGGGGATCTGCTCCCGCTGCAGCCGCGCCCTGCTCGCCTGCCCCCCGCTCTGCCCGCAGTGTGGCCTGCCGGCGGCGCTGTCCCAACACCCCTGCGGTCGCTGCCTGCAAAAGCCGCCTCCCTGGCGTCGGCTGGTGGCGGTTAATGATTATTGTCCGCCGCTGAGCGGTCTGGTGCAGCAGCTGAAGTTTCATCATCGTCCGGAGCTGGGGCCCGCCCTGGCACGCCTGCTGCTGCTGCGCCTTAAGCAGCGTCACGATGTGCCGCCGGTGGACGCGCTGGTCGGCGTACCGCTCTGGCGCCGGCGCCGCTGGCACCGGGGGTATAACCAATGCGACGAGCTGTGCCGGCCATTAGCCCACTGGCGAGAATGTGTCTGGCATCGCAACGGCCTGACGCGCCAGCGAGCCGGCGCCGTACAACATTCGCTCAATGCCCGCCAGCGCAGACAGAACCTGAAAAATGCCTTTCAGCTTGAATTTGCCGTACGTGGACTCCATATCGCTATCGTGGATGATGTCGTCACGACCGGCAGCACCGTCGCCGAGATATCCCGCCTGCTTTTGCGAAACGGCGCCGCGACGGTTCAGGTATGGTGTTTATGCCGTACCTTGTAGACCCCCGCTGATGGGCGTATTATAACCCAGTAAAATAGTCAACTATTAGGCCAACGCTATGATCCGTATTTCCGATGCTGCACAAGCGCACTTTGCCAAACTGCTGGCAAATCAGGAAGAAGGGACGCAAATTCGCGTATTTGTGATTAATCCCGGCACCCCAAACGCTGAGTGCGGCGTATCCTACTGCCCACCGGATGCGGTGGAAGACACTGACACGGCGCTGAAATTTGAACAGCTGACCGCCTATGTCGATGAGCTCAGCGCGCCCTATCTGGAAGACGCTGAAATTGATTTCGTCACCGACCAGCTCGGCTCGCAGCTGACGCTGAAGGCGCCGAACGCCAAAATGCGTAAAGTTTCTGACGATGCCCCGCTGATGGAGCGCGTCGAGTACCTGCTGCAGTCGCAGATTAACCCGCAGCTGGCCGGCCACGGCGGCCGCGTGTCGCTGATGGAGATCACTGACGACGGTCTGGCTATCCTGCAGTTCGGCGGCGGATGCAACGGCTGCTCGATGGTCGACGTAACCCTGAAAGAAGGCATTGAAAAACAGCTGCTGAACGAGTTTCCGGAGCTGAAAGGGGTTCGCGATCTGACCGAGCACCAGCGCGGCGAGCACTCCTACTACTAAGCCCTTCCTCCGGCGGCAGCCTGCCGCCGGAGCGTATTATCCATTCTGTGTTACCGCGCAACATCTCCTACTAAACGACCGGCAAAAACCGGGGAAAGAGTATGACTTAAGTCTCATATTTAACATTTTCCCCCATCAGGTGATTCTCAATCCTCACATGTTACCCGTATCATCACCTTCAGGCACCACCGACAAAAAAATAGCCAGCTATCCTTTCTCTGGGTAAGGATAATGCAAGCATTTACGGTGCCGGACTATTTAGCTCCCAGATGGAGCAGATGTCTTACAGGTTGAATCTTTGACGTTACCCATAACAAATTAAGGCCAGGTAAATCATGCCATTAATCATCGTTGCTATCGGGGTTGCCCTGTTATTGCTGTTAATGATCCGTTTCAAAATGAACGGCTTCATTGCGCTGGTTCTGGTGGCGCTCGCCGTCGGATTAATGCAGGGTATGCCGCTGGATAAAGTGATCGTCTCCATCAAGAACGGCGTTGGCGGTACCCTTGGCAGCCTCGCGCTGATCATGGGCTTCGGCGCTATGCTCGGTAAACTGCTGGCAGACTGCGGCGGCGCCCAGCGTATCGCCACTACCCTTATCAATAAGTTCGGTAAGAAGCATATTCAGTGGGCCGTGGTCCTGACCGGCTTCACCGTCGGCTTCGCGCTGTTCTATGAAGTAGGCTTCGTGCTGATGCTGCCGCTGGTATTTACCATCGCCGCGTCGGCCCGTATTCCGCTGCTGTACGTCGGCGTACCGATGGCCGCCGCGCTCTCCGTCACCCACGGCTTCCTGCCGCCGCACCCGGGTCCGACCGCGATTGCCACCATTTTCCATGCCGATATGGGTAAAACGCTGCTCTACGGCACCATTCTGGCTATCCCGACGGTTATCCTGGCGGGACCGGTGTTTGCCCACTTCCTGAAAGGGATTGATAAGCCGATCCCGGAAGGCCTGCATAACCCGAAAGTGTTCACTGAAGAAGAAATGCCTGGCTTTGGCGTCAGCGTCTGGACCTCGCTGGTGCCGGTGATCCTGATGGCGATGCGCGCCGTGGCCGAGATGATCCTGCCGAAAGGCCACGCCTTCCTGCCGATTGCCGAGTTCTTCGGCGACCCGGTGATGGCCACCCTGATTGCGGTACTGATTGCCCTGTTCACCTTCGGTCTGAACCGCGGCCGCTCCATGGAACAGATCAACGATACCCTGACCTCTTCGATCAAAATCATCGCCATGATGCTGTTGATCATCGGCGGCGGCGGCGCCTTCAAACAGGTGCTGGTCGATAGCGGCATGGATAAATACATCGCCTCTATCATGCACGAATCGAACATGTCTCCGCTGTTTATGGCGTGGTCTATCGCCGCAGTGCTGCGTATCGCGTTGGGTTCAGCGACCGTGGCCGCCATCACCGCAGGCGGGATTGCCGCACCGCTGATCGCCACCACCGGCGTCAGCCCGGAACTGATGGTTATCGCCGTTGGCTCCGGTAGCGTTATCTTCTCGCACGTGAACGATCCGGGCTTCTGGCTGTTCAAAGAGTACTTTAACCTGACCATCGGCGAGACCATCAGGTCCTGGTCGGTGCTGGAAACCATTATCTCCGTCTGCGGCCTGGTAGGTTGTTTGCTGCTGGGGATGGTGGTGTAAGGTCACTCTCACCATAGAAAAAGGCCGGTCCGCGTGAAGCGGGCCGGCCTTTTTTTATCGGACATGCTCTTCGCCGCGCAGAGAACGACGCGGCGGAGGCATCATCAGGAGGCGGCTTTCTTGCTCGCCGCCTTACGCCGTTTATCCAGATCCTTAATCAGTTTGTTGACCTGTTCATCGGCAAACATCTGCTCAAGGGTGACAGACAGCTTCCGGCGCCAGTTCGGGTACTCGGTGCTGGTGCCCGGAATGTTAACCGGCGTCGCCATCTCCAGCCAGTCTTCCGGCTGCAGGCCCAGCAGCGCACTGTTACTGTCGGCAATGTAACGCTGCATCCCCCGGTTGAGGATCCCCGTCATGCTCATCAGCGAGGCCTTATGTCCGGCGCGCTTGGGCAGACAACCGTACTTATGCAGCGCGTCCAGCAGCCCTTGCTTCGCCAGCTCGCGGTCCTGATACAATCCGCGCAGCACCACGTCGTCCGGATAGAGCCCCAGCGCTTTACCTAGCGTCAGGTCGCCGCTTTCCCAGTAGCCGCGGAGGGTGGGCAGGTCGTGCGTCGTCGCCACAGCCATTGATTGCTCCGGGTACAGCGCCGGCGCGCGGAACGTTTTCTCTGCATCACTCTCAAAATAGAGCACCTTATACGAATAGACGCCGCTGTTGCGTAGCTTGCTGACGATCTCCACCGGCACGGTGCCCAGGTCTTCGCCGATCACCATGCAGCGATGGCGCTGGCTTTCCAGCGCCAGCAGCGACAGCAGATCGTCGACCGGATACTGAACGTAAGCGCCATGGTCGGCGGTTTCACCATAGGGGATCCACCATAGACGCAGCACCGACATCACATGATCGATGCGCAGCGCGCCGCAGTTCTGCATATTGGCGCGCAGCAGGTCGATAAACGGCTCATAGGCACGGGCGGCAATGATATGCGGATCCATCGGCGGCAGGCCCCAGTTCTGGCCCAGCGGGCCCAGAATATCCGGCGGCGCGCCCACGGACGCTTTCAGGCAGTACAGTTCACGATCGCACCAGGTCTCCGACCCGCCCTCGGCGACGCCCACCGCCAGATCGCGGTAGAGGCCGATCGGCATCCCGTCACGCTGGCTGGTTTCCCAGCAGGCGGCAAACTGGCTCCAGGCCAGCCACTGCAGCCAGAGATAGAAACTGACATCGTCCTCATGCTCGATGCAGAAGGCTTTCACCTCCGGGCTGTTGATATCCTGAAAGGCCTTCGGCCAGGCCGGCCAGCCCCAGCGCAGCGGGTCCTGTTGCACCTGCCAGGCGTGCAGCGCATCGAAAGCCGCCTGCCAGTAGAGGCTTTCCCCCTCGCGCAGGACAAACTCGCGGAACGCCGTCATCTGCTCATCTTCACGACGAGAGAATCGTTTCCACGCCATACGCAGCGCAGTCATTTTCAGCGTGGTGACGGCGGTGTAGTCGACATCATCCGTTTGCCGCGCCGCCTGCAGTGCCTGCTGCGTTGCCGGAGAGTGCCACCACGCCTGCGCCTCTTCGCTATGCTGGAAATCCTCAACCGCGTTGACGTCGATGTAGATGACGTTCAGCCAGCGACGTGAAGATGGACTATACGGGCTGGCGCTCTCCGGGTTCGCCGGATAGAGCGCATGAATCGGGTTAAGGCCAATAAACGACCCGCCGCGACGGGCGATTTCCGGCAGCATGGCCCGCAGATCGCCAAAATCGCCGATCCCCCAGTTTTTCTCCGAGCGCAGGGTATACAGCTGCACGCAGGTGCCCCACAGCTTTTTCCCCTCTTTCAGCGGCTGCGGTTCGTAGCAGCGCGCCGGCGCGACGATCGTCCGGCAGTGCCAGCGCTCTCCCTCCTGGGTGAGGGTCAGGGAGTGGTAGCCCTCCGGCAGTTTAGCCGGCAGCGGCAGCGTCTCGCCGCCGCGGGTTTTCCCTTGATACTGTTTACCGTCCTCAGTGGTCAGGATCCACTGATACTCACCGCGTCCTGCCACCGGCAGCGACATTTTTTTGCCGTGGGTGAAAATTTTCACGTTCGGCAGCGGGTTAACCGCCACTTTCGTGGCGGCGGTAGAGCGATGCATCGCATCCAGCAGGCGCTGTTTGGTGACAGCCGCGATAGACTGCGGCTTGCCGTGCGCATTGATATAGCTGGGGCTGATGCCCGCCGCCAGCGCGGCATTATCGAGGCGTTTACTCTCCATAGGCCTTCCTTTAGCGTTTCGCCTGCCAGATACGTTGCTGATAATCACGGATCGAGCGGTCGGAGCTGAACATGCCGCAGCGCGCGGTGTTGAGGATTGTCGCGCGGGTCCAGGCCTCCTGGTCGCGATACAGCTCATCTACCCGTTTTTGCGCCGCCACGTAGGCTTCGAAATCGGCCAGCACCAGGTACGGATCGCCGCCCTGCAGCAGGCTGTGCAGCATCTGGTCGAAGGCATGCTTGTCGCCATCGCTATAGGTGCCGTTCTCCAGCTCCTTGAGCACCGCATCGAGCAGTTTGTCTTTCTTACGCCATTTCAGCGGATCATAGCCTTTCGCTTTCAGGGCTTTCACCTCTTCCACGGTGTGGCCGAAGATAAAGATGTTCTCTTCCCCCACCTGCTCGGCGATTTCCACGTTGGCGCCATCCAGCGTCCCGACGGTCAGCGCCCCGTTCAGCGCCAGCTTCATGTTGCCGGTACCAGAGGCCTCTTTACCCGCGGTGGAGATCTGCTCGGAGATGTCCGCTGCCGGGATCAGTTTTTCCGCCGCCGATACACAATAGTCCGGCAGGAAGACCACTTTCAGCTTATCGCCGACTTTCGGATCGTTGTTGATCGCTTCTGCTACCTTGTTGATGGCAAAAATAATGTTCTTCGCCAGATAGTAGCCCGGCGCCGCTTTCGCACCGAACAGGAAGACGCGCGGTACGCGATCGGCCTGCGGATTTTCACGGATCTCTTTGTACAGCGCGAGGATATGCAGCAGGTTCAGGTGCTGACGCTTGTACTCGTGCAGGCGTTTGATCTGGATGTCAAAAATCGCCTGCGGGTTAATTTCGATCCCGGTGCGCTGCTTCACAAACTCGGCCAGACGCACTTTGTTAGCCTGCTTGATGTCGCGGTAGGTCTGACGGAACGCCGCATCGTCAGCGTATTTTTCCAGATTGATCAGCTGGTCGAGGTCATTGGCCCACTCTTTTTTCAGCGTCTCATCCAGCAGCGAGGCCAGCGCCGGGTTGCACTGCTTGATCCAGCGGCGCGGCGTGATGCCGTTGGTCACGTTATGGAATTTGTTTGGCCACAGCTGGTTATATTCCGGGAACAGATCTTTCACCACCAGGTCCGAGTGCAGCGCCGCCACGCCGTTGACGGCAAAGCCGCCCACCACGCACATGTTGGCCATCCGGACCTGTTTGTCATGCACCACCGCCAGCTTCGCCCAGACCTGCTTATCGCCCGGCCAGGTTTTGTCCACCAGCTGTTTAAAGCGGTCGTTGATCTCTTTAATGATCTGCATATGGCGCGGCAGCAGCGCTTTCACCAGCTTCTCATCCCAGCATTCCAACGCTTCCGGCATCAGGGTGTGGTTGGTGTAAGCAAAGGTTTTGCTGGTGATCGCCCAGGCGTCGTCCCAGCTCAGTTGGTGCTCGTCAATCAGCACGCGCAGCAGCTCCGGGATGGCGATGGTCGGGTGCGTATCGTTCAGCTGGATCACTTCGTAATCCGCCAGCTCGGCCAGCTTGCGGCCTGCCAGATGATGACGGCGCAGGATATCGGCCACTGAGCAGGCGCACTGGAAGTACTGCTGCATCAGGCGCAGTTTTTTACCGGCCTGATGGTTGTCGTTCGGGTACAGCACCTTGGTCAGTTTTTCCGCGTCGATGCCCTGCTGCTCGGCGCGCAGGAAATCGCCATCGTTGAATTTGGTCAGGTTGAACGGATGAGCGTGTTTGGCCTGCCACAGACGCAGCGGCTGGGCGACGTTGTTGCGATAGCCAAGCACCGGCAGGTCCCAGGCTTCGCCGGTAATGACGAACGCCGGCTGCCATTCGCCGTTTTTGCTGACTTTCCCGCCGATACCTACCTGGACATCCAGCGCTTCGTTATGACGGAACCACGGGTAGCTGCTGCGCCCCCAGTCGTCAGGGGCTTCCATCTGCTGGCCATCGTCAAATGACTGGCGGAACAGGCCATACTGGTAGTTGAGACCGTAACCGGTCGCCGACTGCCCCACCGTCGCCATGGAGTCGAGGAAGCAGGCTGCCAGACGTCCCAGGCCACCGTTACCCAGCGCCGGGTCAGTCTCTTCTTCCAGCAGATCGGTGAGGTTGACATCGTAGCCTTTCAGCGCGTCGCTCACGCCCTCGTACCAGCCCAGGTTGAGCAGGTTGTTGCCGGTCAGACGACCAATCAGAAACTCCATTGAGATGTAGTTAACGTGACGCTGTCCTTGCGCCGGTTTCGCTACCGGCTGCGCCGCCAGGAGTTCCGCCAACGCTCCGCTGACTGCGCGCCACCATTGACGCTGTGTCATCTCGGAAGCGGACTGTAAACCAAAATGCTGCCACTGACGCGTCAGTGCAGCCTGAAACTGAGCTTTGTTAAATGTAGTCTGTGACATAATGAGATCCGGGTCCTTTACTAAAACGATGGCGCTAGTGTGCCGACCTCCCGATTCATCGTCCTCATCCTGACGGGGATTAGACAGGGAGGAGTGGCGGGGATGAGCGAAAAGTGTGATCCTGAACACTATAGTGTGGGTGAGAAGGCAAAAATATGCTGTAAAAATCACCGCGATATGACAATCGAGAGGTTACCTCCGGTAGCTAAAAATTTGTTACAGGCCAATACGCGTAAAAAATCTTCCAGTTCCTCGCCACGTTATTAACAAAATAAATAGAGACCCCTGAAGAAATAAGCACCTTTCATCGCATTGACCCGCAAAAAAGATTACTTCTAAGAAATCGCTGACAATAATTTAATAAAAACAAACAACTACTCTTAGCGTAAAATAAATCTACCCACACTCCGCCAGCTACCGCCTGAAAACCGCGGCCGACCAGTCCTGCCTGCGATTTTTTCCCATTCTCAGCCAATGTCGAAATTTGTGACATAGAGCAAATTCAAGAGCATAAACTTCGGACATAACTTGCAATAAATTTCATAATCGCCGACCTTATTAGATATTAATTACGAAGCGCAAAAAAAATCGCCACCTCTCTCTTGCACAGCGAAATGTAGAACTATGTTGATTCCGTCCAAATTAAGTCGTCCGGTCCGCCTTGAACACACTGTGGTTCGTGAGCGCTTACTGGCGAAACTTTCCGGCGCGAACAATTATCGTCTCGTGCTGATCACCAGTCCTGCCGGGTACGGTAAAACAACGCTCATCTCTCAGTGGGCCGCGGGTAAAAACGATCTTGGGTGGTTTTCGCTGGACGAAGGCGACAACCAGCAGGAGCGTTTTGCCAGCTATCTGATCGCGGCGATTCAGCAGGCTACCGGCAACCACTGCGCGGCCAGTGAAGCGATGGTGCAAAAACGCCAGTACGCCAGTCTCTCCTCTCTTTTTGCGCAGCTGTTTATTGAACTTGCCGACTGGCAGCGCCCGCTGTATCTCGTCATTGATGATTACCATCTGATCAATAATCCGGTGATCCATGACGCGATGCGCTTTTTCCTGCGCCATCAGCCGGAGAATATGACTCTGGTGGTGCTGTCGCGTAACCTGCCGCAGTTGGGCATTGCCAACCTGCGCGTCCGCGATCAGCTGCTGGAGATTGGCAGCCAGCAGCTGGCCTTTACCCACCAGGAAACGAAACAATTTTTTGACTGTCGGCTGACATCACCTATCGAAGCCGATGACAGCAGCCGGCTGTGCGACGATGTCGCCGGCTGGGCCACCGCGCTGCAGCTCATCGCCCTCTCCGCCCGCCAGAATAACTCCTCCGCCCAACACTCCGCCCGCCGCCTCGCCGGGATTAACGCCAGCCATCTGTCGGATTATCTGGTGGATGAAGTGCTGGACAACGTCGACGCCCGCACGCGTAACTTTTTGCTGAAGAGTTCTCTGCTGCGCTCGATGAACGACGCGTTAATTGTGCGCGTTACCGGCGAAGAGAATGGCCAGATGCAGCTGGAGGAGATTGAGCGCCAGGGGCTGTTCCTGCAGCGGATGGATGATTCCGGCGAGTGGTTCCGCTATCACCCGCTGTTTGGCAGCTTCCTGCGCCAGCGCTGTCAGTGGGAGCTGGCGGTTGAACTGCCGGAGATCCACCACGCCGCGGCGGAAAGCTGGATGGCACAAGGTTTCCCCAGCGAGGCCATCCATCATGCGCTGGCGGCTGGCGATGCCAAAATGCTGCGCGATATCTTGCTCAATCATGCCTGGGGTATGTTTAACCATAGCGAGCTGGGGCTGCTGGAGCAGTCGCTGGCGGCACTGCCGTGGTCAAACCTGCTGGAGAACCCGCGCCTGATCCTGCTCCAGGCCTGGCTGATGCAGAGCCAGCATCGCTACAGCGAAGTGAACACTCTGCTGGCGCGCGCCGAGCAGGAGATGAGCGTAGAAATGGATACCGCAATGCATGGCGATTTCAACGCCCTGCGCGCCCAGGTGGCGATTAACGACGGCGACCAGGACGAGGCGGAACGTCTGTCGATGGTGGCCCTGGAAGAGCTGCCGCTGGCCAACTATTACAGCCGCATCGTCGCTACCTCGGTGCATGGCGAAGTGCTCCATTGCAAGGGGAAACTGACCAAATCCCTCGCCGTGATGCAGCAGACCGAACAGATGGCCCGCCGTCACGACGTGTGGCATTACGCGCTGTGGAGCATTATTCAGCAAAGTGAAATTCTCTTTGCCCAGGGCTTCCTGCAGGCTGCCTGGGAGAGCCAGGAGAAAGCCTTCCAGCTGGTGCGTGAACAGCACCTTGAGCAGTTGCCGATGCATGAGTTCCTGCTGCGCATCCGTTCTCAGCTGCTGTGGGCATGGGCGCGCCTCGACGAAGCTGAAGCCTGCGCCCGCCAGGGAATGGACGTTCTCTCAACTTATCAGCCGCAGCAGCAGCTGCAGTGTCTGGCGCTGATGGTCCAGTGCTCGCTGGCGCGCGGCGATCTCGATAATGCCCGTAGCCACCTGAACCGGCTGGAAAACCTGCTCGGTAACGGTCACTATCACAGCGACTGGGTCTCCAACGCCGATAAGGTGCGGGTGATCTACTGGCAGATGACCGGCGATAAAACCGCGGCGGCCAACTGGCTGCGCCAGACGCCGAAGCCGGAATTCGCCAACAACCACTTCCTGCAGAGCCAGTGGCGCAACATTGCCCGGGCGCAGATCCTGCTGGGCGATTTCGAACCGGCGGAAATGGTGCTGGAAGAGCTGAACGAAAATGCGCGTTCGCTGCGTTTGATGAGCGATCTCAACCGCAATCTGCTGCTGCTCAATCAACTGTACTGGCAGGCGGGACGCAAGAGCGAAGCGCAGAAAGCCTTGCTCGAAGCCCTGACGCTCGCCAACCGCACCGGCTTTATCAACCACTTTGTGATTGAAGGCGAGGCGATGGCTCAGCAGCTGCGCCAGCTGATCCAGCTGAACACTCTGCCGGAGCTGGAGCAACACCGCGCCCAGCGTATTCTGCGCGACATCAACCAGCATCATCGCCACAAATTCGCCCACTTTGACGAAGGGTTCGTCGAGCGGCTGCTGAATCACCCGGAGGTGCCGGAGCTTATCCGCACCAGCCCGCTGACCCAGCGCGAATGGCAGGTGCTTGGCTTAATCTATTCCGGTTACAGCAACGAGCAGATTGCCGGCGAGCTTGACGTGGCGGCTACCACCATCAAGACCCACATTCGCAACCTGTATCAGAAACTGGGCGTCGCCCACCGGCAGGACGCGGTGCAGCATGCTCAGCAGTTACTCAAGATGATGGGATACGGCGTCTGACGACGCCGTTGCCGTTTAGCACAGCTCCAGCTGGAGGTTGTTATCGGTGATGACCTTCAGCACGCCCGCCGGCGGCAGCACGTCGGTATAGACCGCATCGACCATACTGATACTACCCATATTGACCATCGCATTGCGGCCAAACTTGGTATGATCCACCACCAGCATCACGTGGCGTGAATTCTCAATGATCGCGCGCTTGGTGCGCACTTCATGATAATCAAACTCCAGCAGCGAGCCATCGCTGTCGACGCCGCTGATGCCAAGAATGCCGAAGTCGAGACGGAACTGCGAGATAAAATCCAGGGTCGCTTCCCCGATGATCCCGCCGTCGCGACTGCGCAGCTCGCCGCCGGCGAGAATAATGCGGAAGTCCTCTTTCACCATCAGCGTGTTGGCCACGTTCAGGTTATTGGTGACAATGCGCAAATCGTGGTGATCGAGCAGGGCGTGCGCCACCGCTTCCGGCGTGGTGCCGATATCAATAAACAGCGTCGCCCCGTCGGGGATCTCGCTGGCTACCCGCCGGGCGATACGCTCTTTTTCCGCCGTCTGGGTCGCTTTGCGATCGTGCCAGGAGGTGTTCACCGAGCTGGAGGGCAGCGCCGCGCCGCCGTGATGGCGGAGGATCATTTTCTGTTCGGCTAAATCATTCAGGTCGCGGCGGATGGTCTGCGGGCTGACCGCGAACTGCTCAACCAGCTCTTCCGTGCTGACGTAACCCTGTTTTTTTACCAGCTCGATAATCGCGTCATGACGTTGTGTTTGTTTCATGAAATATCCCTGGAAAAATGTCGCCTACCCGACCCCTGTCGGTAAGTCTTTATGCGCGTTTTCGCCCATGTAAGGTATCAACAAAAGCCATCGCCAGGCCGGTCGCCAGACCAGCCACATGCGCGCCGTTAGCGATCGCCATGCCGAAAACGTCAAACCAGCCAGCAATTAACCACACTAAAGAAAAGAGTATCAACCCGCGCTGCAGATAAATACCGCTCTGCGGATCGCGCTCGCCCCGCAGCCAGACGTAGCCCATCAGCGCATAGACCACGCCCGATAAGCCGCCAAACCACGGGCCGCTAAACTGATGCTGCACGAAGCCGCTCAACAGGGCGCTGATAACGGTGATCACCACCAGTTTGCCGCTGCCGATGCGTTTTTCCACCGCGCCGCCGAGATACCACCACCATAGCAGGTTGAAGAGAATATGCATCAGCGAGAAATGCATGAAAGCATGGCTGAAATAGCGCCAGGCTTCGAACTGCAGCGAAGGATCGTAGGGCCAGGCCAGCCAAATCATCACCGGCTGATCGCCCAGCAGATTTTGCAGGATAAACACCGCGATGCAGATGAGCAGAATCGCCCAGGTGAACGGGCCGGCGTTATGCCGCAGCGTGGCAAAAAAAGGAAAGCGCTGATAGCGCAACCCGCTATTGGTCTGTCCGGACTGCCAGCTCGCCGCCAGATAACGCGGATCCGCCGGGTTCTCAAGGAAGCGGGCCAGCTCAGCCCTGACACGCCCGGCCTGACTCTCATCAGCCAGCCAGACGTCGCTCTGGGCGTGCTGCTGAATGGTCAGGATAATCCCCTGCGTCGCCATATAATCGACAAACGCCTGGGCCACCCGTGGATTGGCAAAAGAGGTAATCATTAACATGCAGCGAATCGCTTATTCCACACAAAGGGGGATAGTATACCTGCCAGCCGTTAAAACGTCCCGTGCGCCACTTCCGCCGGGAAATGGCGATGCCAGGCGTCGAACCCGCCATCAACGCTGTAGACCTTATCAAACCCCTGCTGCAGCAGATACTGCGCGGCGCCCTTGCTGCTGTTGCCGTGATAGCACATCACCATCACCGCCGTGTCAAAGTCGTGGTCACGCATAAACGCGCCCAGCGTATCGTTGGTCAGATGAAACGCGCCCGGCGTATGGCCCATCGCATAGCTTTGCGGATCGCGGATATCCACCAGCACCGCCGTCTGCTGATGCAGCTTCTGGTGCGCTTCTTCAACGTTGATACATTCAAACTGTTCCATGGTTCTCTTCTCTTTCTCGTCATGACGGGCGATGGCCGGCCCAATTTTACCCTGTAGTGTACCGTCAGGCGGTAAAGAAACGCCAATATGTTACACCCATCACTCCAAAATGTTTTTTTGATGTTACCAAAAGCGCGTTTGTTTGCTATAGTGAGCGATATCGAGCATTTGTGAGCTTAAACGAAAGTGTGAGAGGGTAAGAACGTGGAAACCAAAGATCTGATTGTGATAGGCGGAGGCATCAACGGTGCCGGTATCGCGGCAGATGCCGCCGGGCGGGGTTTATCCGTACTGATGCTGGAAGCGCGCGATCTCGCCTGCGCTACCTCCAGCGCCAGTTCCAAACTTATCCACGGCGGGCTACGCTACCTCGAACACTATGAGTTCCGCCTGGTCAGCGAAGCGCTGGCCGAGCGTGAAGTGCTGTTAAAAATGGCTCCGCATATCGCCTTCCCGATGCGCTTTCGTCTCCCGCATCGTCCGCATCTGCGTCCGGCATGGATGATCCGTATCGGCTTGTTTATGTACGATCATCTGGGCAAACGCACCAGCCTGCCGGGCTCCACCGGCTTGCGTTTTGGCGCAGAATCGGTACTTAAGCCGGAAATTGTGCGCGGTTTCGAATATTCCGACTGCTGGGTCGACGATGCCCGCCTGGTGCTGGCCAACGCGCAGATGGTTGTCCGCAAAGGCGGCGAAGTGCGGACCCGCACCCGCGCCATCTCGGCAAAACGAGAGAATGGCCTGTGGGTGGTGGAAGCGGAAGATATCGATAGCGGCGAGAAGTTTACCTGGAAGGCGCGCGGTCTGGTCAATGCCACCGGTCCATGGGTCAAACAGTTCTTCGACGAAGGGATGCATCTGCGCTCGCCTTACGGTATCCGCCTGATCAAGGGCAGCCACATCGTGGTGCCGCGAGTGCATACTCAGAAGCAGGCCTATATTCTGCAAAACGAAGATAAACGTATTGTGTTTGTTATCCCGTGGATGGATGAGTTCTCCATCATCGGCACGACGGACGTCGAGTATAAGGGCGATCCGAAAGCGGTGACCATTGATGATAAAGAGATTAATTACCTGCTGAACGTCTATAACGCGCACTTTAAAAAGACTCTCAGCCGGGACGATATCGTCTGGACCTACTCCGGCGTCCGTCCGCTGTGTGATGACGAGTCGGATTCGCCGCAGGCGATCACCCGCGACTACACGCTGGATATTCACGATGAGAACGGCCAGGCGCCGCTGCTCTCCGTCTTCGGCGGGAAGCTGACCACCTATCGCAAACTGGCCGAGCATGCGCTGGAAAAACTGACTCCCTATTACAAAGGGATCGGCCCGGCATGGACCAAAACCGCGGTGCTCCCCGGCGGCGATATCGGCGGCGACCGCGACGACTATGCAGCAAAACTACGCCGTCGCTTCCCGTTCATCAGCGAATCACTGGCCCGCCATTATGCCCGCACCTACGGGAGCAACAGCGAGTGGATCCTGAAGGAAGCCAGCGCCCTGAGCGATCTGGGGGAAGATTTCGGCCATGAGTTTTATGAAGCCGAGCTGAAATATCTGGTTGAGCACGAATGGGTGCGCAGCCTGGATGACGCCATCTGGCGTCGTACCAAACAGGGCATGTGGCTGAATGCCGAGCAGCAAGCGCGCATCAGCGAATGGCTGGCGCAGCATGCGGGAAAGTCTGAACTGTCGTTAGCGTCCTGACATCGCGCGGCGCCAGGAGAGAAATACCCGGGCTATGGCTTGCGCTTGGCCCGGATACCTGTTCACAAATTAAACGAGACTTTTTTTCCAGTCGGCAACGTGACATTTATACTGAGTTCTCCCCCCAATGCCGCAATGTAGCGTTTTAGGGTCGAAAGCCGCGGATCGTTATCAGCCTGTTCCATTTTAGCGATCGTTGGCTGCTTTACCCCCATAGCCGCAGCCATCTCTGTTTGTGAAATTTGTAACTCTTCTCGAAGCAGGTTTAATGCGACAGACTGGCGTATCTCTGCCGCTTTCGCTTCAATCCGCTGCTGGCTTTCAGGATTCTGTTTCGCCATCAGTTCTTTTAGCGTGGCCATTATCGCTCCTTAGTCAGGTGCTTGCTGAATTCTCTATCAGCCAGAGTAATCATCTCTTTGTAAAAACGTTTCTCATTCGTGCCATCCTTATTGCCCGCACATAAAACGATAGCTTTCCGCAGAGGATCAAAAGCAAAAAAGGCGCGGATGGGGAGCCCATGATGCTGAACCCGAAGTTCTTTCATATTCTGAAACGTTGAATCTTTCACCGTATCAACATATGGGCGCCCAAGCTGCGGACCAAACTCAGACAAGATGAGCATCGTGGCCAACATATCCTCTTTTAAAGCTCTACTTTGTAATTCGAACCAGGCATCAAACGTATCCGTCGTTTCTACATCCCACATAGGCGATCCCTCATAGCCTAAAGGCTATCATCCATATTATAGCCATTAGGCTATGAACGTAAACTTATTGAGCGTTTATCGTACTGCTGGCGAATTCACGTCAATAGTATATTCCCGCAATAGCCTGAATCCTCCCCGGCACTTTTCCGAATAAAACGTTCGCCACACAGACAGAAACGGGGCCAAATGGCCCCGTTGTGTTGCGTTGACTGGCTTACAGCCTTACCGGGTCGATATGCCAGATATATTTCGCGTACTCCTGGATCGTCCGGTCAGAAGAGAAGTAGCCCATATTGGCAATATTCAGCATCGCCTTATAGGCCCACTCTTCCGGATGTTGATACAGCTCGTCGACGCGATCCTGACAGTCCACATAGCTGCGATAGTCCGCCAGCACCTGGTAGTGGTCACCAAAGTTAATCAGCGAATCCAGCAGGTCGCGGTAGCGCCCCGGTTCCGCCGGGCTGAAGACGCCGGTACCGATCTGCGTCAGCGCCTGGTGAAGCTCTTCATCCTGCTCGTAGTATTCGCGTGGTTTATAGCCGCTGCGACGTAGCTCCTCCACCTCTTCCGCGGTGTTGCCGAAGATAAAGATATTCTCTTCGCCCACGTGCTCCTGCATCTCCACGTTTGCCCCGTCGAGGGTGCCGATAGTCAGCGCGCCGTTAAGAGCAAACTTCATATTACTGGTGCCGGAAGCTTCGGTGCCGGCGAGGGAAATCTGTTCCGACAGGTCTGCCGCCGGAATGATCAGCTGCGCCAGGCTGACGCTGTAGTTGGGGATAAAGACGACCTTCAGCTTGTCGCCAATCTGCGGATCGTTATTGATCACCGCCGCTACATCGTTGATCAGGTGAATAATATGCTTGGCCATATAGTAGGCCGAGGCCGCTTTACCGGCGAAAATATTCACTCGCGGCACCCACTCCGCCTGCGGATCGGCTTTGATCCGGTTATAGCGGGTAATGACGTGCAGCACATTCATTAGCTGGCGTTTGTATTCATGGATACGTTTGATCTGTACATCAAACAGCGCCTTCGGATTGACCACCACATTAAGCTGCTGCGCAATATAGCTGGCGAGGCGCTGTTTGTTCTCCAGCTTGGCCTGACGCACCGCCTGATTAACCGTCGGGTAGTCGATATGCTGTTTCAGCTCATCAAGCTGGCTCAGATCGGTTCGCCAGGTGCGACCGATATGCTCATCCAGCACTTTCGACAGCGGCGGGTTGGCCAGCGCCAGCCAACGGCGTGGCGTGACGCCGTTGGTCACGTTGATGAAGCGCATTGGGAAAATTTTGGCGAATTCGGCAAACAGTGACTCCACCATCAGCCGGGAGTGCAGCTCGGACACCCCGTTAACCTTGTGGCTGACCACCACCGCCAGCCAGGCCATGCGCACGAGACGGCCATTCGACTCGTCGATAATCGAGGTGCGGCTGAGCAGGTCGGTATCGTTCGGATGCTGCTCCTGCAGGGTTTTAAGGAAGTAGTCGTTAATCTCAAAGATAATCTGCAGATGGCGCGGCAGAATTTTACCCAGCATGTCCACCGGCCAGGTCTCAAGCGCTTCGCTCATCAGGGTGTGGTTGGTATAGGAGAAGACCTGGCAGGTCACCTCGAACGCCTCGTCCCAGCTGAACTTATGTTCGTCGATAAGCAGACGCATCAGCTCCGGTATCGACAGCACCGGATGGGTATCATTGAGGTGAATGGCAATCTTGTCCGCCAGGTTGTCATAGGTCTTATGCAACATGTAATGGCGGCTCAGGATATCCTGCACCGTAGCCGACACGAGGAAATACTCCTGGCGCAGGCGCAGCTCGCGGCCCGAGTAGGTCGAGTCATCCGGATAGAGCACGCGGGAGACGTTTTCGGAGTGGTTTTTATCCTCTACCGCGGCAAAGTAGTCGCCCTGGTTGAATTTACCGAGGTTAATTTCACTACTGGCCTGCGCGCTCCACAGACGCAGCGTGTTGGTGGCGTCGGTGTCAAAGCCAGGGATGATCTGGTCGTAGGCTTCCGCAATGATCTCTTCTGTTTCGATCCAGCGGGTTTTCTTCCCTTCCTGCTGAATACGGCCGCCGAAGCGCACTTTATAGCGGGTGTTGTGGCGCTCAAACTCCCACGGGTTACCGTACTCCAGCCAGTAGTCAGGAGACTCTTTTTGTCGGCCATCGACGATATTCTGTTTAAACATCCCATAATCGTAGCGGATGCCGTAGCCTCGTCCCGGCAGGCCCAGCGCCGCCAGGGAATCCAGGAAACAGGCCGCCAGACGTCCCAGACCACCGTTGCCAAGCCCGGGGTCGTTCTCTTCATCGATCAGCTCTTCGAGATCGAGCCCCATCTCCGCCAGCGCGCTGCTGACATCGTCATAAATGCCCAGCGACAGCAGGGCATTCGAAAGGGTGCGGCCAATCAGGAACTCCATCGACAGATAGTATACCTGGCGCACTTCCTGCGAGAGCTGCGCGCGGTTGGAGCGCAGCCAGCGCTCCACCATGCGATCGCGAACGGCAAACAGCGTGGCGTTAAGCCATTCATGCTTGTTGGCGATGGCCGGATCTTTACCGATGATAAACATCAGCTTATAGGCAATAGAATGCTTTAACGCCTCAACGCTCAGCGTCGGTGATGCATAGCTAAAGGGTACATTCATAACAATGACTCCAGTGGTTACATCAAGCGTTGATAAAGTTCGCGATAGGAGTTCGCGGCAACCTGCCAGCTAAAATCCATATTCATCGCCTGACGCTGCACATAGCGCCAGAGCGACGGGCGCGACCAGAGGACAAAGGCGCGACGAATAGCGCGCAGCAATGACAGCGCATTGCTGTCCTCAAAGACAAACCCTGTCGCCAGACCATCGGCCAGGTTCTCCAGCGAACTGTCAGAAACCGTGTCCGCCAGCCCCCCGGTGCGGCGGACCAGCGGCAGCGTGCCGTACTTCAGACCATACAGTTGGGTCAGGCCGCAGGGTTCAAAGCGGCTCGGCACCAGAATCACATCGGCGCCGCCCATAATGCGGTGGGAGAAGGCTTCATGGTAACCAATCTGCACCCCCACTTTGCCCGGGTGTTCGGCGGCGGCGGCGAGGAAACCTTCCTGCAGCACCGGGTCGCCGGCGCCCAGCAGCGCCAGCTGGCCGCCCTGCTCAAGCAGACCCGGCAGCGCTTCAAGCACCAGGTCCAGCCCTTTCTGGCTGGTGAGACGGCTGACCACGGCAAACAGCGGCGCTTTGTCATCGACCTTCAGGCCCATGGCAATCTGCAGCTGACGCTTGTTCTCCGCCTTCTCCTCCAGCGTGTCGCGATCGTAGCGCATCGGCAGCAGGAGATCGTTTTGCGGGCTCCAGATACCGTCGTCCACGCCGTTGAGAATCCCCGACAACCGCCCTTCATGATGGCGCTGGCGCAGCAGCCCCTCCATGCCGTAGGCGTATTGCGGCTCGGTGATCTCGCGCGCGTAGGTTGGGCTCACCGCCGTAATATGGTCGGCGTAGTAAAGGCCAGCCTTCAGAAACGAAATCTGGCCGTTAAATTCGAGGCCATGCATGTTGTAAAACGACCACGGCAGCTCAATGTCATTCATATGCCAGGAGTAAAACATCCCCTGGTACGCCAGGTTGTGCACGGTAAAGACCGATTTAGCCGGGCGTCCGCGCGCCGCCAGGTAGGCCGGCGTCAGACCGGCGTGCCAGTCATGGGCATGCACCACGTCCGGGCGCCAGAACGGATCCAGTCCGCTGGCCATTTCACTTCCCACCCAGCCCAGCAGCGCAAAGCGCAGGACGTTGTCGGTATAAGCGTGCTGGTTGGTATCGTGGTAAGGGCTCCCCGGCCGGTCATAGAGATGCGGGGCGTCTATCAGATAGATCCCCACGCCGTTAAAGTGGCCGTACAGCAGCGTGATCCGCCCGGCGAAGGTATCGCGGCGGGTGACCACCTGGGCATCCACCACGCCGCGACGGATATCGGGAAACGCCGGCAACAGCACGCGCGTATCGATACCCTCCGCGATTTGCGCCGCCGGCAGTGCGCCGATGACGTCCGCCAGACCGCCCGTCTTTAACAGCGGGAACATCTCAGAACATACATGTAAGACCTGCATTAGCGCTCCTGTTTGTGCCCTAATTTCCGCAGCATGTCGCGGGTCACCAGCACGATACCTTCCTCTGAGCGATAGAAGCGGCGTGCATCCTCTTCCGCGTTCTCACCAATTACCATACCTTCCGGGATGACGCAGGCGCGGTCAATCACGCAGCGACGCAGGCGGCAAGAGCGCCCCACCCAGACATCAGGCAACAAGACTGCCGAATCAATGTTACAGAAGGAGTTCACCCGCACACGTGGGAACAGCACCGACTGCACCACTACCGACCCGGAGATAATACAGCCCCCCGAAACCAGCGAGTTCAGGGTCATGCCGTGGCTACCGGAGCGGTCCTGCACGAACTTCGCCGGCGGCAGCGATTCCATATGGGTGCGGATCGGCCAGTTCTGGTCGTACATATCCAGCTCCGGCGTGACCGATGCCAGATCGAGGTTGGCCTTCCAGTACGCTTCCAGCGTTCCCACGTCGCGCCAGTAAGGTTCGGCGTTCGGATCAGACTGCACGCAGGAGAGCGGGAAAGGATGTGCATAAGCCATGCCAGCTGCGGTGATCTTCGGAATGATATCTTTGCCGAAATCGTGGCTGGAGTGCTCGTTGCGATCGTCTTCTTCCAGCAGCTCATAAAGATAGGCGGCGTCAAAGACATAAATACCCATACTGGCCAGCGATTTGGTCGGGTCGGTCGGCATCGCCGGCGGGTTGGCCGGTTTTTCGACAAACTCAATGATTTTTTCGTTTTCGTCGACCGCCATGACGCCGAAGGCGGATGCCTCTTCAATGGGCACCGGCATGCAGGCTACGGTGCAACGCGCCCCTTTTTCGACATGGTCGATCAGCATGCGCGAGTAGTCCTGCTTATAAATATGGTCGCCCGCGAGGATCACCACATACTCGGCCTTATAGCGGCTGATGATATCCAGGTTCTGCGTCACCGCGTCCGCCGTGCCGCGATACCAGTTTTCGCCGTGTACGCGCTGCTGGGCTGGCAGCAGATCGACAAACTCGTTCATCTCTTCGCTGAAGAACGACCAGCCGCGCTGGATATGCTGCACCAGCGTGTGCGACTGATACTGGGTAATAACGCCGATACGACGGATCCCTGAGTTAATGCAGTTAGATAATGCGAAATCGATAATACGGAACTTGCCGCCGAAGTGAACGGCAGGTTTCGCGCGCTTAATGGTGAGATCCTTCAGCCGGGTGCCACGCCCGCCCGCGAGGATCAACGCCACGGATTTAATGGGTAATTGACGCGCCAGCATCAGCGGATCGTTTTTTTCAAGCCTAACCATGATTAACTCCTTTTTACACCCCCGCTTTCCAGCTCATCCCGCCGCGCCGCCGCCACGGGTCCAACCGGAAGCTTCAGGGCTTACGACCTTTGAAATACGCACACTCCGTGCGCGGGCCCATGCCAGACAGCCATGATGACCGGATTATCCTCTCCGGCGAATGGAGGAACGGCGCGCCATTCCCCCTCGGGTAAAACCATATCGACCACCTGTGCGGTGGCGTTCAGCGTGAGCAGCCAGCGATCCGACAACTGGATCTGCATACACGCTGCGCCCTGCTGCCACTCCCCGGCAGTCAGCGGCTGGGCGTATTGATTCAACCAGCGGACGTTGCCATCGCCCTCCTGCCACCAGCGGTTGCGGGTAAGCGCCGGAATGCGCCGCCGTAGATGGATTAGCGCCGCGGTAAATGCGGTTAAACCCGGGTTCGCCTGACGCCAGTCCAGCCAGGTCAACGCGTTATCCTGACAGTAGGCATTATTGTTGCCGTGCTGACTGTGGCCCTGCTCATCTCCCGCCAGCAGCATCGGCGTCCCCTGCGCCAACAGCAGCGTCGTCAGCAGCGCATGCACGCTGGCGCGTCGCCGTTCAATCACCGCAAGATTAGCCTCTAATCCTTCTATACCATGATTGTTGCTGTAGTTGTTGTTAGTCCCATCGCGATTCTCCTCCCCGTTTGCCTGATTGTGTTTCTGATTGAAACAGACACAGTCGCGGAGCGTGAAGCCATCGTGAGCTGTCACCAGGTTGACCGTCGCCGATGGCGGCTTACCATCGCGGGCAAAGAGATCGCTGGAAGCCGCGAAGCGTTGGGCAAAGTCACCCAGAGAGACGTTTTGCTGCAGCCAGAACCGTCGGGCGCTATCGCGAAAATGGTCATTCCATTCGGCAAACAGCGGCGGGAAATTACCCACCTGATAGCCGCCCGGGCCGATATCCCAGGGTTCAGCGATCAGTTTCACCTGCGACAGCACGCTGTCGTCACGGATAGCCTCGAACAGCGGCGCATTCTGGTGGAATTCCGGGGTTCGGCCCATCACGGAGGCGAGGTCGAAGCGAAAACCGTCGACATGGCACTCATCCACCCAGAAGCGTAAACACTGGCGCGCCAGCTCCACCACGCCCGGGTGGCTGAGATTGAGCGTATTACCGCACCCGGTCCAGTTGTGGTAATCGCCATCGTCCCTTATCCAATAATAGCTACGGTTGTCGATTCCGCGCAGGGAGACGGTAGGCCCTTCAAGATCGATTTCCGCGCTGTGGTTGAGCACGATATCCAGAATTACCTCGATACCAGCGGCATGCAGCGCTTTGACCGCATCGCGAAACTCATCCAGGGCGCGATCCGGATCGCTGGCGTAGCGCGGATCCAGCGCGAACCATGCCAGCGGGTTGTAGCCCCAGTAGTTGCTTAACCCCATCCGCTGCAGTCGCGGCTCGCTGGCGAACTGCGCCACCGGCAGCAGCTCAAGGGCACTGATGCCCAGCGATTTGAAGTAAGCAATCATCACCGGGTGGCCCAGCGCCTTATAGGTTCCGCGAATAGCTTCCGGTAGCTGCGGATGCAACAGAGTCAGCCCTTTCACGTGCGCTTCATAAATCACCGTTTCGCCCCACGGGGTACGCGGCGGTTTATCGCCCCGCCAGTCGTAACGCAGATCCACCACCTGCGATTTTGGCGCGACCGCGGCGCTGTCGCGATGATCCGGCTGCCACATGCCGCCATGCAGGCGCTCGTCGTCAGGCAAATCGCCTTCGACCCGGTGGGCGCAGGGATCGATCAACAGCTTGGCCGGGTTAAACCGGTGCCCCTGCGCCGGATCCCAGGGGCCATGCACCCGGTAGCCATAGCGCAGGCCCGGCCCGGCGGCGGCCAGCCAGCCGTGCCAGATGTCGCCGCTGCGCGCCGGGAGATCGAAGCGTTGCTCGTTGCCCTGCTCGTCGAATACGCACAGCTCCACCCGCTCCGCATGGGCGGAGAAGAGGGCGAAATTCACCCCCTTGCCGTCATAGCTGGCGCCCAATGGCGCAGGTTTGCCTGCCGCGAGTGAGGTCATTGCGCCTCCCGGACCAGCCAGATCGTCGCCAGCGGGGGCAGGGTCAGCGACAGCGAATGTTCGCGACCGTGGCTGGCGATAGCGTCGCTTTCCACCACGCCGCCATTGCCCTGATTGCTGCCGTGATAGTGCATGGAGTCGGTATTTAGCGCCTCGCGCCAGCGGCCCGGCTGGTTAATGCCGAAGCGGTAGTCGTGGCGCGGCACCGGCGTGAAGTTGCTGGCGACGATAATCTCGTTGCCCGCCCGGTCACGGCGTACAAAGACAAACACCGAGCGCTCATGGTCGTCGACCACCAGCCATTCGAAGCCGTAGGGGTCAAAATCCAGCTCGTGCAGCGCTTTATGATGACGGTAGGTATGGTTCAGGTCGCGCACCAGCCGCTGGACGCCGTGGTGCCAGTTGTCGCCGCCCTCCAGCAGATGCCAGTCGAGGCTAACGTCATGGTTCCACTCGCGCCCCTGAGCGAACTCATTGCCCATAAACAGCAGCTTTTTCCCCGGGAAGGCGAACAGCCAGCCGTAGTAGGCGCGCAGGTTGGCGAACTTCTGCCAGGCATCGCCCGGCATGCGGTCGAGAATCGATTTTTTGCCGTGCACCACTTCATCATGGGAGAGCGGCAGCACGAAGTTCTCGGTGTAGTTGTAGAGCATGCCGAAGGTCATTTTGTCGTGATGATAGCGGCGATGGACCGGATCGAGCTTCATGTAATCCAGGGTGTCGTGCATCCAGCCGAGGTTCCATTTGAACCAGAAGCCCAGCCCACCGCCGGCTGGCGGACGGGTCACCCCGGCAAAATCGGTGGACTCTTCCGCCATGGTCACCGCGCCCGGCGTCTGTTCGCCGAGAATGCGGTTGGTGTTGCGCAGAAACTCAATGGCTTCCAGATTTTCCCGGCCGCCGTATTCGTTGGGGATCCACTCGCCTGCCTTGCGGCTGTAATCGCGATAGATCATCGAGGCCACCGCATCGACGCGCAGAGCATCAATACCAAAGCGCTCGATCCAGTACAGCGCGTTACCGACAAGGAAGTTGCTGACTTCGCGGCGACCATAGTTGTAGATCAGGGTATTCCAGTCCTGGTGATACCCCTCGCGCGGGTCGCTGTGTTCATACAGCGAAGTGCCGTCAAACGAGGCAAGGGCAAAGTCATCCGCCGGGAAGTGGCCGGGCACCCAGTCAAGGATGACGTTCAGCCCGGCGGCGTGCGCGGCGTTGATAAAGTAACGAAAATCATCGCGGGTGCCGAAACGGCGGGTCGGCGCATAGAGCCCGGTGGGTTGATAGCCCCAGCTGCCGTCGAACGGGTGCTCGTTTACCGGCAGCAGTTCGAGATGGGTGAAGCCCATCCATTTGGCGTAGGGCACCAGCTGGTCGGCCAGCTCGCGGTAGCTCAGCCAGAAATTATTGTCGGTATGACGGCGCCAGGAGCCGAGATGCACTTCATAGATAGAGATCGGGGCATCGAACTGGTTCGCCGCTTTGCGGTCCGCCGGCTGTTCCACTTTGGGCGGCAGATCGCAGATAAGCGAGGCGCTTTCCGGACGCATTTGCGACTCAAAGGCGTAAGGATCCGCTTTGACCCGCAGATGACCGTTGGCGTCAATCAGCTCGAATTTATACAGCTGGCCATTGTGCGCGCCGGGAACGAACAGCTCCCAGATCCCGGACTCTTTGCGAAATCGCATCGGGTGGCGCCGGCCATCCCAGTAGTTAAACTGCCCCACCACCGACACCCGGCGGGCGTTCGGTGCCCACACCGAGAAACGGGTACCGGTGACGCCGTCCATGGTGGCAGCGTGCGCGCCCAGCGTTTCGTAAGGGCGCAGATGGGTCCCTTCCGACAGCAGCCAGACGTCAAGGTCCTGCAACAGCGGACCAAAGCGATAAGGATCATCAATCAGATTCTGCTGCCCGTGCCAGGTGACGGCCAGCTGATAGCGAAAGGCGTTTTTCCGCCGCGGCAGGACGCCGCTGAAGAAACCGCGCGAGTCGAGGCATTCGAGCTTGCCGACTTTGCGTCCGGTTTTCGGTTCAATAACCCACACATCGGTGGCATCGGGTAATAATGCGCGCACTTCCAGCCCGGCGTCAGTACGGTGCATGCCGAGCACGGAAAAGGGATCCGCGAAATGACCGGCGATTAGCGCATTAATCACGTCTCTATCAATATGATTAGACATGCTTTCATCCTGTTGTAAGTGTCGCTCATTCCTGTAACTGGCGACTTTTTTTGACCTGAACGGCGCAGCACTTTCTGCATCCTTCTGCTCCGTCCCACCTTCAGGTAAGGAATTCCTTACTTAAAGCATAGCCAAGGCTGAGTTACCTCCGTGGGGAAAAATCTAACATCCGCGTTTACTCCTTGTATTACGCAAAAAAAAAGGGGGCTCGAAGACCCCCTTTCTGTTTATCCTGCGCTTACGCCAGCTGGCGAAGCATCCGGCGCAGCGGCTCCGCGGCGCCCCACAGCAGCTGGTCGCCAACGGTAAAGGCCGAGAGATATTCCGGCCCCATATTCAGTTTACGCAGGCGCCCTACCGGGGTAGTCAGGGTGCCCGTCACCGCGGCTGGGGTCAGCTCGCGCATGGTAATCTCACGATCGTTCGGCACCACTTTGGCCCACGGGTTGTGCGCGGCCAACAGCTCCTCAACGGTCGGGATAGAAACATCTTTCTTCAGCTTGATGGTGAACGCCTGGCTGTGGCAGCGCAGCGCGCCAACGCGAACGCACAGACCGTCTACCGGGATAACGGACGAGGTGGCGAGGATCTTGTTGGTCTCCGCCTGGCCTTTCCACTCTTCGCGGCTCTGGCCGTTATCCAGCTGTTTGTCGATCCACGGGATCAGGCTGCCCGCCAGCGGTACGCCGAAGTTGTCCACCGGCAGCTCGCCGCTGCGGGTCAGCGAGGTGACTTTGCGCTCAATGTCCAGGATGGCGGAAGCCGGGTCCGCCAGCTCTGCGGCCACGTGGTTGTGCAGTTGACCCATCTGGCTCAGCAGCTCGCGCATATGACGCGCGCCGCCGCCGGAAGCCGCCTGGTACGTCGCCACGCTGACCCACTCCACCAGATCCTGAGCAAACAGGCCGCCGAGGGACATCAGCATCAGGCTGACGGTACAGTTGCCGCCGACAAAAGTTTTCACACCGTTGTTCAGGCCAGCGGTGATCACGTCCTGGTTAACCGGGTCGAGGATAATGATCGCATCGTCCTTCATGCGCAGCGAAGAGGCCGCATCAATCCAGTAACCCTGCCAGCCGCTTTCGCGCAGCTTCGGGTAAATCTCGTTGGTGTAATCGCCGCCCTGGCACGTGACAATAATGTCCAGCGCCTTCAGCGCGTCCAGATCGAACGCATCCTGAAGCGTACCACCGGTGCTACCGCCGAATGACGGCGCTGGCTGTCCCAGCTGGGAGGTAGAGAAGAACACCGGGCGAATGGCGTCGAAATCGCGCTCTTCAACCATGCGTTGCATGAGAACAGAGCCGACCATTCCGCGCCAGCCGATAAAACCAACATTTTTCATAACGTATTCCTGCGAGGTGTGTGCTGTTTGTGCCTGGCCAGTTTCCAACTGGATTATCCCTCACCTTACAAAATGCAGCTAAAGTCGCAAGTGAAATTAATCAATGATTGCTGAACAATCAGAAATGCAACTTATCCTGCACATTGCCCACCGTCGCTGGTCGTCGTCAAAAGCGCAACGATTATCGGGGAAATCCCCCGGGGAATGGAATATTTTCCGTCGCTATTTTATTGATCCTGATTATGGATTAAGCGCGAAATCAAGGGATTTTCCGCTTGCCAAAAAAAAGCGACAAACCCAGGCACAGCAGGGCCTGATGAGGGGTACGATCATCGTCGTAGCGCTCATCATGGTGTGTAGCAGAACGGGAAATACGGGAAAAAACGCGGGTTATTGCAAAGAAGCCAGAGTAACCGTTGTTACCCTGGCTTTTTATTCCCTCATGAGCGGGGTGAAAACTCGCTTAGCTCAGCAGCTGGAAAGCGATCATGCCAACTATCGCCCCGGTGGTGCCGAGGATAGTTTCCATCATGGTCCAGGTTTTCAACGTCTGGGCTTCGGTGGCGCCGGTAAATTTACCGAACAGCCAGAAGCCGGCGTCGTTCACATGGCTCACGACAATCGAGCCGCCGGCGATACAAATAGACAGAGCCGCCATCTGTGCGCCGCTGTAGTTCAGCTGCTCAATCACCGGCATTACCAGGCCAACCGCCGTCAGGCACGCTACGGTGGCAGAGCCCTGAATGATACGCACCGCCGCTGCCAGTACAAAGCAGGTAATGGCGATCGGCAGGCCCATACCGGTCAGCGCTTCACCGAGCGCCGGGCCCACGCCAGAGTCTACCAGCACCTGTTTGAAGACGCCGCCAGCCCCGATCACCAGCAGGATAATCCCCGCCGGCTGCAGCGCATGACCGCAGATCTCCATCACCCGGTCTTTGGCCATCCCCTGGCGCATCGCCAGGCCGTAGATTGCCACCAGGCAAGCCACCAGGATCGCGGTGAACGGGTGGCCGATAAATTCGAACCATTCGTAAGCGGTCGAGCCCACCGGCACAAAGCGCGCGGCGATAGTTTTCAGACCCACCAGCACCAGCGGCAGCAGGATCAGCGACAGGCTGAAGCCGAACGACGGCATTTTGCCTTCGCCGAGATGCGGTTCGCTGATATCGTCAGGAATATGCAGCTCAACGTAGCGGCTGATAAAGTTACCCCACAGCGGACCGGCGATAATCATCCCTGGAATGGCCGCGCACAGGCCAATCAGGATCATCCAGCCAAAGTCGGCGTGCATTTGCGACGCCAGCAGCATCGGCGCCGGCCCCGGCAGCAGGAACGCCACAGCGGCGGCCACCCCGGCAAACAGCGGGATCACCAGCTTCACCAGGTTCGTGCCGGTATGGCGCGCCATCGAGAAGGCGACGCTTATCAGCAGGACAATGGCGACTTCGAAGAACAGCGGTAGCGCGCAGATAAGGCCGGCGAGGCCAATCGCATAGTGCGCCCGGCTGTGGCCGAAGGATTTGAGCATCTTGACGGCAATCTGATCGACCGCCCCCGTTTCATGGAGGATCTTCCCGAACATTGCGCCGAGCGCGACGACGATCGCCAGGAAGCCCAGCGTACCGCCCATCCCTTTCTCCATTGTCGCCGCGATTTTATCCAGCGGCATACCGGAGAAGAGACCGGCGCCAATAGAAACCACCATCAAAGCCACGAAGGCGTGCATGCGCGCCTTCATGACTAAAAACAGCAGCAGCAATACTGAGCCGACTGCAGTTAAAACAAGCGTTAAAGTACTCACTAGTGACTGCCTTTGTTGATCACCTCGATGGTGCTGGCCACCACGCCTTCCAGCGGCTGGTCGATATCGACGATAAGCACATCGCTCTCGTCGGCGCCTGGTTCCTGCAGCGTTTCAAACTGCGTCACCAACATTTGGGTTTTGAAGAAGTGTCCTTTACGCGCCTTCAGACGGTTTTCAATCACGTCGAAGTCGCCTTTCAGGTAGATGAAGGAAAGGTTCGGGTTGCCCTTGCGCAGAATGTCGCGGTAGCTTTTCTTCAGCGCCGAGCAGACGATCAGCGACACCTTGTTGGTACGCTGCATGGCAAATGCGGCGTCATTCAGCGCCTGCAGCCACGGGGTGCGGTCATCATCGTTCAGCGGCTCCCCGGAGGCCATCTTGGTGATGTTGCTGCGCGGATGGAGAAAGTCGCCGTCGAGAAACGCAGCATGCAGCTGATGCGCCACTTCGCTGGCGACAGCGGATTTTCCGCTGCCGGAAACGCCCATCAGGACATAGACGTGGTGATCATGGTTAGTCGTGCTCAAAGCGTCCTCCCACTGGACTGGTACGCCGCGCCGGGGCTGACTCATCCAGCGCGAAGGCGGCGTATCGGTTAATTGTTACGGGTAACTGTTATCGGTAACATTGTCATGCCGGACCTGTGGAGAAGCAATATCCATTCGTGCCAGATGTGAATATGTGTGATCTACTTCAAACTTGTCAGTTTAAATTGATCCGCCCGGTGACAATGTGAAACCTAAATCTAACATCTTAGGGGTAATCGCTTCACCACGAATGCGGGCCAGCAGCCGTTCGGCACCGATGCGCCCCATTCGCTCGCGCGGGGTCAGAACGCTGGCCAGCCGCGGCTCCATCACCTGGCCGATATCGTGGCCGTGGAACCCGGCGATCGCCATATCATCGGGGATCTTCAGCCCCAGGCGCTGACATTCAAAGGCCGCGCCGACCGCAAGGTCATCGTTGGTGCAGAAAATACCGTCAAGCTGCGGATATTCGCGGCGCGCCTGGCGCATCAGCTCAATCCCCGACGAGTAGGACGAAGATTGCTCCACCATCACGCTATAGGGCGTCATCCCGGCGTCAAGCATCGCCTGCTCGTACCCCTTCTGTTTGATGATAGTACGTTCATCAAGACGCGCGCCGAGATAAGCAACGTGGCGGTGGCCGCGAGCAATGATCGCCGCCGTCATCTGTCGCGCCGCTTCGAAGTTATCGAACCCGACGGCGATATCGAGGCACGGCGACCGGCTGTCCATCAGCTCCACCACCGGAATGCCGGCGACTTCAATCATCTTCAGGGTGCGGGGCGTATGGGTGCGTTCGGTGAGGATCAGGCCGTCAATGTTCCAGGAGAGCATCGATTCGAGGCGTTTCTCTTCCATTTCCGGCTTATAGCCGTAGTGCGCCAGCATGGTTTGATAGCCGAAGGCGTCGGTGACGCTTTCGATACCGCGCAGCACTTCCGAGAAGACCTGGTTGGTTAACGACGGCAGCAGCACGCCGATGGCGCGGCTGGTGGCGTTGGAGAGAATGTCAGGGGCGCGATTGGGAATATAACCCAGTTCATCGAGGGCAACGGCAATCTTGCCACGCAGCGCTTCGGAGACCTGCTCCGGGTTGCGTAAATAGCGACTGACCGTCATTTTGGTCACGCCGACAAGATCGGCTACATCCTGAAGTACGGGTCTTTTCTTTTTCATCGTCCTGACTGTGATCAACGGGGAAACATTTTCTCAGTTTATCACGGACAAAGCGCAACCTTCCCCGATGTTAGAGAAGGTTGCGCAATTTATTTAAGCTGGCTCAGATAACAATCAAACCGGCGGCAGATCGAACAGCAGGATCTCGCTATCGCTGTCGGCGTGAACCGAAATCGCCTGCTCGTCCCAGATGGCCAAACCGTCGCTGGTGGTGGCTTTGGTACCGTTGATGGTCACTTCACCTTTGACGACCTGGATCCACACGCGGCGTTCCGCGGCAATCTGATGAACCGACTGCTCATCTTTCAGCAGCGCCCAGCGATACAGCTCCATATCCTGATACACCTTCAGCGAGCCATCACGTGCATCCGGCGACAGCACCAGCTGTTTACCCTGCGCGGCGTCGAAGCGGCGCTGCTCGTAGCGCGGGGTAATGCCGGTTTCTTCCGGAATAATCCAGATCTGATACAGACGCAGACGATCGGTTTTGCTCGGGTTGTACTCAGAGTGGCGCACCCCGGTACCCGCACTCATAATCTGGAACTCACCCGCCGGCACCTGCTCTTTGTTGCCCATGCTGTCCTGGTGCTCCACCGCCCCTTCCAGCACATAGGTCAGGATCTCCATGTCTTTGTGCGGGTGGGTACCGAAGCCCTGACCGGCGTCGATGACGTCGTCGTTAATCACCCGCAGGGCGGAGAAGCCCATAAAGTTCGGGTCATAATAGTTGGCGAAAGAGAAAGTATGCCAGGAATCCAGCCAGCCATGGTTAGCGTGGCCACGTTCGTTCGCTTTGCGTAAGTAGATCATGTTGCACCCCCGTATGTTTTCGATGGAATCAGTGTGGACCCATTTCGCCGGCGATCATAGAGGGTGAAAATTGACTCCTCTGTTCAAAAAATATGAACAAGCGCAGAGGAGCCAATTTGACTTATCGGGTAAGGGTTATGGTGGCCGGAGAAGGCTGTTCAAAGCCGCGCTGCAGGATCTCCATATTGGTGAGAACGTCAGATTCCTTGACGTAATTCGGCTGGCCGTTGACGAGGGTGTCATACAGCGCGTCGTACACCCGGCCGTAGTCGCCGGTCTCCAGCGGCACCGCTTCACGCACCGTCTCCCCCGCCTCGTTGACATACACCAGCTCGCCGACGCTGTCGTCCGCGCCAAACCCTGGCTCGCCCGGCATGATATTGGCCTTCAGGCTGGTCTCCTGCTGGTCAATGCCATACTTCACAAACGAACCCTTATGGCCGTGAACGATAAATTTCGGGTAGTCGATCTGCACCAGGTGGCTGGTCTTGATGATGGCCTTCAGATCGCCGTAGAACAGCTGGGCCTCAAAGGTATCATCCGGGTTGGCTTTGTTGCGCAGCGAGCGCAGGTCGTAAGAGACATGGTCCGGGCGGCCGAACAACGAAATGATCTGATCCAGGGTATGCACGCCAAGGCCATAGAACTCGCCGTTTTGTGGGCCGCCAGGGTTGGTTTCCGCCACCGGGCGGTAGTTATCGAAATGGCTTTCGATCTCCACCAGTTCGCCGAGTTTCCCGCTCTCAATCACCTTTTTGGTGGTCAGGAAGCAGGAGTCGAAGCGGCGGTTCTGGTAGGGCGTCACCGTCAGACCTTTGCTGTTTGCCAGCGCAAACAGGGTTTTTGCTTCCTCCAGCGTCGGGGTGAAGGGTTTTTCCACCAGCACGTTTTTCCCCGCCTCCAGCGCCTTTTTCGCATATTCAAAATGGCTGTCGGCGTGAGTGCAGACGACCACCAGCTTGACCTGTGGGTCGTTTAACACGTCATCAAGATCGCTGGTGAAATGGATATGGGAATACTGCGGCGCCTGCTCCTCAGGCTTCGCCCGGCGGCGGTAGATATGCGCCACCTGCCAGCGGTCCTGGCGGTGTAAAACGTAAGGAAGATGGTAGCGGGTGGTACTTTTGCCGAAGCCAATAAATGCGCAGTGCAGAGTCATAACGCTGTCCTTAGTTGATGAGCTGCCTTTAACCATAGCGCAAGCCGGGAGATGACTTCATCCCCTGTGTCCGCTTTCCGCGACGATGCGCCAGAAAAACCGTGCGAGCATCACCCCGACGGACACATCAATAACGCGTGAATTTACATAAAGTTAAAGCAGCACTTTGCCATTACACAAGGCGGCAAATCGGTGGAGAAGTGGCAGGGCTGGCCGCGGAGGAGCAGCCTCCTCACTCTGCTGGCGGATCTACAGCAAAGCATCGAGGCGATCGGCGAGACGCAAAAAAAAAGCCAGCACCCGGCTGGCTAAAGTAATACTGGAAGCAATGTGAGCAATGTCGTGCTTTCAGGCTTTCCGCAAGGGTCTCCCTGAATGCAGGACAATAATAATCATTCTCATTCGCACTTGTCTACTTTTTTTTGCAAAAAACAACATTGACTCCCCGGCTGCCGTCAGAGATGGTGGAGAGGAATCGACAACCAAAAAGAGGATAAGGGAATGAGTGACATAGTGATACGCCATGCCGAACCGCGCGATGCTGAACCTTTACGTATGCTGATGGCGCACCCGGAGGTCTATCATGACACGCTACAGATCCCCTATCCATCGATGGAAGCCTGGCAGGAGAAGCTACAGCCCAAACCCCATACCTTCCATCTGGTGGCGACGCTGGGCGAGCAGGTCGCCGGACATCTGTCGCTCCATGTTGAGCCGCGCCCTCGGCGCAGCCACGTCGCAACCTTTGGCATGGCGGTTGCCGCCGGCCATCAGGGACGCGGCATCGGCAGCGCGCTGATGCGCGAGATGATCGATCTGTGCGATAACTGGCTTCGGGTCGAGCGTATTGAGCTGACGGTGTTCGCCGATAACGCCCGGGCCATCGCGGTGTACCAGAAACACGGCTTTGTCATCGAAGGGACCGGCAAGCGCTTCGCGCTGCGCAACGGCGAATACGTGGATGCCTGTTTTATGGCGCGGCTGAAGTAATCCATATATCGCCCGGTGGCGCGACGCTTACCGGGCCTACACGGGTATCCCTGCCGGGCAAACGTCGCGCTGCCCGGCACATCCCTTAATACCCCGCCGTTAAATCATCCGGCGAACGCGGATCGGAGGCGCCATACAGCATGCCGTCCGGCCCCACCATGATGCTCTGAGTACTGCCCATCGCCTCTTTCAGCGCCACTTTCTGCCCCTTCGCCTCCAGCAGCTTCAGGGTATCCGGGCTAAAGCCTTTCTCCACCCGCAGCTCGTCCGGCAGCCATTGATGGTGGAAGCGCGGCGCGTTGGTGGCCTCCGCGACGTTCATCCCGAAATCGATGGTATTGACCACCATCTGCAGCACGGTCGTGATGATCCGACTGCCGCCCGGGCTGCCGGTCACCAGCCAGGTTTTGCCGTCTTTCACCACAATGGTCGGCGACATCGACGACAGCGGGCGTTTTTTCGGCTCCACCGCATTGGCGTCGCCGCCCACCAGACCATAGACGTTAGGCACGCCAGGCTTCGCCGAGAAGTCATCCATCTGGTTATTGAGCAAAATCCCGGAATCGCCGGCCACAATGCCGGTACCGAAGGTGGTATTCAGCGTATAGGTCACCGCCACCGCATTGCCGTCTTTATCGACCACCGAGAAGTGGGTGGTCTGGTTGCTTTCATACGGCGCCAGCTTGCCCGGACGGATCTGGCTGGAAGGCTTCGCCTTGTTGACGTCGATCTCGGCGGCTATCGCTTTGGCGTAGGCTTTGCTGGTCAGCGCCTGCCACGGCACGTTGACGAAATCAGGGTCGCCGAGATATTCAGAGCGGTCGGCATAGGCATGCTTCTCCGCTTCCGCCATCACCTGCATGGCGTCGGCACTGCCAAAGCCATATTTCTGCATATCGAAGTTTTCGAGGATATTGAGGATCTGCACGATGTGGATCCCGCCGGAGGACGGCGGCGGCATGGAGTAGACCTCATACCCGCGATATTCACCGCTAACCGGCGTGCGCTCGACGGCCTTATAGCTGGCGAGATCGGCTTTGGTGATAAGCCCGCCATGCTTTTTCATCTCGTCAGCGATCTGCTCGGCAATGGCCCCTTTATAGAAGGCGTCCGGGCCGTGCTCGGCAATTAGCTCCAGGCTTTTCCCCAGATTCTTTTGCACCAGCCGATCGCCCTTCTTCAGCGGCTCGCCGTTCTTCCAGAAGATCGCTTTACTGTTTTCATGCTGGGGAATGACTTCGCTGCCGTAGGTCTTCAGATCGTCCGCCAGCGCATCGTTAACAATAAACCCCTCTTCCGCCAGCTTAATCGCCGGACGGATCACTTTGTTCAGAGGCATGGTGCCGTACTTTTCCAGCGCGAGGGAGAAGCCCGCAACGCTGCCTGGGGTACCGGAAGCGAGATGCGAAGTCAGTGATTTTTTACTGTCCGGGTTGCCCTGGTCGTCAAGGAACATGTCGCGGGTGGCCTGTTCCGGCGCCATTTCGCGGAAATCGATCGCCGTGGTTTTACCGTCTTTAGTACGCAGCATCATAAACCCGCCGCCGCCGATATTCCCGGCCTGCGGATGCGTCACCGCCAGCGCGTAGCCAACGGCAACCGCTGCATCAACGGCGTTGCCGCCCTGGCGCAGAATATCTACGCCGACGCGGGTGGCCAGCGCATCCACCGAGGCCACCATCCCCTGCCGGGCGCGTACTGGGTGGAACACATCTTCCTCTACGCCATACGAGACCGGCGGCGGTGGCGGCGGATTGGCGGCGACGGTAAAACTACCCCCCGCCAGCAATGCAGCGATGACCACCTGACGCCATATTGTTGTTTTTATCATTGTCTTACTCCTGAAAGGTAGGTTTCATTCCCCGCTTAAGCCTGGTTGATAACTCCTAAAAAATCATTGTTATGGCGGATTCGAGGTACACTTAAGTGATCCCACGCACGGGAGGAGAAAACCATGAAAGCGATTCTGTTTCTGGCGGCGCTGATGCCGCTTGGCGTATTAGCCCAGCCGATCAATGTTAATAACAACCCTAACCAGCCGGGTTACGTGGTCCCCAGCCAGCAGCGTATGCAAAATGAGATGAAGGTGCAGCAACAGCAGCAGCAAAGCATGCTGAGGCAGGATCTGAATAATCAGACCCGCTCGCAGCAGCAGCATTTGCAAAACCAGCTGCAGACTAATCAGCAGCGCGCGGCGCAGGGCGGTAATCTCAATCCGCCACAGCAGGTGCTGCCAAACAGCAACGGCGGGATGCTGCGGCAGACCAACCCGTAAAGATCGTCCGCCGCAAATCAGCCTTAAGGCTGGAAATTCGGCCCGATGACGTCAATAGCATCGGTGCAGATGCAATCTACCCCCCAGCGCAGCAGTTCCGCCGCGCGCTGGGGTTTATTGACCGTATACACCAGGATATGCAGACTGGCCTGTTTCAGGCTTGCCACTCGCGCCGCGTCCAGCAGCTTGTGGTTAAGATGAATCGACACGCAGCCCAGTCGGGTGGTCAATTCGCGCCAGTCATCGCGCCACTCATCCAGCAGCAGCCCGCGCGGCAGCTCGGGCGCAGCTTTTTGCGCCGCTTCCAGCGCATCAATTTCAAAGGATGAGAGCAGCGGCGCGGTCATGCCTTTCCACAGCTCACGCGCGGCCAGCGCCACCACGTTGCCGGTCTGTGGCCCCAGCCCGGTGGTCGGCTTAATTTCGATATTCGCCATCATGCCGTGACGGCGGCAGCGCTCCGCCACCTGGGAGAGCAGCGGCAGCGGTTCGCCCTTAAACTCGCGGCTGTACCAGCTGCCGGCATCAACCTTCAGCAGATCGTCCCACGCCAGCTCGCCCGCCACGCCCCAGCCATTGCTGGTGCGTTCGAGGTTATCGTCATGCAGCAGAAAGATCTGCCCGTCCTTCGACAGCTTGGCGTCAAATTCAATCATCGTGTGCCCGTAGCGGGCGCCGACGTCGATAGCCGCCAGGGTGTTCTCCGGCGCCAGTTTACCGCCGCCGCGATGGGCGACGATGCGGGGATAAGGCCAGTTACTCATGCGCGTTGTCCTGTTTCACCATCAAAGAGGTGCAGATGTTCCAGGGGCAGATGCAGCCATAGCGTACTGCCTACCGCCGGGCGCTGCTGATGCGGCAATCTGACCACCAGCTTCTGTTCGCCCCAGCGCCCGTGGGCGAGGTTATCGGCACCTAAAATTTCCAGGGTGTCCATCAGCAGCGGAATGCCGCCTTGCGCCTGCGAGCTTAAAATAAAATGCTCCGGGCGGATACCGAGGGTCATTTTACGCCCGGCGTGGCGCCGGTGCTCGTGATTCATCGGCAGCTGCATGCCGCCTTCCAGCTCAAAGCGGCCGCCATCATCGCTGATGCGCCCTTCCAGCAGGTTCATGGCCGGGCTGCCGATAAAGCTCGCCACAAAGCGGCTGGCGGGTTTTTCATACACCTCAACCGGGGTGCCGATCTGCTCGGCAACGCCTTTATTCATCACCATCACCCGCTGGGCGAGGGTCATCGCTTCGACCTGATCGTGGGTGACATACAGCGAGGTGGTTTTCAGGCGCCGATGCAGCTGCTGCAGTTCCAGACGCATCTGCACGCGCAGCTTGGCGTCGAGGTTTGACAACGGTTCGTCGAAGAGGAATACCGCCGGGTCACGCACAATAGCGCGGCCCATCGCCACGCGCTGGCGCTGACCGCCGGACAGTTCCCGCGGGCGGCGCTTGAGCAGGCCATCCAGCTCAAGAATACGCGCCGCCTCCTGCACGCGCTCGGCAATCAATCCCTTACCCATGCCGCGGATCTTCAGCCCCCACGCCATGTTCTCTTCCACGCTCATATGCGGATAAAGCGCATAGTTCTGGAACACCATCGCGATGCCGCGATCCTTCGGCTCCATCTCGGTCACCCGTTTACGGTCAATCCAGATATCGCCGCTGGTCACTCGCTCCAGTCCGGCGACCATCCGCAGCAGCGTTGATTTCCCGCAGCCCGACGGGCCGACCATGACGATAAATTCCCCGTCCGCCACGTCCAGCGTCAGCGGTTGAATCACCTGGGTTTTGCCATCCCAGCTTTTGCTTACTGCCTGTAGTTTTAAACCAGCCATTTTATTTCTCACTATCGACCAGGCCGCGCACAAACGCGCGCTGCATGGCTAAAACGATGACGACCGGCGGGATCAGGGTCAGCAGCATCGCCGCCATCACTTGATTCCACTGGGTAGTACCTTCGCCGGTGGCGATCATGCCTTTAATACCGGCGACGGCGGTGCCAAGATTCACATCCTGAATAATCAGCAACGGCCACAGATACTGGTTCCAGCCGTAGATAAAGGTGATAACGAACAGCGCGGCGAGGTTGGTTTTCGACAGCGGCAGCACGATGTCGCGGAAGAAGCGCATCGGCGAAGCGCCATCGATACGCGCCGCTTCAATCAGCTCGTCCGGCAGGGTCATAAAGAACTGGCGGAACAAGAAGGTGGCGGTCGCCGACGCCATCAGCGGCAGCGTTAACCCGGCGTAGCTGTCGAGCATGTTGAGGTTGGCGATCACTTCCACCGTCGGGAAAATACGCACCTCGACCGGCAGCATCAGGGTGATAAAGATCATCCAGAAGAACAGATTACGCAGCGGAAAGCGGAACCACACGATGGCGAACGCCGACAGCATCGACACCACGATTTTGCCGACCGTAATAGCGAACGCCATGATGAAGCTGTTGAGCATCATCAGCCAGAACGGCGCGCTGTTGACGCCGACGCCGTTTACCCAGATGGCCTTCATGTTCTCCAGCAGATGTCCGCCGGGGATCAGCGTCATCGGCGTTTCAAATACCGATTTGTTATCCAGCGTCGCCGCCACGAAGGCGACGTACAGCGGGAATAAAATGACGGCAATACCCAGAATCAGCATGGTGTGGCTGAAAATCGTCAGCCCGCGACGGTTCTCAATCATTGGTAACGCACCTTACTTTCAACGTAACGGAACTGCACCACCGTCAGGATAATGACGAGGAACATCAGCACCACCGACTGCGCGGCGGAAGCGGAAAGATCGAGCCCGGCGAAACCTTCGCGATAAATTTTGTAGATTAGGGTAGTGGTCGCCTGCACCGGGCCGCCGGCGGTGGCGGCATCGATCACCGGGAAGGTATCGAAGAAGGCGTAAACCAGGTTGACCACCAGCAGAAAGAAACTCACCGGCGCAATCAGCGGCAGCGCCAGCTTGAAGAAGCGGCGAATCGGCCCGGCGCCGTCGATGGCGGCGGCCTCAACCAGCGAACGCGGGATCGACTGCAGCGCGGCGAAGAAGAACAGGAAGTTGTAGCTTATCTGCTTCCATACCGAGGCGAAGACCACCAGGAACATCGCCTGGCCGCTGTTTTGCGCGTGGTTCCAGTCATAACCCAGCTCGCCGAGGAAATGGGTGATCAGCCCGCGCCCGGGGTTAAAGAGGAAGATCCACAGCACCGCCGCGACGGCGGGGGCCACGGCATACGGCAGCAGCATCAGCGTTTGATAAAAGCGGCTGCCGCGCACCACATAGTCGACCAGCGCGGCAAAAAAAAGCGAAATAAGCAGGCCGCTGACGGTTACCAGGGTGCTGAATTTTATGGTCGTCCAGAACGAGTCCAGATAGTACGGGTCGTGGAACAGCGTGACGAAGTTATCCAGGCCGACAAACTGGCTGGAAAGGCCAAACGGATCGACGCTCTGCAGCGAGTACCACAGCGCTTCGCCCGCGGGCCAGATAAAGAAAATCAGCGTGATAATCAGCTGCGGCGCGACCAGCACATAGGGCAGCCAGCGCGAGCGGAATACCGGACGGGATGAGGACATTGCGATTGGGTTCCTGAACAATGCCGGGTGGCGGCTACGCCTTACCCGGCCTACATAGGGCACATCGTAGGCCCGGTAAGCGCAGCGCCACCGGGCAAGTTACAGATTACGATTTGGTGGCTTGCTCGAAACGGCGCAGCAGCTGATTCCCACGCTGAACGGCGGAATCCAGCGCCTGTTGCGGGGTTTTCTTGCCGGTCCACACGCTCTCCAGCTCTTCATCGACGATGGTGCGGATTTGCGGCATGTTGCCCAGACGCAGGCCTTTGGTGAACGGCAACGGCGGCTTGTTCAGCATCTGGCGGGTGGCGATATCGGCGCCCGGGTTCTTATCATAGAAGCCCTGCTGGCGCGTCAGATCGTAGGCCGCAGTGGTGATCGGCAGATAGCCGGTTTTCTGGTGCCATTCGGCGGCGATTTCCGGTTTGGTCAGGAAGTCGAGGAACTTCGCCACGCCGGTGTAAGTCTCTTTGTCTTTACCCTGCATCACCCACAGGCTGGCCCCGCCGATGATGGCGTTCTGCGGCGCGCCTTTCACGTCGGCATCGTATGGCATCATGCCGACGCCGTAGTTGAATTTGGCATACTGACGAATATCGGCCAGCGAGCCGGATGACGCGGTAGTGATCGCGCAGTCGCCGTTATAGAACTTCTCGGTGGACTCGTCTTTACGCCCGAAGTAGCTGAAATCGCCCTTCTTGTTCATCTCTTCGAGCAGGGCGATATGCTTCACCTGCTCCGGCTTATTGAACTCCAGTACCGCATCGGTACCGTCGAAGCCGTTATTTTTCGTGGCCACCGGCAGACCATGCCAGGCGCTGAAGTTTTCAATCTGGATCCAGCCCTGCCAGCCGCTGGCGTACCCGCACTTCATCCCGGCGGCTTTCAGCTTCGCGGTATAGGCCGCCAGATCCTGCCAGGTCTTCGGCGGCTGCTCCGGATCTAAGCCGGCTTTTTTGAAGGCGTCTTTGTTGTAGTACAGCACCGGCGTAGAGCTGTTAAATGGCTGGGAGAGCAGATGGCCGGTTTTCGAATCGGTGTAATACCCGGATACCGTCGGCACGAACTGCGATTCATCAAACTTGATGCCCGCCTCGCTAAACACCTGGTACACCGGCTTAATGGCTTTTGACGCCATCATGGTGGCGGTGCCGACTTCATACACCTGCAGGATCGCCGGGGCGTTGCCGGTACGGAAAGCGGCGATACCAGCACTCAGGCTCTGTTCATAGTTGCCTTTGTATACCGGAACGATTTTGTAATCAGGATTGGCCGCGTTAAAGCGTTGCGCCAGAGAATCCACTTCTTTACCCAGCTCGCCTTCCATTGAGTGCCAGAATGGGATGGTGGTAACCGCCAGGGCCTGACCGGCAAAAGCCAGGCTCAGCGCCAGTCCTAAAGCTGTATGTCGTAACGATATCATCGGTTATCTCTCTTGTTGTGCCGGATGCGCGATTTCACGCGTTTTATGCTCGCGGGGTAACATGACATGTTCGAATTACAGAAAAATAACTTTTTTATTACAAAAAAAAGATAGTAACGGGTCAGAGAGATGACAAGCCGATGAAAGGACGGGGGAAGTAAAGTGGGAGCTGAGACACGGATAATAGTTGTGCGATTGGCTCCCGGGGTCGGCGCAAGCGCCTCGCCCGGGCTACAACGGCTTGGGTAGCCCCGCCAAGCGAAGCGCCGCCGGGTTGCAACGATTTAACCGTCATCCGCGCAAGCGCGCGACAATCTGTTCCAGGGTAAGTTGCCCCGCTGCCGCCTCGACGGTCATGCCGACGAAGTCCGGATTCGCCGGCAATATAATTCCATTTCGCTTTAAAAAAAGCAGGGTAATAAACAGTGCTGTACGCTTATTACCATCATTAAATATATGACCGCGAGAAATCGCCAGCAGATGCATCGCAGCGAGACGCCACACGTCTGTCACACCTTCATATTCAATTTTGTTTAACACTCTATACATTATCGCTTCGGCACGCCCCGGATCGGGCATACCGGCAACGCCAGGCGTGACGCGGAGCAGCCTGTCGTGAAACTGTATTATCTCTTCCGCTGAGATAATCTGCAGCGTCATTTATCCGCAAGCTCCCTGATCTCATCACCATGAACCGCCATGATAGCCGCGAACTCATCATCCATTCTGGCCGCCTGGTAGCGTTCAAACTCTTCTGCACTAATGATGACCGCAGATTTATGCCCACGACGGGTAATGGTCACAGGTACACCTGTCACTGCGCTTTCCAGCACATCGGCCAGATTTTGCCGGGCTTCGCTATAGTTAACCGTTCTCATAAAAACCTCCAAAGCTGTACTCTTTTATTGTACAACATACATGTACAAAAAAAGAGCCGACAGGCTCTTTTAAATGTATTCGTGCGATCGGCTCCCGGGGTCGGCGCAAGCGCCTCGCCCGGGCTACAACCCGGCGAAATGAACGACGCCGGGTTACGATGTATTAACCACCGAGATAGGCGCTGCGCACCGCCTCGTTGGCCAGCAGCGCGTCGCCGGTATCCTCCAGCACCACGTGGCCGTTCTCCAGCACGTAGCCGCGGTCGGCCAGCTTTAGCGCCTGGTTGGCGTTCTGCTCAACCAGGAAGATCGTCATCCCCTGCTCGCGCAGCTGCTCGATGGTGTCGAAAATCTGCTGAATGATGATCGGCGCCAGCCCCAGCGACGGTTCATCCAGCAGCAGCAGGCGCGGCTGGCTCATCAGAGCGCGACCGATCGCCAGCATCTGCTGCTCGCCGCCGGACATGGTGCCGGCGCGCTGAATACGGCGTTCATGCAGACGCGGGAACAGCTCATACACCCATTTGATGCGGGTATGGAACTGGTCGCGGTCGGCAAAGAAACCGCCCATTGCCAGGTTCTCTTCCACCGTCATACGCGAAAAGACGCGCCGCCCTTCCGGCACGATCGCCACCGCTTCACGCATGATTTTCGCCGTCTGCCAGTCGGTAATATCCTTACCGTCAAAGACAATGCGCCCGCTGGAGGCCCGCGGATCGCCGCACAGCGTACCGAGCAGGGTGGTTTTCCCCGCGCCGTTGGCGCCGATAAGCGTGACGATCTCGCCCTGTTTGATATGCAGGCTGACGTTGTGCAGCGCCTGAATCTTGCCGTAGTGGGCGCTGACGTTGTCAAAAGTTAACATCGCGTTTTCCATCTTATGCCTCACCAAGGTATGCGCGGATCACGTCCGGGTTATTACGAATCTCTTCCGGCGTCCCGTTGGCCAGCGGTGTTCCCTGGTTCACGACGTAGATGCGATCGGAAATGCCCATCACCAGCTTCATATCGTGTTCGATAAGCAGGATGGTGGTGTTGTGATGGTTACGCAGCTCGGCGATAAGCTCGTCCAGCTCTTTGGTCTCTTTCGGGTTCAGCCCCGCCGCCGGTTCATCGAGCATCAGAATTTCCGGCTGGGTCACCATGCAGCGGGCAATCTCCAGCCGACGCTGGTCGCCGTAGGCCAGGTTGCTGGCCTGACGGTTGGCATGCTCCAGCAGGCCGATACGCTCCAGCCAGGTGGCGGCCCTGTCCAGCGCTTCGCTCTGCGCCCGACGGAAGGCCGGCGTTTTCAGCAGGCCGGAGAAGAGCCCGGTTTTCAGCTGCTGATGCTGCGCCACCAGCAGGTTTTCAATCACCGTCATTTCGCGGAACAGGCGCACGTGCTGGAAGGTCCGCACCACGCCCATCCGCGCAATCTGCTGACCCGGCAGCCCTTCCAGGTGCTGGTCGCGCAGCAGAATAGTGCCGCCGGTGGGCTTGTAAAAACCGGTCAGGCAGTTAAAGACGGTGGTCTTCCCGGCGCCGTTGGGGCCGATCAGCGAGACGATCTCGCGCTCTCTGAGCTCCAGCGACACATTGTTGACGGCCAGCAGACCGCCGAAACGCATCATCAGGCCGCTAACGGATAATAATGGCTGACTCATGCCTGCTCTCCTTTCGCCTGACCGTTTTTCAGCTTCAACTGCACGCGCGTCATTGGCAGAAGCCCCTGCGGACGCCAGATCATCATCAGCACCATCAGGCCGCCGAGCATTAACATGCTGTATTCGTTGAAGTCACGCATCAACTCGCGCGAGACCACCAGCAGAATAGCCGCGAGGATCACCGCGAACTGCGAGCCCATCCCGCCCAGCACGACGATCGCCAGCACAAAGGCTGACTCGGCGAAGGTAAAGGATTCCGGGCTGACGAAGCCCTGGCGCGCGGCGAACAGCGTGCCGGCGAAGCCAGCAAACGCGGCGCTGATGGTAAAGGCGGTCAGCTTGATGCGCGTCGGGCTCAGGCCCAGCGAACGACAGGCGATCTCATCTTCACGCAGCGCTTCCCACGCCCGGCCCAGCGGCATTCGCAGCAGGCGGTTGATGACGAACAGGCTGAGCACTACCAGCAGCAACGCCACCAGGTAGAGGAAAATCACCCGGTCGGAGGGATCGTATTTGACGCCGAAGAAGTTGCTGAAGGTATCCCAGCCGCCTTCGCGGGCGCTGCGGCTAAATTCGAGGCCAAAGAAGGTCGGTTTCGGGATCTGGCTGATGCCGTTCGGCCCGCCGGTGATCTCGGTATTGTTGAGCAGCAGAATGCGCACGATCTCGCCGAAGCCTAAGGTCACAATCGCCAGGTAGTCGCCGCGCAAACGCAACACCGGGAAGCCCAGCAGGAAACCGGCCGCCGCGGAGACCAGGCCGGCCAGCGGGAGACAGGTCCAGAAGCCGAGACCGTAATAGTGGTTCAGCAGCGCAAAGGTATACGCGCCGATGGCATAGAACCCGCCGTAGCCCAGCACCAGCAGGCCGGAAAGGCCGACCACCACGTTCAACCCGAGGCCGAGGATGATATAGATCATCGTCAGGGTGGCGATATCCACCGTGCCGCGCGACACCATAAACGGCCAGGCCACGGCAATCACCAGCAGGGCGATCAGGAACAGCTTCTGCTTCACCGTCGACCCGTCAATCGCCGGCATAATAAATTTCGGCCCGGAGACGTTCTTAACCGCTTTCTGGAACAGCGGCCGCAGCAGCTGGAAGAAAAAGACCACCGCGGTACCGATGAAGATCCACTGCCAGCGAATATCGGCGGCGGTATCGACCACCAGTTTGGTGCCGTTCAGCTCCAGCTGCACGCCCATAAAGACGCCCGCCAGAATGAAGAACATCACGGCAGAGAGCAGCGCCATTGCAATTTGCATCGGTTTCATACTTTTTCCACCTCCGGGCGGCCCAGAATGCCGGTCGGCATCACTAACAGCACCAGAATCAGCAGCGCGAAGGAAACGACGTCCTTATATTCGGTGCTGAGATAGGCGGAAGAGAGCGCCTCGGCAATACCCAGGATCAGGCCGCCGATCATCGCGCCAGGGATACTGCCGATCCCGCCGAGCACGGCGGCGGTGAACGCCTTCATCCCGGCCATAAAGCCGATGTAGGGGTTAATCACGCCGTAGAACTGCCCCAGCAGCACGCCGGCCACCGCCGCCATCGCTGCGCCGATGACAAAGGTCAGGGCAATGACGCGGTCGGTGTTAATCCCGAGCAGGCTGGCCATTTTCAGATCTTCCGCGCAGGCGCGGCAGGCGCGCCCCATCCGCGAGTAGCGAATAAACAGCGTCAGGGCCAGCATGGCGATAAAGGTCACCACCCAGATCACCAGTTGCATGGTGGTGATTGTCGCGGAGAAGCTGTCGCTGTGGCCGACGACCCACTGGCCGTTAAACAAGCTCGGCAGCGCCACGTCGCGGGAGCCCTGGGTCAGGCTGACGTAGTTCTGCAGGAAGATAGACATCCCGATGGCGGAGATCAGCGCAATCAGGCGCTTGGAGTTACGCACCGGCCGATAGGCCACGCGCTCAATGCTCCAGCCGTAGGCGCTGGCAATCACAATGGCGCCCACGAATCCGGCGGCGACCAGCAGCCAGCTAGTGTCAATGCCCATCATCATCAGCGCGGCGATGATCATGAAGGAGACATAGCTGCCAATCATATAGACCTCGCCGTGGGCGAAGTTGATCATGCCGATAATGCCGTACACCATCGTATAGCCGATGGCGATCAACGCATAGGTACTGCCCAGCGTGACGCCGTTAAACATCTGCTGCAGAAAATAGAGAAACTGCTCGGACATAAGGTAACCTTTTTCAAACCGCCCGCGGTTCGCAGGCGGAGGGATAACTCGTCTTCAGCGCTTATTTCGCCGCGCTCGAAGAGCCATCGGCGTGCCACTGGAAGACACCAAACTCAAATCCCTTCAGATCGCCTTTTTCATCCCAGGTCAGCGGCCCAATCACGGTTTTCGCCCCGTGCGCTTTCAAATCTTTGATTAAATCCAGCGGCTGCTGGCTGCCGGTTCTGTCCATCGCCTGCGCCAGCGACTGCACGGCGGCATAGGTGATCCAGACGTACGGTCCGCTCGGATCTTTCTTCTCCGCTTTCAGCGCGTTGACGATGGCGCTGTTGGCAGGGTCCTGATCGTAGCGTTTTGGCATTGTCACCAGCATGCCTTCCGCCGCGGCGCCCGCGATATTGGACAGCGAGGCGTTGCCGACCCCTTCCGGCCCCATAAACACGGTTTTCAACCCGACGGAGCGCGCCTGGCGCAGCATCTGGCCCATTTCCGGGTAGTAGCCGCCGTAGTAGACGAAGTCGATGTTCTCTTTCTTCAGGCGCGCCAGCAGGGCGGAGAAATCTTTTTCCCCCGCGGTGATGCCATCGAAGAAGACGATGTTGGCCCCGGCTTTCTTCAGGTTGTCCTGCACCGAACGCGCCAGCCCTTCGCCGTACTGCTGCTTGTCATGAATGATGGCGATACGCTGCGGTTTGACTTTCTCGACGATATATTTCGCCGCGGTCGGCCCCTGCGAGGAGTCGAGGCCGGCGGTACGCATGATGTACTGGTATCCGCGCTGGGTCAGCTCCGGATTGGTCGCCCCGGGGGAGATCATCAGGATGCCTTCATCCTCATAGATGTCGGAAGCCGGCTGGGTGGAAGAGGAGCACAGGTGGCCGATAACGTACTGAATGCCGTCGTTGACGATTTTGTTGGCCACCGCGACCGCTTGCTTCGGATCGCAGGCGTCGTCATATTCGACGGCCACCAGCTTGTCGCCCTTAATGCCGCCGCTGGCGTTGATGTCTTTAATCGCCTGACGCGCGCCATTGAACTCCATGTCGCCCCACTGGGCCACTGGACCCGACATCGCGCCGACCACGGCGACCTTAATATCCTTGGCCATCGCCGCGTGCGACATCGCTAATGCGACAATGCCCGCGACGATGGTTTTCGCGTTCCTTTTCATGCTGCAGAACCCCGTTCGTGATGTGGTGTAAATGTTTTGTATTTTTATGGTTAAAAAGCATTCTGTGCTTTTATTAAACAACGCCATTTTTACCATTGAGTTTAATGGTTTAGCGCAGCTTTTCACTAAAAAACAGATTAAAATCTCTATTTTTCAGTCGATTAAGCAAAGATAATATTCTGTATTTTGGTGAAGATAAACAAAAAAAAGTCCATCCTGCAGCATAAAATAACGATACATAAGGCGGAATAAAACGCTGCACATTAGGTTAAAATCCTGCTTATTTTTCGATCCATGACGGATTGCGCTACCCTGACAACATCAGGAAAACGAATCCCCTGATGTATGCGCAAAAAACAGCGCTCCGCCAGACAGCAATTTTGGGTACACTGGCGCCTCTGTTTTGCACTGGATTTGCCGCCCATGAAACTGACTATTATCCGTTTACAGCACTTCAGCGATCAGGATCGCATCGACCTGGGGAAAATCTGGCCGTCGCAGGATCTGTCGACGCTGACCCTCGATGAGAATCATCGCCTTTACGCCGCTCGCTTTAACGAGCGCCTGCTGGGCGCCGTGCGCGTCACCCTGCGCGGCGTCGAAGCCGAGCTCAGCGATCTGTGCGTGCGCGAAGTGACCCGCCGCCGCGGCGTCGGGCAATACTTAGTGGAAGAGACGTTGCGTGATAACCCCAATATCAATAGCTGGCGCGTTGCCGATAGCGGAGTGGAAGACCGCGGGGTGATGGCAGCGTTTATGCAGGCGCTCGGCTTTAGCGCCCAGCAGACCGGTTGGGAAAAACATTAAGAAAATCGTTCGCCGGGTAAAATTGCGCTTATTGGCTGTCTGCCGGTAAGCGAATAAAGCCCAGCCGCGGGTAAACGGCTGGGCTTGTTTATTTCAAGCTGCGACGATAATGCCATGATTCCCCGAACGTGAAGCTGCGGATTGTCCTGTCAGATATCCGCCAGGACAAAGGCTCGCGTGATATTTCAGAATTTAATCTGCAAGCACAGTTTCTCCTGGCGTTTCACGTGCGGTAAGATTCGCTGACGCGTAAAATTGCGCAAAAATCATTCACATCAAAGCGCTTAACAGCAGTAATCATGGAATAAACATATGGAAATGTATATCGGGCTGGCTATTGTCGCCGTGATCCTTATCTGGGCGATCTTCACCTATAACCGTTTTATCTCGTTACGCCGTTTCAAAGACGAAGCCTGGAGCGGCATTGCCGTCCAGCTCAAGCGCCGTCACGATCTGGCGCCCAATCTGTTCAGCCTGGTCAAGCGCTATGCGCAGCACGAAAAGGAGCTGCTGGAAGAGATCGGCCGCCAGCGCAGCGTTCTGATTGGTAATCCCCAACAGGTGGCCGACAGCGAGCAGCACTATGCCGGAACGTTGAGCCGTGTATTCGCCCTGGCGGAAGCCTATCCGGAACTCAAAGCCAGCGAAAACTTCCTCTCGCTGCAGCAATCCCTTGGCGAAATAGAAGAACAACTGCAAATGGCCCGCCGTTACTTCAACGCCACGGTCCGCGAGTTTAATATTCTGGTGGAGTCTTTCCCCAGCCTGCTGCTCGCCCGCCTGTTTAGCTTCAGGGCGGAACTTTTCTTTGAACTGGAGTCCCCTGAAGAAGCCAAATTGCCCCGGATGGAGTGACCTCATGCCAACGTTGTCCACCCGGATACTGCGCGGTGTTGGCCTGTTGCTGCTGCTGTTGAGCATCTCTGGCTTAGCCGTCAGCGACGATAAAGCTATCACCGAGGCGTCGCCACTCCCGGCCAATGCCCGCCGGGTTCCCGCGTATGAACATATTCTCTTTTTCGATTCCCTGGCGCGTTTTCAGCCAAACGGCAGCATGGAGATGCGGGAAAATATCACCGTGCTGTCCCTCGGAAAGGAGATTCGGCGAGGCATTTTCCGCACGCTACCTCTCTCCTGGCACCGGCAGGACGGCAAAATTTTTAGCGTTGATTACGTCATCAAATCGGTCTCACGCAATGGACTCCCTGAACCCTACAGCCTCGATCGCACGACAAAAGCGCTGACCGTGCGCATTGGCAGCGCCGATCGCACCCTGAAGCCAGGTATCTATAACTATGAAATTCGCTATCAGGTTAGCAACCATTTCAGCCGCTTCCCCGACTGGGATGAGCTGTACTGGAACGTGACGGGCAACGACTGGAGCTGGCCAATCGGGAAAGCCCGTTTCCAGCTTGTACTGCCTGACGCCACCGGGCAGCTGAATGCGGATGGCAGAGATGCAAGGTTGCGCACCATTGATGTTTACACTGGTCGTCAGGGGGCGAAAGACCACCATGCGATCATCCTGCCTGATGGCAGCATACAAACTTCCCGCCCCCTTGCCACCGGCGAAGGGCTAACCGTGGTCTATACCTGGCCTCGAGATATTCTGGCAGGCGCCGCCGCGCCCGAAGCGGTCTGGCCGTTGGTCCATTTACTGGTGCCGACGCTGGCCACCAGCCTTATCTGGCTTCCCCTGCTACTGCTCGTTGGCTACTACGGGCTGTGGTGGCGCAAAAACGTCACGGCGGCGGGGTTAAAAATGCCGCCGGTGACGCCGCTATTTTCGCTGCCCGCCGCGATGTCGCCAGGCTATCTGCGCTTTATTACGCAACGTAAGTATGACGATGTGGCATTCAGTAGCGATTTGCTGGGGCTGGTTGCCAAACGAGCAATCAGATTGACGAGTAAAAAAAACCAAACCAAAGGCGCGTGGTCTTCATCCTCTGTTGATGAGCAGTGGCTTTCCCGCCAGCCAGACGAAAAACATAAGCCGCTGAACCCCAATGAAAAGCAGCTGATGAGCCTGCTTTTCAGCGCTAAACGTAAGAACATCAATCTCAGTACGCCGCATCAAACGTTGATGCAAAACGCGCGCAGATGGCTGGAAAAATGTTGTGAAGAGCAGAAACCGCAGCTGTGCCGGACATGGGGTAAACCGCTGCGTCATTGTATCTATATTGCTCTGCTGATCCCGATCGTTTGCGGCATCGGATTTAGCCCGGCGGCGGCGGCGCTCACCGTTCCCAGTCTGCTGTTTGTATCGGTCGGCGGGGTGATGATGTATTTGTGCCTGAGATTTTTACGCAACCCGATGAAAACCCTGCGTAGTTTGGGACCAGTTATGATCCTGATGGCGCTGGTATTTAGCCCTTTCGCCACCGTGGCGGGCGGTGTTTTCCTGCTTGGCATGCTCCCCCTCACCCAACTTCCTGCCGGCTATCCTGGCGCCTTGTTAACCGCCATCGCACTGTGCGCGTTCGTCGCCTGGAAAACACCTCGCTATACGCAGAAGGGGTTAAACGATCTGGCCGTCGCCAAAGGGCTGAAACGGTATATTAAAACGGCCGAAGAGAAGCGGTATCAGACACTGTATCCGCCCGACGAGAGGATTGCGCACTTTGAAAGTCTGCTGCCGGTCGCCCTGGCGCTCGGCGTAGGAAAAACCTGGGCAAATACCTTTGCCCGATACTTAAGCAGCACCGGTGCGATATCGGAAGTGTTACAGCAGACGGACTGGCAGGATATGCATCATTTCTACCAGAGCTGTCATTCCGCGGCCAGTGAGAAGCCGGTGCAGCGTTCAGAGGGTGGCTCGTCAGGTTCCGGCTATAGCGGCTCCGGCTCTTCCGGTGGCGGATCGTCAGGCGGCGGTTCCGGCGGCGGCGGCGGTGGCGGCTGGTAAGAGAAGGCCGGATAGCATTTATCCGGCCAACAAAGCTGCGGCGTGAAAGGCCCCCACCCATTTAACCCAGCATTTCGCGTGGCAAAAAGGCGTCAAGACCCGAAATCCCCGGGAGCTTACATCAGTAGGTGACCGGGGTTGAGGGACGCAGACAACGCATTTGCAGCGTGAAAGGCCCCCACCCATTTAACCCAGCATTTCGCGTTGCAAAAAGGCGTCAAGACCCGAAATCCCCGGGAGCTTACATCAAGTAAGTGACCGGGGTTGAGGGCCGCAGACAACGCATTTGCAGCGTGAAAGGCGCCGGTTAAATTATTTGGCGTCGGTCGCCGTACCATTAGCATGCCAGGTAAAGACACCGAACTCGAAGCCTTTCAGGTCGCCTTTCTGATCCCACGACAGCGGGCCCATCACGGTGTCTACCGTCGCGCCTTTCAGGTATTTGGCGATTTCCGCCGGATCGTCAGACTGATTCAGGCCTGCCTGCAGCGACTGCAGCGCCGCGTAGGTGGTCCAGACGAAGGCGCCGCTCGGATCCTGTTTCTTCGCCTTGATCGCATCCACGATCGGTTTGTTCGCCGGCACCTGGTCGTAGTTCTTCGGCTTGGTCACCAGCAAACCTTCCGCCGACTCGCCGGCGATGTTAGACAGGGAGACGTTCGCTACGCCTTCCGGGCCCATAAACTGGGTTTTCAGACCGGCAGCACGGGCCTGACGCAGGATCTGGCCCATTTCCGGGTGGTAGCCGCCGTAGTAAACGAAATCGATATTCTCTTTCTTCAGGCGCGCCACCAGGGTGGAGAAATCTTTCTCACCGGCGGTGATCCCGTCGAAGAAGACCACGTTCGCCCCGCCTTTTTTCAGGCCATCCTGCACCGCACGGGCCAGGCCTTCACCGTACTGCTGTTTATCATGTACCACTGCGATACGCTGCGGCTTCACGTTGTCGAGAATGTATTTCGCCGCGGTGGGTCCCTGGTCGGAGTCCAGACCGGTGGTGCGCAGGATCAGCTTATAGCCGCGGGCGGTTAGCTCCGGGGCAGTCGCAGCCGGGGTAATCATCAGAATGCCTTCGTCTTCATAGATGTCAGACGCCGGCTGAGTGGAAGAGGAACACAGGTGGCCGATAACGTATTTGATGCCGTCGTTGACCACTTTGTTAGCGACCGCTACCGCCTGTTTCGGGTCGCAAGCGTCATCATATTTGACGATCTGCAGCTTATTGCCCTTGATGCCGCCCTTAGCGTTGATATCCGCTACCGCCTGCTCGGCACCGGTAAATTCCTGATCGCCGTACTGGGCCACCGGGCCGGACATCGCTCCGACCACCGCGATCTTGATATCGTCCGCCAGCGCCGCGCTGCTCATAACTAAGGCAATACATCCTGCCAGTAACGCTTTACCCTTCATATTCATCCTGAGGCTCCCCATTATTATGGTTTTTGCATTTGTTGTGATGTTGTTTATTAGCGCATTATTTTGTTTATAACGATAGGAAAAGCATATGATAGCTAATCCAACGGGGGCTGCCCGCGCTTTTGCAGCACACTATGCTAAACATACCGTCATTCTGAGGAATTTGAAACGACTAAATTGCGGGCTATGTAACAGATAAGTGACAAATAAAAAAACCGCGCCAGCATGAACCGGACGCGGTGCAAAACAGAGCCTGATTACCAGCCAGCGGGCAGGTAGCCCACCGCGGACGCTATCGCGTAGGCGGCGCTGCAAAGGTACAACAACACAATGAAGCATTGGATAAGCGGATGGGTCATCCAGGCCGGACAGGTCCAGCCCGGGGTCAAATCGCCACGCTGGCGGGCGCCCTTCAGCATCAGGATCGGCATAATCGATAAAATGACGCCGCTGAACACCCCGGCAAAATAAAGCGCGTTGACGAAGGAGACCATACCGCTATAGGCCAGTACAAAGGGCGGGATCGCCACCACCAGCAGCACCATCAAGCGACGGGCGGGCTGTTCATCATTCCCCAGGCGGAACTGATCGAAGATATTAGTCAGGAAGCTACCGCCCAGTCCCCAGTAGGAGGTCAACATCGCGCACAGCGCGAACAGGTTGGCCGAGAAGAACGCCCATTCGCCAAGCGCCCGGCCCCAGGAGATAGTGGCCACATCCGAAATATTGTCCAGACCGTTAAGCGAGATCACCGACAACGGCACCAGCGCCAGCAGGGCAAAGGTCAAGGCCATACCGACCATAATGGCTTTAGGTAATTTTTCCGGTTTGTCGGCGAAACCCCGCGCCATCTCCGGCACGATGTACTGTGCCGAAAAGCAGAATGCCACAACGTTGAAGACCGGAACCATATACAGCCAGTTGCCGTCGAGCAGATAGCTCACCCGGGTGGTCTCTTTTAACAGCGTGGCAATCACCAGCACCGAGATCATCACGACCATGCCGATGCTGATAAATTTCTCGCCGCGGCCGATCGCCTTCAGACCCAGGTAGAGCACCCCTGCCGCCGGGACGAAAAACAGCACGCTGCCCAGCGCTGGCGAGATGCTAAACAAGGAGTGCAGCAGCTTGCCGCTGCCGGTCATATACGCCGTCAATGCGCCGACGCTGTTGACGCAGACGGAGAGGAACATCATCAGCGCGCCAAAGCCGCCGACGTAGCGCTTCGATAAACCGCTGAGCTGCAGATGTTTGCGGGTGCGCAGCGTGGATTCCGCGACATAGAGCATGGTCACCGTGGTCAGGCTGCCCACCAGCACCAGCCAGAACAGCAGCGGTAAGAAGCCCGCTTTGCTCGACGCATAGGCGATAGAGAGGACGCCCGCGCCAATATTGGTACCGACAATCATCGATACCCCTTCGACGAAGCTCAGAGATTTTGCAGGGACAGCCGTACGTTCCCGGCCGGTGAGGACGGGAGAAAAGGTGGAGTTTTCAGACATAATACTTTCCGTTTTACTCCGGCGGTTTTTAGCGCCGGAAAAAAGGTGATATCAGGGTGATAAACCACTCACGCTGAGCATAAACAGCCGGCTGCGGCTTCCTGTTTCTGTTCGGCTTCCCTGCCGCCGCAGCCCGCCGGGGAGACGTTAGCTCTTCAGTACGCGCGCCAGAATATCCAGCGCTTTCGAGAACTGGGCATCCGGGATAGTCAACGGATACAGGAAGCGGATCACGTTGCCGTAGACGCCGCAGCTCAGCAGCAGCAGGCCGTTTTCCTGCGCTTTCTGTTGCACAAGACGGGTGAACTCCGGCGACGGCTCGCCAGTTTGCGGATCGTTAAACTCCACCGCCACCATCGACCCTCGACCGCGGACATCAACAATCGCCGGGCAAGTGGTACGCGCCTGGTTGAGCACTTCCCGCAGATGGCTACCCAGCTGTTCGGCACGCTGGCACAACTGCTCTTCGGCAATCACATCCAGCACCGCGTGCGCCGCAGCCACCGCCAGCGGGTTACCCGCATAGGTCCCGCCCAGCCCGCCCGGCGCTGGCGCATCCATCACTTCGGCGCGACCAACAACGCCCGACAGCGGGAAACCGCCGGCGAGGCTTTTCGCCATCGTCATCAGATCCGGTTTCACCTCATAGTGCTGCATGGCGAACAGCTTGCCGGTGCGGGCAAAACCGGTCTGCACTTCATCGGCGATCAGCAGAATGCCGTGGGTATCACACAGGTCGCGCAGCGCCTGCATAAAATCGGCCGGTGCAACGTTAAAACCGCCTTCCCCCTGGATCGGCTCGAGGATGATGGCCGCTACCTGATCCGGCGCGATATCTGCCTTGAAAATGCGTTCCAGGCTTTTCAGCGCATCCGCGGTGGTCACGCCGTGCGCCGCATTGGGGTAAACGCCGTGATACACCGAGCCCGGGAACGGCCCGAAGCCGATTTTGTAAGGCGCGACCTTACCGGTGAGGGCCATGGTCATAAAGGTACGGCCGTGGAAGCCGCCGCCAAAAGTAATCAGGCCCGGACGACCGGTGTAAGCGCGGGCGATTTTCACCGCGTTCTCGACCGCTTCCGCGCCGGTGGTGAAGAAAGCTGTTTTTGCCGGCCCGTCAATTGGCGCCAGATCGTTGATACGCTCCGCCAGCGAAACATAGCTTTCGTACGGCACAATCTGATAGGCAGTGTGGGTGAACGCCTGCAGCTGGTCGGCGACCGCGGCGACCACTTTCGGATGACGGTGACCGGTATTTAACACGGCGATCCCGGCGGCGAAATCGATCACCTCGTTGCCTTCGATATCCCACAGCGTGGCGTTTTCCGCCTTCTCGACAAAGTAGTTACACATTACGCCTACGCCGCGCGGCGTCGCCTGCTGGCGACGTTGATCCAGTTCTGAGCTTTTCACCTGCGAATCTCCTGTCGTGTATGTCACGTTATCGCAACAAATTAGAAACGATGTCGTTTATTTACACAGGAGTTGGCCCTATAATCGAGTACCAATTTTGAATATCTGAGGGATCCAATTGCGTTCGCTGGTGGGTGACCTGGTGCTGGTCCGTCTGCAGGAGGAGCGCGACCCTCTTCTGCACAAACGCTTATACAACGCGCTTCGCCGCGCAATCCTCGACGGCTCGCTGGCGCCGCAAAGCCGCCTGCCGCCATCGCGCGATCTGGCGGGCGAGCTCGGCGTATCAAGAAACACCATATTAACAACTTATGAACAATTGCTGGCGGAAGGATATGTGGTTTCCCGTCGGGGAAGTGGAACATTCGTTGCCCAAACCGCCCCGGAGAGTTCATTAACGACTAAAGGCCAGCAGGAAAACAGCAACCTCGCGGCGTCAACAGCGTATATTTCGCGCCGCGGTCAGCACCTGCTCGGTCAGGTCAGCGCCAGCCCGCGCCAGTGGGGAGCGTTTATTCCCGGCGTGCCGGACGTTAATGCCTTTCCCCACCCGCTGTTCAGTAAGATCCAGGCCCGTATCAGCCGTCGGCCTAAGCCGGAGCGGCTCAGCTACAGCTGCAACGGCGGCACACCGGAGCTGCAGCAGGCGCTGGTGGATTATCTGCGCGTGTCGCGCGGCGTCCACTGTCATGCAGATCAAATTCTTATCACCGAGGGGATCCATCAGGCTATCGATCTGGTCACCCGCATGCTGTGCGACAACGGCGATCTGGCGTGGGTGGAGGAGCCTTCCTATTGGGGGATCCGCCACGTGCTGGCGATGAACGACGTTCGGGCAGAGCCTCTGACCGTCGATGCCAACGGCCTGTGTCCGCCGGAAACGGTTGACGACGCGCCGCGGCTCATCTTCGTTACGCCTTCCCACCAGTATCCGCTGGGCGCGGTGATGAGCCTTGAGCGCCGCCAGCGGCTGCTGGCGCTCGCCCGCCAGCAGGGCAGCTGGATCGTCGAAGATGATTATGACAGCGAATTTCGCTTTTCCGGCCAGCCGATCCCGGCCCTGCAGGGTCTGGTCGCCGACGCCCCGGTGGTCTATATCGGCACCTTCAGCAAGACGCTCTACCCCGGCCTGCGCCTGGGTTATGTGGTGATCCCGCGCCCGCTGGTCAGCGATCTGAAGCACGCCCATGCCGGACTTTACCGCGGCGGCCATTCGCTGATCCAGATGGCGCTGGCGGAGTTTATTACCGCCGGCCACTATTCGGCCCATATCCGCCGCATGCGGCTGCTTTACAGCCGTCGCCGTGCCTTTTTAACCGAGCTTATCCGGCAGCACTGTATGCCGTACGCCCTGTCTGACTTCAGCGATAATGCCGGGCTGCATTTGATCCTCAATTTGCCCGAAGAGGCTGATGATGTGGCTATTGCCAGAGAGGCCAATGCGCGCAATATTCTGGTGCGGCCGCTGTCGCGCTACTACCTGACGGCGGCGCGCAAGAAAGGATTACTGATGGGATTCGCCAGCCAGCCCGAAGAGCAGATGGCGCCGGCGTTTAGCGTCTTACTCGGCTGCCTGCAGACGCACTGCCCGCAGTTGCTCCTGCCCCGGGGGGACGCAGAAAAACAAAACGCCCCAACCTGAGGCGGGGCGTTATCGGGGTGCCTGATTATCAGGCAGGCGTGGGCGTATCAGGCTTCGATAGCGGCACGCAGTTTTTTCATGGCGTTCTTTTCCAGCTGACGCACGCGCTCCGCGGAGACGCCGTAGCGGTCGGCCAGTTCCTGCAGCGTGGACTTGTTATCTTCGTCCAGCCAGCGGGCGCGGATGATGTCCTGGCTACGCTCGTCCAGGCCCTGCATCGCGTCGGTCAGCTTATTCGCCGCCTGCTCTTCCCAGTTGTCGTCTTCGATGCCGTCGGCAAAGTTAGACGTTTTATCCTGCAGATAAAGTACCGGCGCCATCGGCTGGCTGTCGGATTCGTCGTCGGAAGACATGTCAAACGTCATGTCCTGCGCCGCCATACGGGATTCCATCTCGCGGACGTCTTTGCTCGACACGCCCAGCTCACGGGCCACCATTTCCACTTCATCCTGGTTGAACCAACCCAGACGCTGTTTGGTTTTACGCAGGTTAAAGAACAGCTTACGCTGTGCTTTGGTGGTAGCGACCTTCACGATACGCCAGTTGCGCAGCACGTATTCGTGAATTTCGGCTTTAATCCAGTGCACGGCGAAGGAGACCAGGCGCACACCCACTTCCGGGTTGAAGCGACGCACGGCTTTCATCAGGCCGATATTGCCTTCCTGGATCAGATCCGCCTGCGGCAGGCCATAGCCCGAGTAGTTACGAGCAATGTGAACAACAAAGCGCAGGTGAGACAGAATCAGCTTTTTCGCTGCTTCCAGATCGCCCTGGTAATGCAGCTTTTCAGCAAGCTCCCGCTCTTCATCAGCCGACAGCATCGGCCAAGTGTTAGCGGCCCGGATATACGATTCCAGGTTACCAACGGGGGCTAAAGCTAAAGTTTGCATTTCTTTGGTCATTCAAATCCTCTCAATTGATATCTTCTGACGCGGTCTTGTCCCCATCAGGCAACAAGCATGCCAGCATTCATGAGCAACGAGAATATCACTCACATTAGTATCAGACAGTGATTTTATCCACAAGTTCCATGCAACCGTGTGAATAAATTACGCACAAAATGTGACACCACGATGAACAAGTGAGGGCAGGAAAAGGAGAACAAGCTTGCGGTATCTTTCCCTGCGAACAGGAACTCATTGCAGCAGGGAAAGATTATATCACGCTTTTTTTAATCGGGAGTAAAGTGACGTAAATGTTGCACTGTCGCCAGCCAGGCGGCGACCCAACCGATCATCGAGCAGACAATCAGCATCAACAGGCACTCGTCGAAGCCCAGGCCGCTCAGCTCAAACTGGGTGCCGAACACTTTCGCCACTTCGGTCACCGCCGACGAGAGGCGCATCACCAGAATCTCCGACAGGATCAGCGATAAAAACGCGCCGGAGAAGCCCAGCATCGCCCCACCATAGAGGAACGGACGCAGGATAAAGCCGTCGGTGGCGCCGATCAGCTTCTGCACGTTAATGGTATCGCGGCGGGCGAAGATGCTCAGACGCACGCTGTTGCCGATCACCAGGAATACCGCCGCCACCATCAGCACGCCGATCATCGCCGACACGCGTCCTACCAGCCCGGTGAGCGAGGAGAGACGAGCAAACCAGCTGTCGTCCATTCGCACTTCATCGACGCCCTGGATCCGCGTTACCCGATCGCGCAGGGTGTTCAGCGCCTCGGTGCTCTGGAAATCCAGCTTCGGCACCACGATGGCGACCGCCGGCAGCGGGTTCTCCTCCAGCATATCCAGCGCGCCGCCAAAGCCAGACCAGTTACGGAATTCCCCCAGCGCCTCGTCACGGGACAAATAGTTCACCTTGTCGACGCCCTGCTCCGCCTGCAGCTGGCCCACCACCCGCGCCGCGGCATCGTCATCCAGCGTTTTTTCCAGATAAACGGTGATCTGCGGCGAGGGATAATACTGGGACGCCGCGCTGCTGACGTTTTTGTAGACCATGTAGCAGACGCTTGGCAGGGTTAACGAAATAGCGATGACCATTACCGTCAGGAAGGTCGCCAGCGGCGTGCTTTTTAGATCCTGCAGCGCGCCGTGCCAGGCGTAGCGCACCTGCTCGTTGAATACGTTGCTCTTACGCGAGGCCGGGTTAGGCGCCGCTTTCGGCCGTTTTGGCGCATTGCGCCCGCCGCCACCGCTGCCGCCCGCCGCGTTGCGCAGGCGATCGAACTTGCTGCCGAACTGGCGGATCTGGTTCATTGCGTCGCGCTTATTCACCCCGAATGCCTCCATGCAGATGGCCGTCGCTGAGCGTCAGCACGCGGTACGGACGACTGGAAATTAGCCCCAGATCGTGCGTGGCCATCAGTACCGTCACCCCAACGCGGTTAAACTCTTCAAACAGACGTAAAATCCCCTCCGAGAGCGCCTCGTCGAGGTTACCGGTCGGTTCATCCGCCAGCAGCACCGCCGGCTTGTTGACTACCGCGCGGGCAATCCCTACACGCTGCTGCTCACCGCCGGAGAGCTGAATCGGAAAGTTCTTCGCTTTGTCCAGCAGGCCGACCTTGTCCAGCGCCGCCGAGACGCGACGACGAATGTCATCGCCGCTGGCGCCGGCGATAATCAGCGGGATCGCCACGTTGTCATACACGGTACGATCCATCAGCAAATGGTGGTCCTGGAAAATCATGCCGATCTGGCGGCGCAGAAACGGCACCTCACGGCTCTTCAGGCGGCTGATTTCATGACCGCTGAAGAAGATTTTCCCGGCGCTGGGCCGTTCGATACCACAGATAAGCTTCAGCAGGGTACTTTTCCCTGCGCCGGAATGGCCGGTCAGAAACGCCATCTCGCCCGGCTGCAGGTGGAAAGTCACCCCCTGCAACGCTTGTCTCCCACCGAGATAGGCTTTGCTGACTTGTTCAAAGCGAATCATTCTTAATCCTCTCGGGCAAAAAGTGCCTCAATAAAGTCGCCCGCATTAAACGGACGCAGATCCTCAATACGCTCGCCGACGCCAATATAGCGAATCGGAATGCCGAACTGATCGGCCACCGAGAAGATCACGCCGCCTTTGGCGGTGCCGTCCAGCTTGGTCAGGGTGATCCCGGTCAAACCGACCGCTTCATGGAACAGTTTGGCCTGGCTAATGGCATTCTGCCCGGTGCTGGCGTCAATAGTTAACATCACCTCATGCGGCGCGTCGACATCCAGCTTTTTCATTACCCGGACAATCTTCTTCAGCTCTTCCATCAGGTGCGATTTATTCTGCAAACGCCCGGCGGTGTCGGCAATCAGTACGTCAACATGGCGCGCCTTCGCCGCCTGAATGGCGTCGAAAATCACCGAGGCGGAGTCCGCGCCGGTATGCTGGGCGATCACCGGGATATTGTTACGCTGACCCCACACCTGCAGCTGTTCCACCGCCGCCGCGCGGAAGGTATCCCCCGCCGCCAGCATCACCGATTTACCCTGTTGCTCAAACTGACGCGCCAGCTTGCCGATGGTGGTAGTTTTCCCCACCCCATTCACGCCAACCATCAGGATAACAAAGGGCGTTTTGCCTTCAACGTTCAGCGGCTCGTCCACTTTGGCGAGAATACCGCCCATCTCTTCTTTCAGCAGGCCGTACAGCGCTTCCGCATCGCGCAGTTGCTTGCGGCTGGCGCCTTCCGTCAGGTTGGTAATGATCTTGCGGGTGGTCTCCACCCCGACGTCGGCGATCAGCAGCTGCTCTTCCAGCTCTTCAAACAGATCATCGTCGATCTTCTTGCCGCGGAACAGGCTGATAAATCCGGAACCGAGATTTTGTTTGGTTTTCAGCAGGCTACGCTTGAGACGGGCGAAAAAGCCTTCTTTCGTTGGTTTTTCCTGCTCCTGAGCCAGCTCTTCAACCGGCGCCTCGTCCTCGGGCGCCGGCACCACCACCGCCGCCTCTTCTGCCGCTTCGGCCGCCAGCGCCTGCGCTTCCAGCTCTTCATCGCTTAGCGGCGCATCCTCTTCAGTGACGTCCGTCTCCTGCGGCTCGGCGAAAGCCTCTTCCACAGGCTGCTCAGCTACGGCTTCCGCCACCACCGGTTCGGCGATAACCTCTTCCGCCAGCGGCTCAGCCACCGCGGGCTGTTCAGGCGGTTCGCTGACCGCGGGCGCCGGTTCAACAACAGGCGCTTCTTCCGCCAGAGCCGGCGTTTCCACCCACTCTTCTTCCTGCACGCTGGCAGGCTCCGCGAGGTGCGCCTTTTCGTTTTCGACAACCGTCTCGGTCACGTCGACGACGTCTTCGGCAAACGCTTCCGGATCTGCTTTCGGCGCGCTCGGCTCAGCAGGGGTTTCAACCACCGGTGTCTCTTCGACAACCGCTTGTTGTTCTTCTACTTTTTGTTCAGTCTCGGTTTCCTGTGCCTGTTCTTTCTGTCCAAAGCCCAGCCAGGAAAAGAAGCCACGTTTTTTCTCTTTTGCCATTTGCGACCACACTCCTCGCTGTTTATTCATGGCACAGCTTCATCAGAAGCTGAAAAAATGATGAAATTAGTTGGATAGTCTATCACTTAACTTAACTCGCAGCACCGCCCCCGGATTAAGGTTTCGTCAACCGCCGTCCATCGCTAGAATAGCAGGCCGGAAGTAGAGACTTGAGCAGAGAGATGAAAAAACCAAACCACGCGGGCAGCGGCCAGATCCGCATCATCGGCGGGCAATGGCGCGGCCGTAAATTACCGGTGCCGGAGAGCCCGGGCCTGCGGCCGACCACCGACCGGGTTCGCGAAACCCTTTTTAACTGGCTGGCGCCGTCCATTGTTGACGCGCACTGCCTCGACTGCTTTGCCGGCAGCGGCGCGCTGGGGCTTGAGGCACTGTCCCGCTATGCGGCCAGCACCACGCTACTGGAGATGGAGCGCGGCGTAGCCCAGCAGTTGCAAAAAAACCTCGCTACCCTGAAAGCGGATCGCGGCAAGGTGATCACGACTAACACCCTCAGCTTTCTGAGCCAGCCGGGCACACCGCATCAGATCGTGTTCGTCGACCCGCCGTTCCGTCAGGGGCTGCTGGAGGAGACGCTACGTCTGCTGGAAACGCAGGGCTGGCTGGCCGATGAGGCCCTGGTGTACGTCGAAAGCGAAGTTGAAAATGGCCTACCGCCGGTACCGGCGAACTGGCAGCTGTATCGTGAAAAAGTGGCCGGACAGGTCGCCTACCGTCTTTACCAACGTGAGGCCCAAGGAGAGAATCATGCTGATTAATTTAGGCCGCCTGCTGATGCTGTGCGTCTGGGCCTTTCTGTTATTGAACCTGTTTCAGCCCTTCCCGAAGCCGCTGAATATCTTCGTCAACGTCGCGCTGATTTTCATGATCCTGATGCACGGTCTGCAGCTGACGCTGCTTAAGGCGACGCAGCCGAAAGAGGCGCCGCCGCTGAGCCGCTTTGAGCAAATCCGCATTTTTATCTTCGGCGTGTTTGAGCTCGTCGCCTGGCAGAAAAAACTGAAGGCGACGCTGAAAAAGTAGTCCTGAAAAGGGCTCAGGGATCGGGCGTAAACGCCACGAACGCTGTGCCCTTATAACTCAACATCCCGCGATCGCCCACGCTCAGCGCATGATATTGCGGCGCGTCGAGGCGAAACACCACTTCCAGCCCACCGTTTTCCGGGCGAAAACTCGCCTCATAGCGCATCTCACTGCCTGCGGGCGTCACCGTCTGCTGCCGCGAGCGCCGATCGTTAATCACCTTTTCCCGTTTATTGCTGACGATAACGCGCTTTTGCAACACTGGCGCGGCGTCATTCGCCTGTTTCTCACGGCGCTGCTGGACATAGCGAAACGAAGCCGCCACCACAATCACCGCGACGACCAGGACAAAAAAGAGGGGCATTTTACTCATTAAGGTTACCCATAAAAAATATCAGGAATCAGCATACTGCGTCGGGAATAACATTGTCATCTGCTACGCCAAACCACTACACTGAGTAGTAGCATCTCGCATCCGTAACTTTCTTTATGATAACAGATACAGGGACTTACTATGCTTTGGTCATTTATTGCTGTCTGTTTCTCCGCATGGCTTTATGTCGATGCATCCTATCGTGGGCCGGCATGGCGACGCTGGGTATTTAAACCTGTCACCCTGATTCTGTTGCTGTTACTGGCCTGGCAGGCGCCGATGTTCAATGCCATCAGCTATCTGGTACTGGCCGGCCTGTGCGCCTCGCTGCTCGGCGATGCCCTGACCCTGCTGCCGCGCCAGCGGGTGATGTACGCCGTAGGCGCTTTCTTCCTGTCGCATCTGCTGTATACCATCTGGTTCGCCAGCCAGCTGACGCTATCCTTCTTCTGGCCGCTGCCGCTGGTGCTGCTGGTGTTCGGCGCCCTGCTGATGGCGGTGATCTGGAGCCGACTGGAAGAGATGAAAATGCCGGTGCTGACCTTTATCGGGATGACGCTGGTGATGGTCTGGCTGGCCGGTGAGCTGTGGTTTGCCCGTCCCACTAACACTGCGCTGTCTGGTTTCGCCGGCGCCGCCCTGCTGCTATTGAGCAATACTGTGTGGCTGGTAAGCCATTATCGTCGCCGCTTCCGCGCCGATAACGCCATCGCCGCGGCATTCTACTTTGCCGGCCACTTCCTGATCGTGCGCGCGCTGTACCTGTAATTTAGTCCTTGACTCTGGAGTCGACTCCAGAGTGTATCCTACGGCTAATGAGAAAATTATCATTTCCCGGAGGGTGCCATGTCGACTCCAGACGCGCAGGATAAAAAAGTCCCACAATTCTCGTCATTCACCATGCGGCCCGCGACCGCCCCGGCGGAGGGCTGCTGCACAGACCACGCCTGCGCGACAGAAACGCCACCTGCCGGCGAAACGCTCAGCGACGCTCGCTACAGCTGGCAGGTAGAGGGCATGGACTGCGCCGCCTGCGCCCGCAAGGTGGAAACCGCGGTTCGTCAGATACCCGGGGTCAGTCAGGTTCAGGTGCTGTTCGCCACAGAAAAACTGCTGGTTAATGCGGAAGGCGATATCCGCGTTCAGGTTGAGAACGCGGTACGCCAGGCGGGCTATACGCTGCGCGATGCCGATGCTCCCGCAGCAGAGAAAACCCGAGGGTCGCTGCTGCGCGACAATCTGTCGTTGCTGACGCTGGTTATCATGATGGCCCTGAGCTGGGGGCTGGAGCAGTTCAACCACCCCGCCGGCCAGTTAGCCTTTATTGTCACCACCCTGGTCGGCCTGTGGCCGGTTGCCCGCCAGGCGCTGCGCCTGATAAAGAGCGGGAGCTGGTTCGCCATTGAGACGCTGATGAGCGTCGCCGCCATCGGAGCGCTGTTTATCGGCGCCACCGCGGAAGCGGCGATGGTGCTGCTGCTGTTCCTGATCGGCGAGCGTCTCGAAGGCTGGGCCGCCAGCCGCGCACGGCAGGGGGTGAGCGCGCTGATGGCGCTGAAGCCCGACACCGCCATTCGCCTGCGCGACGGCGTGCGGGAAACCGTCGCCCAGCGCAACCTGCGTCCCGGAGATGTGATTGAAGTGGCCGCTGGCGGGCGTCTGCCGGCGGATGGCCAGCTGCTGTCGCCGTTTGCCAGCTTTGATGAAAGCGCCCTGACCGGCGAGTCGGTGCCGGTGGAGCGTCAGGCCGGGGAACGGGTCGCGGCGGGCGCCACCAGCGTCGATCGCCTGGTGCAGCTGACCGTGATATCCGAACCGGGCGACAGCGCCATCGACCGCATCCTGAAGCTGATTGAAGAGGCAGAGGAGCGTCGGGCGCCGATCGAGCGCTTCATCGACCGCTTCAGCCGGATCTACACCCCGGCCATTATGGTCGTCGCCTTGCTGGTCGCTATTGTCCCACCGCTGTTCTTCGCCAGCGCCTGGCTGCCGTGGATTTATAAAGGGCTGACGCTGCTGCTGATCGGCTGTCCGTGCGCGCTGGTCATCTCCACGCCGGCGGCCATCACCTCCGGCCTGGCGGTCGCCGCCCGACGCGGAGCGCTGATCAAAGGCGGTGCAGCGCTGGAACAGCTGGGCCAGGTGCGGCAGGTGGCGTTCGATAAAACCGGCACCCTGACCGTCGGCCAGCCGCAGGTGACTTCGGTGATCGCCACGGCTGAGGTTGACGACAACGCCCTGCTGGCGCTGGCGGCAGCGGTGGAGCAAGGCTCCAGCCACCCACTGGCGCAGGCCGTCGTCCGTGAAGCACAGCGGCGTCAGCTGAGTATTCCGCTTGCCAGCGGCCAGCGGGCGCTGGCCGGCTCCGGTATCGAAGCTGAGGTCAACGGCAGCCGCATCTTAATCTGCGCAGCCAGCAAAGCCGCCCCGGCAGAGCATGAGGCGCAGATCCAGCAGCTGGAGAGCGCCGGGCAAACGGTAGTGCTGGTGATGCGCGGCGAGACGCTGCTCGGCATTCTGGCGCTGCGCGACACCCTGCGCGACGACGCACGTCAGGCGGTGGATGCCTTACACCAGCTGGGGGTGCAGGGGGTGATCCTCACCGGAGATAACCCGCGCGCCGCGGCGGCCATCGCCAGCGAACTGGGGCTGGAATTCCGCGCCGGTCTGCTCCCGGCAGACAAGGTCAACGCGGTGGTGGCGCTGAATGCCAACGCACCGCTGGCGATGGTCGGCGACGGCATCAACGACGCTCCGGCGATGAAAGCGGCCACCATTGGCATTGCGATGGGCAGCGGCACCGATGTGGCGCTGGAAACCGCCGATGCTGCGCTGACCCATAACCGTCTGACCGGCCTGGCGCAGATGATTTCCCTGGCGCGGGCGACTCACGCCAATATCCGCCAGAACATCGCGATTGCCTTAGGGCTGAAGGGGGTTTTCCTCGTCACCACCCTGCTCGGCCTGACCGGACTGTGGCTGGCGGTGCTGGCGGATACCGGCGCCACCGTGCTGGTAACGGCTAACGCGCTGCGGTTATTGCGTAAGAAGTTGTAGCATAGATACCGACTTCCCTGCTCGCGCTACGCTTAGCAGGGCTACGGTTCCGGACCGTCGGGTAGCCCGGATAAGGCGCAACGCGCCGCCATCCGGGATATTCCCTGCTCGCGCTACGCTTAGCAGGGCTACGGTTCCGGACCGTCGGGTAGCCCGGATAAGGCGCAACGCGCCGCTATCCGGGAAAAGCTCAGCGGCTTTTGCGGATCAGATAGCGGTACGGCAGGGCTTCGGTTTCCTGGGCCACCAGCTCATGCTCCATAAAGCGGCAGAATCCCGGGATATCGCGGGTGGTGGCCGGATCGTCAGCAATAATCAGCAGCGTCTCGCCGACCGGCATCGTCCGCACGGTTTTACGCACCATCATGACCGGCTCCGGGCAGCGGAGCCCCAGGGCATCCAGGGTGTGGTCAGGAGTGGAGAAAAGTTCGCTCATTTTAGTCTCACGTCAACAAAACGGCCCTAGTTTACCCCCAGTTCGCCAGTACGCAAGCCAGGTTAACGTTTGCGCGAAAAACAACCATTGCATTACGCCGGTAACGCAGTATCATGCAGCCGTTTTTTATTGGGTTCCCTCACCCCAACGTTCCGCTGCCGATTGCTCCTTAACCTGAAGCATGACGGGCATAAAAAGGTCACAATATGAATCCGTTTACTACCGTACAGCGCAAAAAAGCGCTCGTCTGGCTTTCGCTATTTCATCTGCTGGTGATCACCTCCAGCAACTATCTGGTTCAGCTGCCGATCTCCATTTTTGGTTTCCATACCACCTGGGGCGCGTTTAGTTTTCCGTTTATCTTCCTCGCCACCGATCTGACGGTACGCATTTTTGGCGCACCGCTGGCGCGACGCATCATTTTCGCGGTGATGGTTCCGGCGCTGGTCATCTCTTACGGCATCTCCGCGCTGTTCTATATGGGCGAGTGGCAGGGCTTTGCCGCGCTGGGTACCTTTAACCTCTTCGTCGCGCGTATCGCCATCGCCAGCTTTATGGCCTATGCGCTGGGGCAGATCCTCGACGTCCACGTCTTTAACCGCCTGCGGCAGAGCCGCCACTGGTGGCTGGCCCCCACCGCCTCAACGCTGTTCGGCAACATTAGCGATACCGTCGCATTCTTCTTTATCGCTTTCTGGCGCAGTCCGGACCCATTTATGGCCGCCCACTGGGGGGAAATCGCCCTCGTCGACTACAGCTTTAAAGTGCTTATCAGCATCATTTTCTTCCTGCCGATGTATGGCGTGTTGTTAAATATGCTGTTGAAAAGACTGGCGGATAAATCTGATTTGTCGGCATTGCAGCCGAGTTAAAGGTACTCGCGGGCTGATGTGTTAAGATAGCCGGATGAGCCATTAGTGGCCGTTTATCGAAAGGAAGATGTCAATGCGCAATTTGGTTAAATATGTCGGTATTGGCCTGCTGGTGATGGGGCTTGCCGCCTGCGATAACAGCGATTCAAAAGCGCCAACCGTCGGAGCGGCGGCGGAGAGCAATGCCAGCGGCCAGGCAATCAGCCTGCTGGATGGCAAGCTGAGCTTCACCCTGCCCGCGGGCATGGCCGACCAGAGCGGCAAACTGGGTACCCAGGCGAACAACATGCACGTCTACTCTGACGCTACCGGCCAGAAAGCGGTCATCGTCATCGTCGGCGACAGCACCAATGAAGATCTGGCGGTGCTGGCGAAACGTCTGGAAGATCAGCAGCGTAGCCGCGACCCGCAGCTGCAGGTGGTGAGCAATAAATCGCTGGAGATTAAAGGCCATACCCTGCAGCAGCTGGACAGCATCATCTCCGCCAAGGGGCAGACCGCCTGGTCTTCCGTACTGCTTGGCAAAGTGGATGACAAACTGCTGACCCTGCAGGTGACCCTGCCGGCGGACAACCAGCAGCAGGCACAGACCGAAGCAGAAAGCATCATCAACACCCTCACCATTCAGTAATTACTGGCCTGGTGCGATGGCCTCCGGTTCGCTAACCGGGGGCCGTTTTTTTAGCCGCCAGCCCAACAGCAGCGCCGCCATCACCAGCCCCGCCGCGGCGAGATAAATCATCGAGATCCCGGTCCACGCCATCAGCAACCCGGCCAGCGGCCCGGTAACGCCCAACGACAAATCCATAAACACGGTATAGGTCGCCAGCGCCGATCCCTGGTTGTGCTGCGGCACCGCTTTCACCGCCACCACCCCCAGCGCCGGGAAGACCAGCGAGAACCCCGCCCCGGTAAGGAAAGTACCGATTTTCGCCATCAGCGGCGTATCGGCGAAGCCGACCAGCAGCAGGCCAATAACCTCCACGCTAAAGCAGAGCATCGCCACGTTCAGCCCGCCGAGGCGGTTAATACCGTTGGGAAACAGCAGCCGCGTGCCAACGAACGCGCAGCTGAATAACGTCAGAGCGAAAGCCGCGCCGTCCCAGCCTTTAGCGTCATAAAACAGCGTGATAAAGGTGGCGATCACCCCGAAGCCAGCGGAGGCCAGCGCCAGCGCCATGCCGTAGGGCCAGACCCGGCCAAGCACCGCGCGAAACGACATCGCTTTACCTTTGGCTGCCTTCACCGCCGCGCGGGGCAGCGCACAGAGGATCGCCACCAGCGCCACCGCCATAATGACCACCGCCAGGCCGCTGAGGCCAATCCGTGAGTAACAGAGCACGCCGAGCGGCGCGCCCATCGCCATCGCCCCGTAGGTCACTATCCCGTTCCACGAAATCACCCGCCCGATATGCAGCGAACCGACCACGCCGACGCCCCACAGCGTCGACCCGGTGCCGGCAAAGCTCTGACCGATTCCAAGGATCACCCGCCCGAGACATAACAGCAGCAGGCTAACCAGTGGCCAGCCGCTGCTGCAGGCCGCCAGCAGATAGCTCAGACCGCTCAAAAAACAGCCGCAGAGACCGAAGACGACAATCTTTTTCGGTCCCAGCAGATCGGCGTAGCGCCCGGCGTGCGGGCGGCTGAGCAGCGTGGCGAAATATTGCAGGCTAATCACCAGCCCGGCCCAGAAAGCGCTAAAGCCCATGACATCATGCACATAGCCGGGCAGCACCGCCAGCGGTAGGCCGATGGTGAGATAGCTGGCAAAGTTAAAGATGACGACAGAGACAATCCGCAGATTGAGGCGCAGTCCATTGAGCGCCGGTTCGGCGACGGGTTCGGGCATCAGGTTCCACCAGATTTCGACAATCAGCTTTCACTATTACCACGCTGTCGGCGGAAAAGCAGCCCTCCTTTCAGAATATTGGCAGTCGGCGAACCGCTACACTTATCTGGCGCGACTCATAAAAAGGAATACCTATGTCCTCTCCGCAGGCTGATAAAGCCGGGCTCCATATTTTACTTAAGCTGGCAGCGTTAGTGATTATCCTCGCCGGGATCCACGCCGCCGCCGATATTCTGGTGCAGCTGCTGCTGGCGCTGTTTTTCGCTATTGTCCTCAACCCGCTGGTGACCTGGTGCATTCGTCGCGGGGTGCGGCGTCCTTTCGCCATTACCCTGGTGGTGACGGCGATGCTGGTGATGCTCACCGCGCTGCTCGGCGTGCTGGCGGCGTCGCTCAATGACTTTGTCGCCATGCTGCCCGATTTCAACCGTGCCCTGACGCGCAAGATCCTCCAGCTCCAGGAGTATCTCCCCTTCCTTAATCTGCATATCAATCCGGAGCGGATGCTGCGGCGCATGGATTCAGAACGGCTGATGACCTGGGCCACGACGCTGATGACCCAGCTTTCCGGGGCGATGGCCAGCATCGTGCTGCTGGTGATGACGGTGATCTTTATGCTGTTTGAGGTTCGCCACCTGCCCTACAAACTGCGTTTTGCCCTCAATAACCCGCGCCTGCATATCGCCGGATTGCACCGGGCGCTGAAAGGCGTCACCCATTATCTGGCGCTGAAGACGCTGATTAGCCTGTGGACCGGGCTGATTGTCTGGCTGGGGCTGCTGGCGATGGGGGTACAGTTCGCCCTGATGTGGGGGGTGCTGGCGTTTTTGCTGAACTATGTGCCGAACATTGGCTCCGCCATCTCGGCCATCCCCCCGATGCTGCAGGCGCTGCTGTTCAGCGGCATCTATGAGTGTCTGCTGGTCGGGGCGCTGTTTCTGGTGGTGCATATGGTGCTGGGCAACATGGTGGAGCCGCGCATGATGGGCCATCGGCTGGGAATGTCGACCCTGGTGGTGTTCCTGTCGTTGCTGGTCTGGGGCTGGCTGCTGGGGCCGGTAGGCATGCTGCTCTCGGTGCCGTTAACCAGCGTCTGTAAAATCTGGATGGAGACTACCGTTGGGGGCAGTAAGCTGGCGATCCTGCTCGGCCCGGGGCGCCCCAAAAGCCGGCTGCCCGGCTAGCGGCGTTTCACCGGCCAGAAGATGGTCAATACGCCGGCGACGATGATCGCCACGCCCAGCAGCGATTGCCAGTAGAACGGCTCATGCCAGCCGGGCAGCCAGATGGCGGCGGCCCACACGAGGATATAGCTCAGACTCAGCAGGGCATACGCTTTCGACAGCGGCAGGCGATGGAGGGCAAAGTACCAGCAGACCATCGACAGCAGGTAGCCCAGCAGGCCGAAAAACAGGCCGAAGGTGCCGGGCTGGAAATGCAGCAGATGCTGGAGAAATGCCATAATATCGGTCAGCGGCGGCAAGGCCACCATGGCGCTGCGCAGCAGCAACTGCGCGGCGCTGACGAGGCCGACGCTGAATAATGCCCAGAGAAAGCCCATCAGACGCTGGTCCCCAGAATGACGATGCCCACGACGATCAACCCAACGCCAAACCAGTGGCGGCGAGCGACCGGCTCATGCCAGATGCCCCAGCCCGCGAGGGTAACCCAGACGAAATTCAGGCTCAGCATCGGATAGGCGATGCTGACCGGAATAGACTGCAGGACGCTCAGCCACAGCAGCATGCCGCAGCCCAGGCATAACAGCGCCATCCCCAGCCAGAAGAGTATATGGCGACTCCGCCGTCCGCGACGGGACGGGCGGGTCGCCTGTTTCTGGCAGAGTTGTCCGGCGCAGCTCAGCAGGCTGGCGAACACCAGACAGATCCAGACGCTCATTGCGGCAGATACTGAAGGAAGACCACCCGACCCAGCTCATAGGCGTTATCTGGTTTCGGTAACGGTAAGTCGACCATACTCTCTCCTTTATCCATCAACAGCACCAGCGAGACCGGCCCCTGCTGACGGTGCGCGGCCAGCCAGTCGGCAAAACCGGCCTGGCTGACAAAGCTTCCCTGAGCATCCGGCCAGTCGAGACCGTACTTCAGCTCACCCTGTTTGTCGAACATAATAATATCGCTGCGCTTCAGCTCCCAGGCCAGGCCGCCGGCGATCCCGACGTTGTTGGTCAGGACGTAGCGGCTGGGCTGCAGGGATTCGCTGACGATATCCACGAGGAACTGCGGCTGTTTGCTGTCGATAACCCGGTCCGGGATGGCGAAGCCCACCAGCAGCGCCAGGCCGAGCGGACAGAGCGCGGCGAGGCTCCAGCGGCGGCCAGCGTCTTTCATCGCCAACCAGCCCATCAGCGCCCAGACGGCGAAGGCGATGGCCGCCAGCAGACATTTATACAGCTCAATCTTGCTCCATACCGGCTTGTGCATCACGCCCCAGGGCGAGACCACCAGCACGGCGATCAGCCCCAGCAGGCCAAAGCCCAGGTTGATCATCCCGTTGATGCGCAGCGCTTTCGCGCCGGTCTTCGCCGCCTCCAGCGCGTAGCGGGCCATCAGGATCGACAGCGGCGCAAAGCACGGCAGGATATAGGTCGGCAGTTTGCCTTTAGCAATACTGAAGAACAGGAACGGCATCGCCACCCAACCGAGCAGATACAGCGCGCCGCGGGCCTCATCGCGCTCACGCCAGCCGCGCTTCAGCGCCCCTGGCAGCAGGGCCAGCCACGGCAGGCTGCCGGCGATCAGGAACGGGATGTAGTACCAGAATGGCGCTTTATGCTGGGCGTCTTTTTCGGCGAAACGCTGAATATGCTCGACCCAGAAGAAATAGCGCCAGAAGTCCGGCTCGCGCTGGGCGATAGCCAGCCCCCAGGGCAGCACCACCAGCGTACAGACGACCACCGCCAGCCAACCGTAGGTCAGCACTTCACGCCAGCGTTTACGGGCGATCACCCATGGCAGAACGCCCACCACCGGCACCGCCAGCGCAAGGAAACCTTTGGTCATCACCCCCATACCGCAGGCGACGCCCAACAGCACGTAACCCAGTATTTTGCCGCCGCGGCTCTGCGCCTGCGTCGCGCCCCAGAAGCTGCACATCGCCAACGCCAGCCACAGGGTGATCATCGGGTCCAGCACCGCATAGGTGCCAATCGCATACACCAGCATCGCAGTGAGGAAGATAACCGGCGACAGGACCGCCACCTTTTTATCGCGAAAGACGCGCCACGCCAGCCAGGCTACCAGCAGGGCGGTCATGGTGATGGCGAAGACCGACCCGAAGCGAACGCCGAAGTTATTATGGCCAAACAGCCACTGACCGATGCTGTTGATCCAGTAACCGGCAATCGGCTTTTCGAAGTAGCGCAACCCGAGAAAATGCGGCACCACCCAGTCGCCGGTGGCCAGCATTTCACGGCTGATCTCCGCGTAGCGGGTTTCATCGGGTTGCCAGAGCAAACGGAAATTGAGCGGCAGCAGGTAATACAGCGCAAACAGCGCAATCAGAGAGACGCCATAGCGAATGCTTTTCATCAAACACCCGAAGTCAGTAATTGTTCACGTCCGAGCCAGCCTTCCCGGCCAGCCAGTTCACCCCGAACCACTTTGCCGGACGGCAGCTCGCTAAAGTCAGCGGGCAGCAGCTGGCTCAGTGGGCAAAACTGAATTTCTTCTTCCGCCGCCATGGTCAGCAGTTCATTGAACTGATCCGCGTAGGCAATACCTTCCACTTCGGCGTGAATGGTATAGACCGGCACGCCCGCATCGCGATGGATGCAATCCAGCAGGTAGCGATTAAAACCGGCGATATCCACCGCGGTGCCCACCGCCTCGTCCCAGGTCGGCAGGGTGACCGGGATCTGCACGGTACCAGAGACGCCGCTGCCGAGCTGGGGCAGAAACGGCCGCGTGCCGCGACAGTCGCTGTTGTAGAGAAAATCGAAGGATTCTTTGGCTTTGACCACCCGCTGATCGGCGCGCCAGCCGGCGACGGCCGAGCAGGTGACCGGGCGGCCGATGATGCGTTCCAGTTCGAGCAGGCCGCGCTCAACCTCCAGCGTCAGCCGTTCCTGCGGCCAGACACCGCTCCACGCCTGCCAGCTGTAATGATCCCAGGCATGCAGTCCGACTTCATGAGACTCGGCGGTCGCACGGATCACCGCTTCATTACCCGCGCCGATGCGGCGCCCCGGCCAGGCGGTGCCGGCCAGCAGAATATCCCAGCCGTACAGCGAAGCCGCCCTGGAACGCAGCATCTTCCACAGAAACTTCGGTTTTATCAGGCGCCACAGATGGCGCCCCATATTGTCCGGCCCGACGCTGAAGAAGAAGCTTGCCTGGATCCCGTGCTGGCCCAGCAGGTCCAGCAGCCGCGGAACGCCGTCCCGCGTGCCGCGAAAGGTATCGACATCTATGCGTAAGCCGACCTGTTTCATGGATTTTTATCGTCCACCAGTTCAACTGTACGCAGGAAGAAGTCCAGCGTGTGTTCGACAGTCTCTTCCATCTCGACCTTCGGCTCCCAGTTCAGGCAGCGTTTGGCATTGCGGATGCTTGGCTTACGATGCTCAACGTCCTGGTAGCCCTTCCCGTAGTAATCGCTGCTTTCCACTTCGCGGAAGCCGGCGAACGGCGGGAAGCGATCGCGCAGCGGATGGCGTTCGAAGCAGGCAAGCAGCATTTCGGCCAGCTCTTTGATGCTCGCTTCGTTATCCGGGTTGCCGATGTTGATGATCTGCCCGTCGCAGCGGCCGTCTTTGTTCTCGATGATGCGGAACAGCGCTTCGATACCGTCGCTGATATCGGTGAAGCAGCGCTTTTGCTTGCCGCCTTCGATGAGCTTGATCGGCGACCCTTCCACCAGGTTGAGGATCAGCTGGGTGATAGCTCGGGAGCTGCCGATACGCGCGGCGTTGAGGTTATCCAGGCGCGGCCCCATCCAGTTGAACGGACGGAACAGAGTGAACTTCAGGCCGTTCTTATCGCCATAGGCCCAGATCACGCGGTCCAGCAGCTGCTTGGAGACCGAGTAGATCCAGCGCTGTTTGTTGATCGGCCCCACCACCAGGTTGGAGCTATCTTCGTCGAAGTTTTTGTCGGTGCACATGCCGTACACTTCCGAGGTCGACGGGAAGATGATGCGCTTATTGTATTTTACGCAGTCGCGGATGATCTTCAGGTTCTCTTCGAAATCCAGTTCGAACACGCGCAGCGGGTTGCGGGTGTATTCGATAGGCGTGGCGATGGCCACCAGCGGCAGCACCACGTCGCATTTCTTAATGTGGTACTCGATCCACTCGGAGTGAATACTGATATCGCCTTCCACGAAGTGGAAACGCGGGCAGTCAAGGAAACGGCTGATGGCGTCGGAGCCGATATCCAGACCGTAAATCTCATAGTTGTCGTCCTGCAGCAGGCGTTCGGTCAGATGGTTACCGATAAAGCCATTGACGCCGAGGATCAGCACGCGGGTGCGGCGCTTAATCGCCACCACCGGTTTGCTGCTGATCACCGCCCCGGACACCAGGCCCAGGGCCTGCGCCAGCTGGGCGCCCTGCATGTACACGCCGCGTTCGGTCTGGCCGGTGACAATCTCCAGCGCCCCGTCCTGGCACGCGACGATCAGCGGCGTAACGGAGATCACGGTCCCCGGTTTGGCTGCCGGCAGATCGCGACGAACACGGGATTTCCAGACGATAAACTTGTTTGCCCCGGCGTAGCCGAAGGCGCCTGGCCACGGGTCAGAGACGGCACGCACCAGATTATGCAGAGTCTGCGCCGGCTGCTCCCAGTCGAGGCGGCCGTCTTCCGGGGTACGACGCCCCACGTAGGTCGCCTGGCTGTGATCCTGCGGACGTTCATCGGTGGTGCCGGCGAGGATCGCGGGCAGCGCCTGGCCCAGCAGCTCGGTAGCAGCGGCGCACAGCTTACGGTGCAGCGTCAGGGCCGCGTCATCCGGGCCAATCGCCACGGTCTGCTGGGCGACGATATCGCCGGCGTCCGCGCGGTTAACCATGCGGTGCAGGGTCACGCCGGTTTCGCTTTCGCCATTGACCAGCACCCAGTTCAGCGGCGCACGGCCACGATATTTCGGCAGCAGCGAACCGTGCAGGTTGAACGCCCCTTTCGGTGCCAGATTGAGGATCTCATCGCCCAGCAGGTTGCGGTAGTAGAAGGAGAACAGCACGTCCGGCTTCATCTCGCGGATACGTTCAATCCACAGCGGATGGTTCACGTCTTCCGGCGCCCACACCGGAATGCCCTGCTCGGCGGCAAGGCGCGCCACGGAGCCAAAGAAATGGTTTTCGCCAGGGTTATCCGGGTGGGTGAAAATAGCAGCGATATCATACCCGGCGTCCAGCAGAGCCTGGATACCGGTGCAACCCATATCGTGATAAGCGAAGACTACGGCTTTCATGAACGATCTTCCTCTTTAGATGCCGTTTCCGGCTGGCGAACAACACGTTGAATAAAGTAGCGGGGACGCGCACGCACGTCGTTATAGATGCGTCCGATATACTCCCCGAGCAGGCCCATCCCGACAAACTGGGCGCCGATAAACATGAACAGCACGGCGAAGAGCATAAACACCCCTTCCGCCGCCCACTGTGGGCCGAAGGCCAGACGCAGTACCACCAGCAGCAGGCCGAAGGCGAAGCCAAGCAGGGCAATCACGCTGCCGAAAATGCTGAGCAGACGCAGCGGCGTGGTGGTCAGACAGGTCACCAGGTCATACATCAGGTTAATCAGACGCATGAAACTGTATTTGGAGTCGCCGAATTCGCGCTCGGCATGCATTACCGGGATCTCCACCGCGCGACGAGCGAAGGTATTCGCCAGGATCGGGATAAAGGTGCTGCGCTCGTGGCAGTTGAGCATCGCGTCGATAATATGCCGGCGGTAAGCGCGCAGCATGCAGCCGTAGTCGCCCATCGCTTTGCCGGTGGTGCGCTGGATCAGGCGGTTAATCATCTTCGACGCGGTTTTACGGAAGATGCTGTCCTGACGGTTCTGGCGCACGGTGCCCACCACGTCGTAACCTTCATCAGCCTTCGCCACCAGCCGCGGGATCTCTTCCGGCGGGTTTTGCAGGTCGGCGTCGAGGGTAATGATTAAGTCGCCAGTCACATGGCTGAAGCCGGCCATGATCGCCGAGTGCTGGCCGTAGTTACGGTTTAACAACACGGCGACGACGTGGCTACCTTCCGCCTCGGCGGCTTCGGTCAGCATGCGCGCAGAATCGTCGCTGCTGCCATCGTCGATCAGCAGAATTTCATATTGCCGCCCCAGCGTGGCGCAGGCGGCATCCGTACGACGAAGCAGTTCCGGCAGGCTATCCTGTTCGTTATAAACCGGGATAACCACCGAGACCTTCTTCACGGGAGGGTAAGTAAGCATATCAACGTCCTGACAACTGGCGCAGTGCGGAGATAACGCGAGTGACATCGTCATCGGTCATGTCCGGGAACAACGGGAGAGAACAGATGCGGGCGCTGTTCCATTCGGTATTCGGCAGGGAAACCTCAGGGAAGCGTTCGCGGTAATATTTTTGCGTATGAGCCGCACGAAAGTGCAAACCAGTGCCGATGCCCATCGCCTTCAGCTTTTCCATCAGCGCGTCGCGGCTGATGCCGCACGCGGCCTCATCGACGCGGATGATAAACAGGTGCCAGGCGTGCTGGTGATCCCATGCCGGGACGGTCAGCGGGGTAAACGGCGTGTCCGCCAGCTCGCGCAGGTAGCGCTGGGCAATTTCCGTCCGGCGCTGATTGGCGTGGCTCAGTTTTTCCAGCTGCACCAACGCCAGGGCGGCGTTGATGTCGGCGAGGTTGTACTTAAAGCCCGGGGTGATCACCTCCGCCTGCGGCGCGCGGCCGTGGGTCTGGCGGTCATAGGCGTCCACGCCCAGGCCATGGAATTTCAGGCTGCGGATGCGGGAGGCCAGCTCGTCGTCGTCGGTGACAATCAGCCCGCCTTCGGCGCAGGTCATGTTTTTGATCGCGTGGAACGAGAAAATGGCGGTCCCCTGCCAGCCCACGTGGCGGCCTTTATAGTGGGTCCCCGCCGCATGGGCGGCGTCTTCGATCACCGGAAGGCCGTGGCGCTCGCCCACCGCGCGAATGGCGTCGATGTCGGCTGGCGCGCCGGCGTAGTGCACAGGAATTATCGCTTTGGTACGCGAAGTGATCGCCGCTTCCACCGCGTCAGGGGTGATCATCAGATTGTCGTTATCGACGTCGATCATCACCGGCGTGGCGCCCAGCAGGCAGATCATATTGAGAGTGGAGACCCAGGTCTGGGACGGCGTAATGACTTCATCGCCGGGGCCGATACCCAGCGCCATCAGGGTCACATGCATCCCGCCGGTCGCTGAACTGACGGCAATCGCGTGGCGGTTGCCGGTCAGCTGGCAGAATGCCGCTTCAAGTGCCTGATTTTTCGGTCCGGTAGTGATCCAGCCCGACGCTAAAACTTCACGCAGCGCAGCCAGCTCTGCGTCGCCCATCGACGGGCGCGAAAACGGCAAAAAATCGCTCATCATCATCCTGTTTTGTAGATGACCCACGCACAAATCAGGGTCGTTAGAATAAAATATCCTGCGCCTGCGGACTTAAACGAAATTAAAATGAAGTGAGTTCAGCGCGGCATTCCATTTCAGGGTATTTCGACCACTATTAATGTAGTCGACCTTGCTTAGGATAATATTAAGAAATTAATATTTTCTCAGAATAAGTAATAACTCATTACTAAACAGTATGATAGGAGTTTTTTATGGCAGGGATATGACAGGAAAGCGTTCCTGTTTTGAGAGCAAAACAGGAACGCAATAGCGGAAAGTAAACGAGGCTTAAACCAACACACAATACTTTCATTAGCGATCGTCACGCTTAATAACAAAATGTTCGCGCAGATCACAAATTTATTTCTGCTGAATTACAAATTTGCAGGGAAATCCGCAGGTAATTCACTCGCCGGGCAATTAATGACCTCGTCATTATCGGCGCCACAGTCGCGAATGAAGGTGATAGTGGCGAACTCGTCAATCACTTCCGTCGGATAGGCCGGGCCGGCATCACGATACGAATTCATCAGCGGAATGTGTTCGTTCTGGAAGCAGATGGTTTTTTCCGGGTTATTCATGATCCAGCGCGGGAAGAAAATGGTGCCGTGGAACAGTTTGTCGCCCAGGTTGACGATCAGGCTAACGTCGGTGCCGGTCGGTTCGGTCCAGGAGATTTTGTAGATACTTTCCCCCACCCGCACAATGTACGCTTCCTGATCTTTCACCCAGCGATTGCCGACGATGCCGCTGTGAATACGGTAGTCGAGGGTGTGGCCATTTTTGACGTAAATCTCGTAGTTCCAGCCGTTGTCGTAGGTGTAGACCAGATGTTTACCGATAAAGCCGCTGAGGTCATGTTTGTCGAAAGTGCTCATCATTTATTCTCCTCTGTTTTGTTGAGGACAGCATACGTCTTTAAAAAATGAATGAATAACGCTATGTTTGGATTAAATACATCCAAATTTTAGATTGATTATGCACAAGACAACCCTGGAGCAGTGGGCGTTACTCGAAAAGGTAGTGGAATTGGGGAGCTTTGCCAGAGCGGCGGAGGAGACCAACCGCAGTCAGTCATCGGTGAGCTATAACCTCGCGCTGCTGCAGGAGCGCTTAGGCGTGGCGCTGCTGGCGCCGTCCGGCCGGCGGGCAGTGCTCACTCCCGCGGGTGAACTACTGCTGAATCAGGTCAAACCGCTGCTGCAGGCTTTTGCCTACGTCGAGACGCACGCCGCCACCCTGCGTAACGGGGCGCGCACCCGCCTGGATCTGGTGGTCGACAGCATTTTCCCGCGTCAGCGGCTGTTCGCGATTTTGCGTCAGTTTCAGCAGCGCTATCCGCAGACCCAGGTCAGACTCACCGAAGTGCTGGAAAACGTTGATGACGAGAGCGCGGCGCGGACGGAAGCCGATGTGATGGTGCTGACCCGCCGCCAGGATATTACCGGCCGCGGAGAGTGGCTGATGAATATTGATTTCATCGCCGTCGCCCACCGCGACCATCCTCTCGCCGCGCTCGACGGGCCGCTGGAGGATAGCGCGCTGGCGCCGTGGCCGCTGGTGCGCATTGCCGACCAGACCGGCGACGGCCAGGCGACGCGTGACGCCTGGACCTTCTCCACCATTGACGCCGCCATTGATGCGGTGATGTATCAGGTCGGGTTCGGCTGGCTGCCGGAGGAGCGCATTCGCCCCCATCTCGACCAGGGCGTGCTGAAGCGGCTGCCCCTCAGCCACGGCGCGCGCCGCGCGACGCCGCTGCACCTGATCGTTAAGCGGGACCTGGCGCCGATCGACGAACAGGTGGCCACGCTGCTGGAGCTGTTCCGCGCGCCCTGAGGGATAAGGTGGCGCCTGCCGCCCGCGCGCAATGATACGATTTTCTTATACTTTCCGGCGCAATATTGATCCAGGTTACTCCCAAAGTATGATGAATCACTAAAATCGTCATACTTTCCTGTCGCTGAGATCACCGTCTTGTCTACTATCCGCCTCACCCTGCTGGCGCTGGTTGCCTGCGTCCCTTTACTGGCTCAGGCCGCACAGCACCAGCTCACCACCGCCTGGCCGGTTAACGTCGGCCCGCTCAATCCGCATCTCTATACACCCAACCAGATGTTTGCCCAAAGCATGGTTTATGAACCGCTGGTGAAGTATCAGGCTGACGGCAGCGTACAGCCCTGGCTGGCGATCCGCTGGCATCACTCCGCCGATGGTAAAACCTGGCAGTTTACCCTGCGCGACGATGTGACGTTCTCCAATGGCGAACCGTTTAACGCCCAGGCCGCGGTAGCCAATTTCCAGGCTGTGCTGGCCAACCGCCAACGCCATGCCTGGCTTGAGCTCGCCAATCAGATCACCGACGTGCGGGCACTCAGCGCTACTGAGCTGCAGATCACCCTGAAAAGCGCCTACGCGCCCTTACTACAAGAGCTGGCCCTGCCCCGTCCGTTCCGCTTTATCGCCCCCTCGCAGTTTATCGATGGCGGTACCGCCAGAGGCATTAAAGCCCCGATCGGCACCGGCCCGTGGCGGCTGGCAAGCTCGCAGCTCAATCAGCGCGATGTGCTGGTACGCAATGAACACTACTGGGGTCGCAAACCCGCGCTGCAGCAAATCACCATCAAGGTGATCCCCGACGCTACCAGCCGGGCGGTGGCGTTCGAAACCGGGGAAATCGATATGCTTTACGGCGATGAAGGGCTGCTGCCGCTGGACACCTTCGAGCGTTTTCGCCATCACCCCGGCTACGTGGCTCGTCTGTCCGCCCCGGCGGAGACGGTGATGCTGGCGCTAAATACCAGCCAGGGGCCGACCCGCGAGCAGGCGGTTCGCGAGGCGCTCAACTACGCCGTCGACAAACAGACCCTCGTCGATAGCGTGCTCTACGGCACCCAGCAGGTTGCCGACACCCTGTTTGCCCCCTCGGTCCCCTACGCGCCGCAGGATCTGACGCCGCGCCGTTACGATCCGGCAAAAGCCCGCGCCCTGCTGGAGCAGGCCGGCTGGCAGCAGCCGGAAGGCCAGCCCTGGCGACAAAAAGCCGGGCAACCGCTGGCAATTGAGCTGGCGTTTATCGGCACCGACGCGCTGGCTAAATCAATGGCCGAAATTATTCAGGCCAATCTGCGGCAGGTCGGCGTCCAGGTCACCCTGGTGGGCGAGGAGGAGAGCAGCATCTACGCCCGCCAGCGCGAAGGCCGCTTCGGCATGATCTTCAATCGCACCTGGGGGGCGCCCTACGATCCGCATGCCTTTTTAAGCTCGATGCGCGTGCCGTCGCATGCGGATTACCAGGCCCAGCGAGGCCTGCCGGACAAGGCGCTGATTGATAAAGAGATTAGCGAAGTGTTGACCACCGGGGACGAGGCGCTGCGGAGAAAACTGTACCACGATGTGCTGACCCGCCTGCATCAGGACGCGGTGTATCTGCCCATCAGCTATGTCTCGCTGATGTCGGTTGCGCACCAGGAGGTCGGGGAGATCCCGTTCGCCCCGGTGACTACCGAGATCCCTTTCGACCAGATTAACCCGGTAACGCCATAATGCTACGCTATATTTTACGCCGCCTGCTGCTGCTGATCCCGCTGCTGCTCGCCGCCTCCGCCATCATCTTTCTGCTGCTGCGGCTCGGCACCGGCGACCCGGCGCTGGATTATTTACGCCTGTCGAACCTGCCGCCCACTGAAGAGATGGTAGCCTCGACCCGCGAGCTGCTGGGGCTCAACCAGCCGCTGGCGATGCAGTATCTGCACTGGCTGTGGCGGGCGCTGCACCTGGATTTCGGTCTCTCCTATGCCACCCAGCGCCCGGTACTGGATGACCTGCTGCACTTCCTGCCAGCCACCCTGCTGCTCACCGGCGCGGCGCTGGCGCTGATCCTCGTCACCTCCTTGCCGCTGGGCATCTGGGCGGCGCGCCATCGCGATCGCCTGCCGGACTATGTCGTACGGCTGATTGCCTTTCTCGGTGTCTCAATGCCGAACTTCTGGCTGGCCTTTCTGCTGGTGATGCTCTTTTCCGTACATCTGCAGTGGCTCCCGGCGATGGGGTATGGCGACTGGCAGCACCTGATATTGCCCGCTGTCTCCATCGCCTTTATGTCGCTGGCGATCAACGCCCGCCTGCTGCGCGCCAGCATGCTGGACGCCGCCAGTCAGCGTCACGTGGTGTGGGCGCGGCTGCGCGGATTAAGCGCACGCCAGGTGGAGCGCCGACATATCCTGCGCAACGCCACCCTGCCGGTGGTGACCGCCATGGGCATGCACATTGGCGAGCTGATCGGCGGCACCATGATTATCGAAAATATCTTTGCCTGGCCCGGGGTCGGCCGCTACGCGGTTTCCGCGATTTTCAATCGCGATTACCCGGTGATCCAATGCTTTACCCTGATGATGGTGACGGTGTTCGTGCTGGCTAATCTGGCGGTAGATGTGCTTAACGCGGCGCTCGACCCGCGCCTGCGCCGCCATGAGGAGGTGAGCGCATGAGATGGCTACAACGCTTTCGCTGGCCGGTAAAACTGGCCATGCTGGTCATCGCACTGCTGGCCGTTATCGCCATCGGCAGCGGCTGGTGGCTGCCCTGGGATCCGGCGGCGATTGACCTGCAACAGCGGCTGCTGCCGCCGGGCGCAGCGCACTGGCTCGGCACCGATCATCTTGGCCGGGATATTTTCTCACGCCTGCTGGCCGCCACCCGCGTTTCGCTGGGGGCGGTGATGGCCTGTCTGCTGCTGGTGCTGCTGATCGGCCTGGCGGTCGGCGGCAGCGCCGGGCTGCTGGGCGGCCGCGCCGATCGCGGTCTGATGCGCCTCGCCGAATTGTTTATGACCTTTCCAACCTCGATCCTGTCGTTCTTTATGGTGGGGGTGCTGGGCACCGGGCTGACCAATGTGATCCTCGCCATTGCGCTGTCACACTGGGCCTGGTACGCCAGAATGGTACGTAACCTGGTGGTCTCTCTGCGCCAGCGTGAGTTTATCCTCGCCGCCCGCCTGAGCGGCGCCAGCCGCTGGCGACTGTTCAGCGACCACCTGGCCGGGGCGGTGATCCCCTCGCTGCTGGTGCTCGCCTCGCTGGATATCGGCCATATGATGCTCCACGTGGCCGGCATGTCGTTCCTCGGCCTCGGCGTCAGCGCGCCGACGGCGGAATGGGGAGTGATGATCAACGACGCCCGGCAGTATATCTGGACGCAGCCGCTGCAAATGGTCTGGCCGGGACTGGCGCTGTTCATTAGCGTGATGGCCTTTAACCTGCTGGGCGACGCGCTGCGCGATCGCCTCGATCCCCACCTGATCGCGGAGCATAGCCACTGATGCCGCAGAAGATCCAACTGGAACAGATCTCGCTTGCCGCCGACCGCCCGCTGGTCAGCGACGTCTCCTTCACCCTGCGCCGCGGGCAGGTGCTGGCGCTGCTCGGCAGCAGTGGCTGCGGAAAATCGCTGACCTGCGCCGCCGCGCTGGGCCTGCTGCCGCCCGGCGTCAGGCAGACCGCCGGCCGGGTGCTGCTCGACGGCATTCCGGTATACGGCGAACAGCTGCGCGGCGCGACCATCGCCACCATCATGCAGAATCCGCGCAGCGCCTTTAACCCGCTGCAGACCATGGCCGCCCACGCCCGGGAAACCTGCCGCGCGGCGGGGCGCGAAGCGAACGATACCGTGCTGCTGGCAGCGATGGAGGAGGTCGGCCTGGACAATCCGCACGTACTGCTGAAGCGCTACCCTTTTGAGATGAGCGGGGGCATGCTGCAGCGGATGATGGTCGCTCTCGCCCTGCTCAGCCGCGCGCCCTTTATCATCGCCGACGAGCCGACGACCGATCTCGATGCTATCGCCCAGGCGCGCATCCTCGATCTGCTGGCGGATATTGTCGCCAGACGCGGTCTGGGTCTGCTGCTGGTGACGCATGACATGGGCGTCGTGGCGCGGCTGGCGCATCATGTGACGGTCATGGAGAACGGTCGTCTCGTTGAACACTGCGATGTGAATACGCTATTTAGCGCCCCGCGGCACCCGCTCAGCCAGCGCCTGCTGGCCGCGCATCTGGCGCTGTACGGGCTGGAGAAAACGCCATGAATCTACTCAGCGCTACCGGGGTGAACCACGATTACCCTCACCACGGCAGAGTCCTGCACGAGATACAACTCGCCATCGCCCCCGGCGAAACGGTGGCCCTGCTCGGACGCAGCGGTTGTGGGAAAAGCACTCTGGCACGGATGCTGGTGGGTCTGGAAACGCCGCAGCACGGCGATATTGCCTGGCGCGGCACGCCGCTGACCGCCCTCAAGGGCGAAGCCGTCGGCGCCTTCCGCCGTGATATTCAGCTGGTGTTTCAGGATGCCTTCAGCGCGGTGAATCCGCGTAAAACGGTGCGCGAGATCGTCAGCGAGCCGCTGCGCCATCTGTTGCGCTTGTCGCGTGAGGCGCGTGCGCGGCGGGTGGAAGAGATGCTGCTGGCCGTCGACCTCGCGCCGTCGCTGCTCGATAAGCGCCCGGCGCAGCTCAGCGGCGGACAGCTGCAGCGCGTCTGCCTGGCACGTGCCCTGGCGGTGCGGCCGCAGCTGTTGATCCTGGATGAAGCAGTATCGAATCTTGATCTGCTGCTGCAGGCGGAGATTATCGCCCTGCTCAAACGCCTGCAGGCGCAGTTTGACACCGCCTGCCTGTTCATCACCCACGACCTGCGGCTGGTAGAGCGCTTTTGCCAGCGGGTGCTGGTGATGGAGCAGGGGCGCATCGTCGAAACCGCGACGGTCAGCTTACCGCTGCGCCTGCGCTCTCCTGCCGGACAAGCGCTCCAGCAGGCGGTGCTCCCCCCTTTTCCTGCCACTCTGCTTAACGAGGCCATGCCATGCAGCGCGTAACCCTGACCCTTGATGATGATCTGCTGGCCGCCCTCGATGCGCTCAGCGCCCGCCGCGGCTACCACAACCGTTCGGAGGCGGTACGCGATATTCTGCGCGACGCCCTCAACCAGGATCCTCCGTCGCCGGAATCACGGCGCGGGTATGCCGTTCTGTCGTATGTGTATGAACATGAGAAACGCGAACTGGCGAGCCGGCTGGTGGCCACCCAGCATCATCATCACGATCTCTCCGTCGCCACGCTGCATGTGCATATCAGTCATGACGACTGCCTGGAGATTGCGGTGCTGAAAGGTGACATGGCCGAGGTACAGCATTTTGCCGACGACGTGATTGCCCAGCGCGGCGTGCGCCATGGGCATTTGCAGTGTTTAGCGGATGAAAATTAAAACGATGGCGAGCTGCTGCATACTGTTTTAAGCCTGTTTGAGACGTTCATTGAGCGTCTCAAGGATCCAGGTATTTACGGAAACCTGCTCCTCCGCAGCGGCGGAGCTAAGACGCTCGCCAAATGACTCAGGATAGCGCAGCGTGAAGGTTTTCATCTTTTCCGGGTGAGCATAAGGCTCAATCCCCGCTTCATGACAATCTGCGAGATACTCCTGTAATGATATCTCGCCCTCCTGTTGTAACCCTTGAATACTATCGGAAACAAAATCGCAATATCCTGATAATCCGAGGAACTTACCGCGGAATGCATTGAGCTCAGGCACGTAATTGATAACGGCAGGCTGGCCGGCAATCTCCATTGAGTTTGGCGTTTTAGGTTTGATCATGGTTTTACCCCTATAGTGATTAACCAATCGCGCACGCTCTCCACGGCGCCTTTGTCGGTATCCGGCGAAGGATGAGGCCTGTGAAAGCTGGCAATGCTGTGGTTCAACAAAAATTTACAGCGCGAGCCGCGTCCTTTTTTAATCTCCCCGCCTAACGCTTTAATTAGCGATTCAATGTCGGCCCATTTAATGCCCTGTGGGACAGGGGTTTTAAACAGTTGCTCCAACGTGTGGCGCTGTTTATTACGTAAAGATAAAACCTGCTGCTCCATCGCCCTGCCCCATGACTTCATCCATTGAAGTCAAGCTAATGATAGCACAAGATGAAGTCAAGCCAAATTCTGATGAAGTTTGTTTATCAACAGTTGATAAACCACATAAATTATACGCTTTGTGAATTATCCCGCTTCACCAATAATGGCGCCTCATTTAACGATCTCGTTATGGCGAGGCTCCTGCATAAATACAAGTTACCGCCCTGTTGGTATCGAGAGAGACCACTCAGGGAAATACAGGCTTCCATCGAATCAAGGTGTTGCCAAGGTAACTTCTGGCGGTCATAACCGTTCAGATACGTTATGCAGTGCTAAAACCAGGACGTAGGGATCTGCCTGCGCTAACCCTGTCTTGTTCGCCCCTATGAGTGATTTTTTATAGGGATTTTAATCATGTCTTCCATTCAACTCTGCGCCGCCCATCAGGCGACCTCTGGCTTCGACGGCGATGCGATCGCCCAGTACATGCGTACCGATTTTATTACGCTGCAGGAACATCTCAGCGTCCATGAGGCGCGGGAGCACTTTATCTCCCAGCTGGCCAGCGATGATATTCCCGGCCAGGTATTTGTCGTCGCCGGTAACAAGCTGCGCGGCAGCTTATCAGTCAAAAAACTATTGCAGGAGGCAGAGGTAGGCCAGTCTATTCGCTACCTGATGGACAGCTGCCTGTTCCGCGTTAAACCTGGCGATGAGCGCCCGCAGGTGATTGCCGAGCTCAGCGAGCGCGGCCTCGATCTGGTACCCGTCGTCGATAAAGGCGAGCTGGTCGGCTGCCTGATGGAAAAAGAAATTGCCCATCTGCTGGAGGACGACGTCACCGAAGACGCCCAGCTGCAGGGGGCGACGCTGCCGCTGGAAAAACCGTACCTGGAAATCAGCCCCTGGACGCTGTGGAAGAAGCGCTCGGTGTGGCTGCTGCTGCTGTTCGTGGCCGAAGCCTATACCAGCAGCGTGCTGCAGCATTTCGAAGAGGCGCTGGAATCGGCCATCGCGCTGGCCTTCTTTATTCCGCTGCTGATCGGCACCGGCGGCAACAGCGGAACGCAAATCACCTCGACGCTGGTGCGCTCGATGGCGCTGGGGGAAGTGCGACTGCGCGATATGGGACGGGTGATCCGCAAAGAGGTGTCGACCTCATTTCTGATTGCCCTGACCCTGGGGCTGGCGGGCTGCCTGCGCGCGTGGATGATGGGGATTGGCATGGAAATCACGCTGATCGTTAGCCTGACGCTGGTGTGCATTACCCTGTGGAGCGCGATCGTCTCCTCGGTCATTCCGATGGTGCTTAAGCGGATCGGCATCGACCCGGCGGTGGTTTCCGCGCCGTTTATCGCCACGCTGATTGACGGCACCGGGCTGATTATCTATTTCAAAATCGCCCAGTATTTTCTTGGGTTGAACTGATCATATACGTCCGGGCACCAGGGCGCCCGGACGCGTAGATTACCCTTCCACCAGCGCCTGCGCACAGGCCCAGGCGCTTGACCACGCCCACTGGAAGTTATACCCACCGAGCCAGCCGGTGACGTCCATCACTTCGCCGATAAAGTAGAGACCCGGCGCCTTACGCGCTTCCATGGTACGCGACGAGAGCTCGTTGGTGTCGACGCCGCCGAGGGTCACCTCCGCCGTCCGGTAACCTTCGGTGCCGTTCGGCTGCACGCGCCAGGCGGTTAACGTCTCCACCAGCGCCTGCTGATCGCGAACGTTAAGTTGCTTGAGCGTCACATCAGGTATTTGTCCCAGCTGCTGCAGACACTCCACCAGCCGCTTCGGCAACTGCATCGCCAGGGTGTTCTTCAGGCTCTGGTTGGGATGCGCGCTGCGCTGCTCGTTAAGGAAGTCCTCAAGATTGCAGTCCGGTAGCAGATTGACGGTGACGAACTCGCCGGGCTGCCAGTAGCTGGAAATTTGCAGCACTGCCGGCCCGGAAAGACCGCGGTGGGTAAAGAGCAGGTTCTCGCGGAACAGGGTGCCGTTCTCGGCGGTAATGGTAGAAGGCACCGAGACGCCAGAAAGCACCTGCAGCTGCTCGAGCAGCGGCTTATGCAGGGTAAACGGCACCAGTCCCGCGCGGGTCGGCAGCACCTTCAGGCCGAACTGCTCGGCGACTTTATAGCCAAACGGCGAGGCGCCGAGTCCTGGCATCGACAGACCGCCGGAGGCGATCACCAGCTTTTTGGTCATCAGCGTTTCGCCGTTCACCTGTAGCCGGTAGCCTTGTTCATCGCGCTCCACGCTGAGGATTTCGCTGCGCAGACGGATCTGCACACCGCCCTTTTCGCATTCCGCCAGCAGCAGATTGACGATTTGCTCCGCCGAATCATCACAAAACAGCTGGCCGAGGGTTTTCTCGTGCCAGGCAATGCCATATTTACCGACCAGCTCGATAAAGTCCCACTGGGTGTAGCGCGCCAGCGCAGATTTGCAAAAATGCGGGTTTTGGCTGAGATACGCTGCGGGCTCAACATACATGTTGGTAAAGTTGCAGCGGCCGCCGCCGGACATCAGAATTTTTCGCCCCGGCTTTTTGCCATTATCGAGCAGCAGGACGCGGCAGCCGAGCTGGCCCGCCTGCGCTGCGCAAAACATTCCCGCCGCTCCGGCGCCAACAACAATGGCATCAAACCTTTCCACACCGCATTCCTCGTTCCCCAATTGTCGGGTTTTGTAAATATTTCACTCTGGTCACACCAGCGGGAAAAATCCCGCATTAGATACATCATTGAAAGATATAGGATTACTCCCAACAGGGTAAAACCTAAACAGGAAGAAAATCAAAAAAAGTCTATATTTCACTTTGCCCGCGCCGCTAAAGTCACTGATAATGCGCCGCGTTCATGTCCTCAAAATGGCGTAACGTCCTATGCTACATTTATTTGCCGGTCTGGATTTACATACCGGACTATTATTATTGCTTGCTTTAGCTTTTGTACTGTTCTACGAAGCGATTAACGGTTTCCATGATACCGCAAACGCGGTAGCTACGGTTATCTACACTCGCGCCATGCGGTCGCAGCTCGCGGTAGCGATGGCAGCGCTCTTCAACTTCTTCGGCGTTCTGCTGGGTGGTCTCAGCGTAGCCTATGCCATCGTGCATATGCTGCCGACCGATCTGCTGCTTAACATGGGTTCCGCGCATGGCCTCGCCATGGTGTTCTCTATGCTGCTGGCGGCAATCATCTGGAACCTCGGCACCTGGTACTTCGGTCTTCCGGCCTCCAGTTCTCATACCCTGATTGGCGCCATCATCGGCATTGGTTTAACCAACGCGCTGATGACCGGCACCTCCGTGGTTGATGCGCTGAATATCCCGAAAGTCATCGGTATTTTTGCTTCGCTTATCATCTCGCCCATCGTCGGCCTGGTGATCGCGGGCGGCCTGATTTTCCTGCTGCGTCGCTACTGGAGCGGAACCAAAAAACGGGCACGTATCCACCTGACTCCCGCGGAACGTGAAAAGAAAGACGGCAAGAAAAAGCCGCCGTTCTGGACCCGTATCGCACTGATCCTCTCTGCTATCGGCGTGTCGTTCTCTCACGGCGCTAACGATGGGCAGAAAGGCATTGGTCTGGTGATGCTGGTACTGATTGGCGTCGCGCCGGCGGGCTTCGTGGTGAATATGAATGCCTCTGGTTACGAAATCACCCGTACCCGCGATGCGGTCAACAACGTGGAAACCTTCTTCCAGCAGCGCCCTGAACTGCTGAAAAAAGCCACCGGTGTCGATCAGCTGGTTCCTTCTCCGGATACCAATACCGCGGCCAACGGCGAGTTCCACTGCCATCCGGCGAACACCATCAACGCTCTTGACCGCGTGAAAATCATGCTGACCGGCGTTGAGAACTACGAGTCGCTAAAACCGGAACAGCGCGGCCAGCTGCGTCGCATCATGCTCTGCATCTCCGACACCACCGACAAAGTGGCGAAGCTGCCGGACGTGAGCGCTGACGACCAGCGTCTGCTGAAGAAACTGAAAACCGACATGCTGAGCACCATCGAGTACGCGCCAATCTGGATTATTATGGCGGTCGCGCTGGCGCTGGGTATCGGCACCATGATCGGCTGGCGCCGCGTGGCGACCACCATCGGTGAGAAGATTGGTAAGAAAGGCATGACCTATGCCCAGGGGATGTCGGCCCAGATGACCGCCGCAGTCTCTATCGGTCTGGCGAGCTACACCGGGATGCCGGTTTCTACCACCCACGTGCTCTCCTCCTCTGTTGCGGGGACGATGCTGGTGGATGGCGGTGGTCTGCAGAAAAAGACGGTGACCAGCATTCTGATGGCCTGGGTACTGACCCTGCCGGCAGCGATTATCCTTTCAGGCGTCCTTTACTGGCTCTCCCTGAAACTGATTTAAACGTCATTCGATCAAAACGGGTCAGCTTGCTGGCCCGTTTTTTTATCCGAAGATGTCGTTAGTGCCAGATCATCAGCGCAATCAGGCTCACCACCACCAGACCGCACAGGGCGCTGGTCAGGATAAACTGGCGACGGACACGTTCGCAGCGACGAATAAATTCATCATCGTGATGGTCACGGTAGCGCTGGGCATAGATATACCACACCAGCCGCATCTGTTTGCTGGGCTGCCCGTGCGAGGTAAAAAAGCCGCCGCCATCGACGTACTGATAGAGCAAGGGATCGCAACCACGTAGCACAACCAATAATGCACGCAACGATGAGAAGTAGCGTGCCATATTCACCACACAAACGACACACAGGGCCCAAAACAGCGCAATAGTGCTGATCATACCTCCTCCCCGGCGACCCGCCCACGGAGAACCCCTCCGCGGCTACCGCTCCCCAAATAACCCACGACAATACCGTAAAGAGTGCGATTCCGATCACATTTATTTTCCCGACCGGCTCATTAAATAGTGTAGGAGATCCATTAATTTTTTTACCACAAGGTTATTCGTTATCAATACGTAAGACGGATAAATTTGTTTAACTTTTAGGTGAACCCAGTGCATTGACGGAGTGCGGGGGGCGCTATAAGGTAAGAAATATCTTCAACAATGAAGTCCTTAAAGGCTACCCTCCCGCGAATGTAGCACGCAGGACGCGGGCGAAACGGCAGCGCCAGCTGTCAGGTCCAATGGTCATCGACAAACTTATGGAAGGAGTAATACTATGGCTTACAAACATATTCTTATTGCAGTAGACCTGTCCCCGGAGAGTAAAGTACTGGTTGAAAAAGCCGTTTCTATGGCCCGCCCGTATAACGCGAAAGTCTCCCTGATCCACGTGGATGTGAACTACTCCGACCTCTACACCGGGCTGATTGACGTTAACCTCGGCGATATGCAGAAACGCATCTCCGAAGAGACCCATCACGCGCTGACCGAGCTCTCAACCAACGCGGGCTACCCGATCACCGAGACCCTGAGCGGCAGCGGCGACCTCGGCCAGGTGCTGGTCGATGCGATTAAAAAATACGATATGGACCTGGTGGTCTGCGGCCATCATCAGGACTTCTGGAGCAAGCTGATGTCCTCTGCCCGCCAGCTGATCAACACCGTTCATGTCGACATGCTGATCGTCCCGCTGCGCGACGAAGAAGACGAATAATTTTCGCTTTTTCCACGCGCCAGACGCCCGCCCAATGCGGGCGTTTTTTATTTCTGCCCTCCGCCGACGCGTAACAGAACTTCAATCCGCAAATAAGCCATTCAATTAGTGTGATCAACCAGTTATTCAGCAAAATATCTATATAATAATCTATTCATTAAGCCAATAACCGCAGCATGGCGAGTGATCAGACATTTTCAGCGCGTTCTGGCATACGCGTTCATACTTTTTGGGAAAGTAAAACAAGGCGAAGGAATATGAATACAACTGCACCTACGGGCTTGCTCCAGCAACCTCGTCCGTTCTTCATGATCTTCTTTGTGGAGCTCTGGGAACGTTTTGGCTATTACGGCGTTCAGGGGATCCTCGCGGTCTTCTTTGTTAAACAGCTGGGCTTCTCTCAGGAACAGGCTTTTATCACCTTTGGCGCCTTCGCGGCATTGGTATACGGTCTGATTTCGATTGGCGGTTACGTGGGCGACCATCTGCTGGGGACCAAACGTACGCTGATACTCGGCGCGATTGTGCTGGCTATCGGCTACTTTATGACCGGGATGTCGCTGCTGAAACCGCAGCTGATCTTTGTCGCCCTTGGCACCATCGCCGTCGGTAATGGTTTGTTTAAAGCCAACCCGGCGAGCCTGCTTTCTAAGTGCTATCCGCCGAAGGATGCCCGTCTCGACGGGGCATTCACCCTGTTTTATATGTCGATAAACATCGGGTCGCTGCTGTCGCTCTCGCTGGCGCCGGTGATCGCGGAAAAGTTTGGCTACGCGGTGACCTATAACCTGTGCGGTGCGGGGCTGATTATCGCGCTGCTGGTCTACTTCGCCTGTCGTGGAATGGTAAAAGATATTGGTTCGGAGCCGGATCATCGCCCCCTCAGCCTGCGCAATCTGGCGCTGGTGCTGGCCGGGACGGTGGTAATGATTTTTCTCTGCGCCTGGCTGATGCATAACGTGATGATTGCCAACCTGGTGCTGATTGTCCTGTCGGTCGTGGTTATTGCGTTCTTTTTCCGTGAGGCGTTTCGCCTCGATAAAACCGGACGCAACAAAATGTTCGTCGCCTTTATCCTGATGATTGAGGCGGTGCTGTTTTACATTCTGTATGCCCAGATGCCGACCTCGCTGAACTTCTTCGCCATCAACAACGTCCATCATGAGATCCTTGGCTTTACCATCAACCCGGTCAGCTTCCAGGCGCTGAATCCCTTCTGGGTAGTGGTCGCCAGCCCGGTGCTGGCGGCTATCTACACCCATCTCGGCCACAAAGGCAAAGACCTGACCATGCCGGTGAAATTTACCCTCGGGATGTTCCTCTGCGCGCTGGGCTTTCTCACCGCCGCGGCGGCAGGGATGTGGTTCGCCGACGCCCAGGGGCTCACCTCGCCATGGTTTATCGTGCTGGTTTATCTGTTCCAGAGCCTGGGCGAACTGCTGATTAGCGCCCTGGGCCTGGCGATGGTCGCCGCGCTGGTTCCGCAGCGGCTGATGGGCTTTATTCTGGGGATGTGGTTCCTGACCCAGGCCGCCGCGTTCCTGCTGGGCGGCTACGTAGCAACCTTCACCGCGGTGCCGGAAAACATCACCGACCCGCTGCAGACCTTGCCGGTCTATACCAATGTGTTCAGTAAAATTGGTCTGGTGACGTTGGGCGTCACGGTGGTGATGGCGCTGATGGTGCCGTGGCTGAACCGGATGATTAATACCCCGGCTGGCACCGAGTAACCGTTTAAGATGGCCGATCCGCGCTGGCGCCGTTTGTTAAGATATTGCGGTTCCCGGCTTGCGCTACGCTGAGCCGGGCGACAATTCGGTAGCCCGGATAAGGCGCGTTGCGCCGCCATCCGGGAGATACCACCACGGCGTAATATTACTCCGGCGTACCGGCGTAGATATCAAACCGATGCCCTTTGGTCACTACCGCGTTCGGCGTGGCGACCTCTGCCAGCGGCGGCGCGTAATCCGGGCGCTTCACCACCACCCGTTTAGTTGCCAGCTGGCGCGCCGGGGCCAGCAGGCCATCGGCGTCTAAATCCGGCCCCACCAGCGACTGAAAGACGCGCATCTCTTTCTTCACCAGCGCGCTTTTCTGCTTATGCGGGAACATCGGATCGAGATACACCACCTGCGGGCGCGGGGTGATATCGGTCAGCGCCGTCAGGCTGGAGGCATGGATCAGCTGCAGCCGTTCCTGCAGCCAGCCGCCGATTTCCGCGTCAGCATAGCCGCGCGCCAGGCCATCATCGAGCAGCGCAGCGACCACCGGATTGCGCTCCAGCATCCGCACGCGACAGCCGACCGACGCCAGCACAAAGGCATCGCGCCCAAGGCCGGCGGTGGCGTCAACCACATCCGGCAGATAATCGCCTTTGATGCCCACCGCTTTAGCCACCGCTTCACCGCGGCCGCCGCCAAACTTGCGGCGATGAGCCATCGCCCCGCCGACGAAATCGACAAAGATGCCGCCAAGCTTGGGCTCATCGCGCTTGCGCAGCTCCAGATGCTCCGCCGTCAGCACCAGCGCCATCAGGTTATCGTCATCCTGCTCCAGCCCCCAGCGGGCGGCTAAAACAGATAAGGCGCCGTCACCGGCGCCTGTTTCATCAATTAAGCAGATCTTCACGTAGCAATCAGCCTTTGATCCCGTAGTGCTCCAGCATCGCGTCCAGCTGCGGCTCGCGTCCGCGGAAGCGTTTGAACAGCACCATCGGCTCTTCGGAACCGCCGCGGCTCAGGATATTGTCGAGGAACGACTGACCGGTTTCGCGGTTGAAAATCCCCTCTTCTTCGAAGCGTGAGAAGGCGTCTGCGGCCAGCACGTCGGCCCACAGGTAGCTGTAGTAACCCGCCGCGTAGCCGCCGGCGAAGATATGGCTAAACGCATGCGGGAAACGGCCCCAGGTCGGGCCCGGCACCACGGCGACCTGCTTTTTAATCTCGGCCAGGGTTTCGAGGATTTTCGCCCCCTGCTCCGGCTTGTACTCCGCGTGCAGGCGGAAATCGAACAGGCCGAACTCCAGCTGGCGCAGAATAAACATCGCCGCCTGGTAGTTTTTCGCCGCCAGCATTTTCTCCAGCAGCTCCTGTGGCAGCGGTTCACCGGTTTCATAATGACCGGAGATAAACGCCAGCGCTTCCGGCTCCCAGCACCAGTTCTCCATAAACTGGCTCGGCAGCTCGACCGCATCCCACGGCACCCCGCTGATGCCGGAAACCCCGGCGGTGTCGATGCGGGTCAGCATATGGTGCAGACCGTGGCCGAACTCGTGGAACAGGGTGATCACTTCGTCATGGGTGAACAGCGCCGGCTTGCCGTTGACCGGGCGGTTGAAGTTACAGGTCAGGTAGGCGACCGGCTTCTGCAGGGAACCATCCAGTTTACGCATCTGGCCGACGCAGTCGTCCATCCACGCCCCGCCGCGCTTATGCTCGCGGGCATACAGGTCGAGATAGAAGCTGCCGCGCAGCTCATTGTTTTCATCATACAGCTCGAAGAAGCGCACTTCCGGATGCCACACATCGACATCGGTACGCTCTTTGGCGGTGATGCCATAAATGCGCTTAACCACTTCGAACAGGCCGTTAACGGCTTTGTTTTCCGGGAAATAGGGGCGCAGCTGCTCATCGTTGATGCTGTAGAGGTGCTGTTTCTGTTTTTCGCTGTAGTAAGCGATATCCCACGGCTGCAGTTCATCAACGCCAAACTCGGCTTTGGCGAAGGCGCGCAGCTGGGCCAGCTCTTTTTCGCCCTGCGGACGGGCGCGTTTTGCCAGGTCGGTGAGGAAGTCGAGCACCTGCTGCGGATCCTCCGCCATTTTGGTGGCGAGGGATTTAAAGGCATAGCTGTCAAAACCCAGCAGTTGCGCCAGCTCGTGACGCAGCGCGAGGATCTCCGCCATCACCGGGCTGTTATCCCATTTCCCGGCGTTCGGCCCCTGATCGGAAGCGCGGGTGGAGTAAGCGCGGTACATCTCTTCGCGCAGCGCCTGGTTGTCGCAGTAGGTCATCACCGGCAGATAGCTCGGGATATCCAGGGTCAGCAGATACCCTTCCTGCTCTTTGGCTTGCGCCTGAGCCTGAGCGGCGGCCAGCGCGCTTTCCGGCATACCGGCCAGATCGGCGACGTCGGTCACCAGCTTGTTCCAGCCCATGGTAGCGTCGAGGACGTTGTTGCTGTACTGGTTGCCCAGCTCAGAGAGGCGCGCAGCGATTTCGCCGTAGCGTTTCTGCGCCTCGGGCGGCAGGCCAATCCCGGATAATTCAAAATCGCGCAGCGCGTTATCGACCGCTTTTTTCTGCGCGGTATTCAAGGTGGCGTAGTTATCGCCATCGCGCAGGTCGCGGTAGGCTTTATACAGGCCTTCATGCTGGCCGACCCAGGTGCTGTACTCCGAGAGCAGCGGCAGCGTCTGTTCGTAGGCCTCACGCAGTTCCGGGCTGTTTTTTACCGAATTCAGATGGCTGACAGGCGAGAAGATGCGTCCCAGCACATCGTCCACTTCTGCCAGCGGCTGGCAAAGATTTTCCCAGCTATACGGCGCGCCGTGCGCCACCGCGCTTTCCACCGCGGCCCGGCAATCCTCCAGCGCTTTGGTGACCGCAGGGACCACGTGCTCTGGTTTGATCGCAGAAAAAGGCGGCAGGGAAAAAGGCGTCAGTAATGGATTGGTCATATGCGCTGTCCTGTTGAAAAGGGTGAATGAAGCGCGCGTCCGGCGCTTATGCATGAGATCTAGAATGGGGGATAGTTGGGGGAATTTCAATGACGGGCGGTGCGTCAGCCTGGGTATTGCTGCGATAAGTCCGCCCGTTGCGGGAAAAGGCCGACACGCGGTGCAGCGTGCCGGAAACCGCGTTAATGCCCTTTTTGCGCCATCTCCCAGGCCGCCGACAGATTCAGCCGCTGCCAGAACTGCTGCTCGGGGGTGACGCCGGACAGCGGGTAGCCCGCCGGCAGCGCGGTATTGACCATCAGCGCCCGGCGCTGGGCCGCCGACAGCTGCGGCAGGGCAGCCTCCAGCAGCACTTCCGCCCCCTCCGGCACCTGCAGACGCGGCTGCGCGCCCTTCTGCTGCGGCAGATCGTAAGTCAGGGTGAAACGGGTGAAATCACGCATCGCCGGATCGCGCCAGGGATCGTCTTTCACGCTGCTTTTCGCGCACTCGGCAAGCGATGTGCCGCAGGCTTTCGCCAGCGCGGCGCGCAGCTGATCGCGGGCTTCGTTAAATAATACCCGGTAGTGCGGATCGTTAAGATAATGGGCCACGTTGCGCTCGGCTACCATCCGCGAGCCGATCACGTCCAGCGGATAGTGGACGCCCAGCACGATGCGCGAGTAGCCATAGCGGGCGCCGCGGGTTACCAGCGCGTCATAGCGCTCCGGGATCATCGCCGCCAGCAGCAGCGCATCGGTATAGCCGGTGTTGGTATGGCCGCTGGGGAACGAGCCGCCGTCGGCGGTGTAGGGCTGATTATCCTTCACCACCACGTCGTCCGGCACCAGGTGAATGGTGTTGCCCTGAACCAGAAACGGCCGCGGATTGTTGAAGTGCTTTTTCGCCTCGCCGGTGCTGACCTCCGAGGCTTTGATCAATGCTGCCGCTTTCCCCAGCGCGCCCTGGTCATAGGCGGCCAGAAACGCTTTGCCCAGCCGCGGCCCCAGCGCATCGCTGAGGAAGTAGAGGTAGCTAATCCCTTCCGCATCGGCCAGCGCCTGACGGCGCGTGGTCTGCACGGCATCGCGATTGATGGCAGTCACCGTCGCCAGATTCTGCTTCACGACCGTCTCCGGCAGGGTGCTGAACGCCGACAGCAGCGCAATGCCCGCCTGCTGGTTAGCCCGGGTCTGGAAATCGTAGCCGCTGGCCTTCAGCCAGGCGGTATCGGCCTGAGTTTTGTTTTGTTTCGTGTGCGCCAGCCGATCGCGGGTCAGCGTGGCGGCATCCCCCTGCAGAGCGTGGCGCAGCTGCGCCAGCGCCTGTTGCTCAAGATCGTCATACGCCTGGCTGGAGGCAGCCGGCGTCACGCTATTGGCGAGGGCCGCCGCCCTGTCCAGCGGGATGTCTTTAGCCAGAACCGGTTGCGCCAGCAGCAGCGCGACGGCCAGCAGTGAGAGTTGCCTTTTCATTATTTTTCCTTTTATTCAAATAATTACCTTGCCTGTACCCGACGCTAGCGCGGCCGTTTGACGTTTTTATGACAGCGTTATGTTTTGCAACGCTTTTGGCAGAAATGAAACAGCGCGGCGGCGCAGCGGTAATCTCGGCCGATCTGCGGTAAACTATCGGTTAACTTGTTTATTTCCCGGAATCTCTGTATCCATGCTCAGTTATCGCCACAGCTTTCACGCAGGCAACCACGCCGACGTCCTCAAACACACCGTTCAGAGCCTGATCATCGAAGCGCTGAAAGAGAAAGAAAAACCGTTTCTCTACCTGGACACCCACGCTGGCGCGGGCCGCTATCAGCTGAGCGGCGAGCACGCCGAGCGTACCGGCGAGTATCTCGAAGGCATCGCCCGCATCTGGCAGCAGGACGACCTGCCGGCAGAGCTGGAGCCGTATATTTCCGTGGTCGAACACTTCAACCGTAACGGCCAGCTGCGCTACTACCCGGGCTCTCCGCTGATCGCCCGCCAGCTGCTGCGCGAGCAGGACAGCCTGCAGATGACCGAGCTGCACCCGAGCGATTTCCCGCTGCTGCGCGCCGAGTTCCAGAAAGACAGCCGCGCGCGCGTTGATAAAGCCGATGGCTACCAGCAGCTGAAAGCCAAGCTGCCGCCGGTATCGCGTCGCGGTCTGATTCTGATCGACCCGCCGTATGAAATTAAAACCGACTATCAGGCGGTGGTGACCGGGATTAACGAAGGCTACAAACGCTTCGCTACCGGCACCTACGCCCTGTGGTACCCGGTGGTACTTCGCGCGCAGATCAAGCGCATGATCAAAGAGTTAGAAGCCACCGGCATTCGTAAAATTCTGCAGATTGAGCTGGCGGTGCGTCCGGACAGCGACCAGCGCGGCATGACCGCTTCCGGGATGATCGTCATCAACCCGCCGTGGAAGCTGGAACAGCAGATGAACAATGTGCTGCCGTGGCTGCACAGCAAGCTGGTTCCCGCCGGTACCGGCCATACGACCGTCAGCTGGATCGTGCCGGAGTAATCGCAACCATCGGTGGAACCTTTTAAGCCTCGCGCTACAATCGCGGCAATCAACGATTAAGGACATATGGGCATGAGCAAACATTATGATTACCTCGCCATTGGCGGCGGTAGCGGCGGTATCGCCTCGATTAACCGTGCGGCGATGTACGGCCAGAAGTGCGCGCTGATTGAAGCCAAAGAACTGGGCGGCACCTGCGTCAACGTCGGCTGCGTGCCGAAAAAAGTAATGTGGCATGCGGCGCAGATCCGCGAAGCGATTCATCTTTACGGCCCGGACTACGGTTTCGATACCACCATCAACCATTTTGACTGGGATAAGCTGGTCGCCAGCCGCAGCGCCTATATCGACCGCATTCATACCTCCTACGACAACGTACTGGGTAAGAATAAAGTTGATGTGATCAAAGGGTTCGCGCGCTTTGTCGATGCCCACACGGTGGAAGTGAACGGCGAGACGATCACCGCCGATCATATCCTGATCGCCACCGGCGGCCGCCCGAGCCACCCGAACATTCCGGGTGTGGAATACGGTATTGATTCCGACGGTTTCTTTGAACTGCCGGCGCTGCCGAAGCGCGTGGCGGTAGTCGGCGCGGGCTATATTGCCGTTGAACTGGCGGGGGTGATTAACGGCCTCGGCGCCGAAACCCATCTGTTCGTGCGCAAGCACGCGCCGCTGCGCAGCTTCGATCCGCTGATCGTTGAGACGCTGGTGGAAGTGATGAACGCCGAAGGTCCGCAGCTGCATACCAATGCGATCCCGAAAGCGGTAGTGAAGAATGCCGACGGCAGCCTGACGCTGGAGCTGGAAGATGGCCGCAGCCAGACCGTTGACTGCCTGATCTGGGCGATTGGCCGCGAACCGGCGACCGATAACTTCAACCTGGCGGCTACGGGCGTGAAAACCGACGATAAAGGCTACATTGTCGTTGATAAGTTCCAGAACACCAGCGTACCGGGCATCTACGCGGTGGGCGATAACACCGGCGCCGTCGAGCTGACCCCGGTAGCGGTTGCCGCTGGCCGTCGTCTCTCCGAACGCCTGTTTAACAACAAGCCGGAAGAGCACCTGGACTACAGCAACATCCCGACCGTGGTCTTCAGCCATCCGCCTATCGGCACCGTCGGCTTAACCGAGCCGCAGGCGCGCGAGCAGTACGGCGACGACGCCGTGAAGGTCTACAAATCGTCCTTTACCGCGATGTACACCGCCGTCACCTCGCACCGCCAGCCGTGCCGCATGAAGCTGGTCTGCGTCGGTCCGGAAGAGAAAATTGTCGGGATCCACGGCATCGGCTTCGGGATGGATGAGATGCTGCAGGGCTTTGCGGTGGCACTGAAAATGGGCGCCACCAAAAAAGACTTCGACAACACCGTCGCCATTCACCCGACGGCGGCAGAAGAGTTCGTCACCATGCGCTAAGACGCGATCGCCGGATGATAAAAAGAAGCCCCCAGGGGCTTCTTTTTTTATGCTCAGGCCACGCCGTTATTGCCATGACGCATAAACGCCGGGCGCTGATTAAGCGCCATATACCAGCGCTCCACGGCCGGCATCTCCGGATGGGCAAAAGGGGTCATCTTCCAGCGATGCACCGACAGCCCTAGCACGATATCGGCCAGGGTGAAGCGCTCGCCGGCTATCCACGCCCCGGTACGCTGCAGCTGCGCTTCGACAATGCGCACACACTGAGTCCAGGTGGCAATACTCTCTTTAATCGCCGCCGGATCCTGAAAGCGCGGATCTTTACGCACCAGCCCCATAAAGGCATGGCGCCAGGCTGTGTTGAACTCGGTCGCCTGCCAGTCCATCCAGTGCTCCACCTCGGCGGCGGGCTGCGGCTCGGTGGGCAGCAGATCCCAGCGCTCCGCTTTGCGCGCCAGATAGCGGCAAATGCTGTTCGACTCCCAGAGCACGAAGTCGTCGTCCAGCAGCACCGGCACCAGGCTGTTAGGATTCAGGCGCTGAAATTCGGGCGTATCCAGGGGCTTAAATCCGCTGCCGTAGTCTTCCTGCTGGTACGCCAGCCCGATCTCTTCGCAGGTCCACAGCACTTTCCGTACATTGATTGAAGAGCGTTTGCCCAGAATTGTTAGCATCGTCAGCGATTCCTCAGCCATAAAAGAGAGATCATTCACTCTACTCTATTGTCAGCCAGCAACAAGGCAGAGCACTGGATAATGTGTATAGTTGATTCCAGCCTGTTTGCCGAAAAGGAACCCGACATGTTGACCCCGTTTACCGTTTTGATGCCTGCAAATATTCGTTTTGGCCGTGGTCAGGCCGAGAGCGCCACCTCCTGGCTGGCGCAGCAGGGCGGCCCCATTCTGTTGGTGCATGGAGCCAGCCCGCAGCGGGCGGCGTTTCTGCGCCATCAGCTGGAGGCGCTGCAGCTGGCGGTCACGACGCTGGCGATAAGCCGCGAACCCTGGCTTAGCGATATCGAGCAGGGCGTCCAGCTGGCGCGCGAGAAAGGCATCCGGGCGGTGGTCAGCCTCGGCGGCGGCGCGGTGATTGACGCCGGTAAGGCGATTGCGGCGCTGGTCCCCGCCACCGGCCCACTGATTGATTATCTGGAGGTGGTGGGAACGGGCCGTCAGCTGGAAGCCAGTCCCCTGCCGTTCGTGGCGATCCCCACCACCGCTGGCACGGGCGCGGAGGTCACCAAAAATGCGGTGATCAACGTTCCGGAGCAGCAGCGGAAAGTGAGCCTGCGCGACGACCGAATGCTGCCTGACCTGGCGATTGTCGACCCGGCGCTAACCGACAACGCGCCGCGGAGCATCACCCTGAGCGCTGGCCTCGATGCCCTGACCCAGGTGATCGAGCCCTGGCTCTGCAGCCGGGCCACTCCCTTCACCGATGCCCTCTGCCAGCAGGCGATCCCGCGGGGCATCCGTGCGCTGAAAGTCCTGATGGAAAAAGAGTGCCCGGTCAGCCGCGACGAGATGGCCTGGGTCAGCCTGTGCGGCGGGCTGGCGCTGGCAAACGCCGGGCTGGGGGTGATCCACGGTCTCGCCGGTCCGCTGGGCGGCCTGAGCCGCGCCTCGCACGGCGCCTTATGCGGCAGCCTGCTGCCGTTTGGCCTGGCGCTCAATGAGTCACAGATAAACGACCCTGCCCTGCGCCAGCGCTTCAACGACGTTCGCCGCTGGCTGGCCGACGGGCTGGACGTGCCTGTGGATCAGGTCTGGGACAGTCTGCGGGAATGGAGCCATCGCGCCGGCCTTGGCACCCTGCGCGACCTCGGCGTAGCACGCGATGCGCTGGAACCGGCGGCGCTGGCCGCCAGCACCTCCTCGTCGATGAAGGCCAACCCGGTCAGTCTGAGCAGCGAACAGCTGCTGGAGATGCTGGAGGCGGCCTGGGAGTGATCGGGCCCCGGGATAAAATTTTGTTGCATAATGAATGCTCCGAATTTTATCTTCGCCCGTTCGCCTATTTTTTAATTATTTATCAAACGATTACCTCATAATCACGGTATTTCCTGCAGGCGGGAAAGCGTGATCTAACGCACAGTTTACTTCACGCTCACCGAAGCGACTGTCTATCCTTAGTAGACAAGGCCGGGCGCGCCCGGCCGCGAACTCACGCAATCCGGAGGTCCGTATCGCTATGTTCAGCCAGAAATTACGCCACGTTGAAGACGACGAGTTAAGGATCGACATCGATCCCTGCTACGAAGCCGATCCGTACGAATTAAAGCTGGATGAGATGATTGACGCAGAACCGGAGCCTGAGGTGATCGAGGGACTCCCGGCGTCCGACGCCCTTACCCCGGCAGATCGCTATCTTGAGCTGTTTACCAACGTGCAGAAATCACGCATTTTTGCCGACAGCAAAACCTTCCCCGACTGCGCGCCGAAACACGATCCGCTGGACATCCTGCGCAACTACCGCAAGGTCAAACGTCAGCCCGATTTCGACCTGCGCCAGTTCGTTGAGGACAACTTCTGGCTGCCGGCGAGCCAGACCGACGTCTACACTTCCGACCCCAGCCTGACGCTGAAAGAGCACATCGACAAGCTGTGGCCGGTGCTGACCCGCGAGCCTCAGGATCATATTCCCTGGTCATCGCTGCTGGCGCTGCCGCAGGCCTACATCGTGCCCGGCGGTCGCTTCAGCGAAACCTATTACTGGGACTCTTATTTCACCATGCTGGGACTGGCGGAGAGCGGCCGGGAAGATCTGCTGAAATGCATGGCCGATAACTTCGCCTGGCTGATTGAAACCTACGGCCACATTCCGAACGGCAACCGCACCTACTACCTCAGCCGGTCGCAGCCGCCGGTCTTCGCCCTGATGGTTGAACTGTTTGAAGAGGACGGCGTGCGCGGCGCGAAGCGCTATCTGGACCATCTGAAGATGGAGCACGCTTTCTGGATGGACGGCGCCGAGTCGCTGATCCCGCACCAGGCGTATCGTCACGTGGTGCGCATGCCGGATGGCTCCCTGCTCAATCGCTACTGGGACGACCGTGACACGCCGCGGGATGAGTCCTGGCGCGAGGACGTGGAGACCGCCCGCCACTCCGGCCGACCCGCCAATGAAGTGTACCGCGACCTGCGGGCGGGCGCCGCGTCCGGCTGGGACTACTCCAGCCGCTGGCTGCGGGATAGCACGCGGCTGGCCAGCATCCGCACGACGCAGTTTATCCCCATCGACCTGAACGCCTTTCTGTTCAAGCTGGAGACGACCATCGCCAACCTCTCCGGCCTGAAGGGCGATCGCGAGACGGAAGCGGCCTTTCGCCAGAAGGCCCAGGATCGGCGGGCGGCGGTCAACCGCTATCTGTGGGATGACGAGAACGGCTGTTTTCGTGATTATGACTGGCGCCGTGAACAGCCGGCGCTGTTTTCTGCCGCCAGCATCGTCACCCTGTACGTCGGCCTTGCAACCCATGAGCAGGCGGAACGCCTTGCCGATGCGGTACGGGCCCGCCTGCTTACCCCCGGGGGGATCATGGCCACCGAATACGAAAGCGGCGAGCAGTGGGATAAACCCAACGGCTGGGCGCCGCTGCAGTGGATGGCGATCCAGGGATTCAAACGCTACGGCCAGGATCCGCTGGGAGATGAGATCGCCTGGAGCTGGCTGCAAACGGTCAACCACTTTTACAAGCAGCACCACAAGCTGATTGAGAAATACCATATTGCCACCGGCGTCCCCCATGAGGGCGGCGGCGGGGAGTATCCCCTGCAGGATGGCTTCGGCTGGACCAACGGCGTGGTACGCCGACTGATTGGCCTCTATGGGGAGCCAACCTAGTCGGGCTGTCCCCGGCGGCCGTCTCCTGCTATGTTCAGAGGATTCGCTCTGCCAGGAATGACGCTTATGCCTGAACTTCTGACGCCGCGCCTGCGCTGCTCACCGCTGCAGCTGGACGACTGGTCGTTTTTTCTCTCCCTGCAGCAGGATCCGCAGGTCATGCTCTACGTCGCCGACCTCCGGCCACAGGCGGCCATTCGCGAAGCGTTCGATTCGCGACTGCCGCCATGGGCGCCGTGAGATGAACACTGGCTGTGCCTGGTGGTGCGCGACAGGTTCACCCACACTCCGCTCGGCCTGACCGGTTACCAGCATCACCACCGCGACATTGCCGAAGTTGGCTTTCTCTTCGCCCCGGCGGCGCAAGGACGTGGCTATGGCTACGAATCGCTGCGCGCGCTGTGCGACTACGCCTTTACCACCGGCGGCATCCGCCGCCTGACCGCCAGCGTCACCGCCGGCAACGAGGCGTCAAAGCAGTTACTGCTCAAAGCCGGATTCCGGCTGGAGGGGGAACTGAGGGAGAACTACTGGCTGAACGGGCGCTGGCACAATGACTGGCTGTTCGGTCGGCTGCGCGCGGAGGGCGATGCGCCGTAGCGCACCGCCTGTCGTCGCTCTGGCTCAGAGGAACATCCCACCCGAGACTTCCACGCGCTGAGCGTTCATCCACGCCAGCTCATCGCTGAGCAAGGCGGCAATCGCGTCGCCGATATCGTCCGGCAGCCCAACGCGCCCCAGCGCGGTCTGAGCGGCGATATGTCGATTCACCTCGGCGTTATCGCGCACCACGCCGCCGCCAAAGTCGGTCTCGATGGCTCCCGGCGCAATGATATTCACCGAAATCCCGCGCCCGCCCAGCTCTTTCGCCTGATAGCGGGTCAGGACCTCCATCGCCCCCTTCATCGCGGCGTAGGCCGCATAGCCCGGCAGGGCAAAACGCGCCAGGCCGCTTGAGACGTTGAGGATCCGTCCCCCGTCCTGCAGAAGCGGCAGCAGACGCTGGGTCAGGAAAAACGGCCCTTTAAACTGGATGTTCATCAGCTGGTCAAACTGCGCTTCGCTGGTCTCATCAAAGGGCACGTTGAGACCGATCCCGGCGTTGTTCAGTAAATAATCAAAGGTGGTGCGTCCCCACTGCTGCGTCAGCACCTGCGCTACCTCGCTGGCGAAAGCATCAAAACTTGAAATATCGCCGACGTTCAGCGCTAATGCTGCCGCTTTAACCCCTTTTTTCTCTATTTCCGCCACCACCTCGAGGGCCGCCTGGCGGTTGCTGTGGTAGGTCAGAAGAATATCGGTTCCCTTCGCCGCCAGCTTCAACGCGGCGTTTTTACCCAGACCGCGGCTGCCGCCGGTCACTAAAGCGATACGTTGTGTCATCAGAAGACCCCTTTCAGATTGCGTTGTGATTGTGTTGTAGCTTATTAACTGCTCATGCAACAATAAATACGCTACATTGCGTTTTACTGTTTCATTAACAACAACAATAGGCGATCGGCATGGATAAAATTCATGCAATGCAGTTATTCATTCGGGTCGCGGATCTGGAGAGTTTCTCCCGTGCCGCCGAGACCCTGGCGCTACCTAAGGGTAGCGTCTCACGGCAGATCCAGGCCCTGGAAAGCCATCTTGGCGTACGGCTCCTGCACCGCACCACCCGCCGGGTCCAGCTCACCCAGGATGGGATCGTCTACTACGAGCGGGCAAAGGATCTGCTGAGCAATCTCGACGAACTGGACGGTATGTTCCAGCACGATCCGGCGAGCATCAGCGGCCGGCTGCGGGTGGATATGCCGGTCGGTTTTGCCAAAAAGCTGGTGATCCCGCACCTGCCGACTTTTTTACAGCAGTATCCGGGCATCGAACTGGAGCTGAGCAGCAGCGATCGGCTGGTGGACGTGATCCGCGAGGGGTTTGACTGCGTGGTGCGCGTCGGCGCGCTCAAAGACTCAGGGCTGATTGCCCGCCCGCTGGGCAAGCTGACGCAGATTAACTGCGCCAGCCCGGACTACCTCGCCCGCTTTGGCTACCCGCAAACCCTGGAGGATCTGGCGGATCATGCCCTGATCCACTACGCCAGCACCCTCGGGGTCCGTCCCCCCGGCTTTGAGGTCGCGATCGACGGTGCGGTGCGCTGGGTAAAAACTGGCGGCATATTGACGGTTAATAGCACGGAAACCTATCAGGCGGCCTGTATTGCCGGGCTGGGGATTATTCAGGTGCCGCGCACCGGCGTGCGCGAGGCGTTGCGCGCCGGCGACCTGACGGAGATCCTGCCCCAGTACCGCGCCGAACCGCTGCCGGTCTCGCTTATCTACCCGCACCGGCGCAATCTCTCCCGTCGCGTGCATCTGTTTATGGAGTGGCTGGGTGGACTGATGAAAGCGTATGTCGATTGATCCGCGTGGGCGGTAAACGGGCGGCGGGAGAGGCATTCCTGCAGGATACGGCATTTAAGGTATACTTTTTGCTGAATCTCGCTGTAAAAAAGGAAGAAAACACGTATGACGCCGGAAAACGACGATCGACGCCCGCCACAGGAACCGGACCCGCAGCCGGAGAAAAGCAAAAGCACGCTCGATGCCCTCAATGATACAACCGTCGGGCAAAAAGCCAGTCAAGCGCTGAAGACCGTCACCGGAACGGCGGCCAAAGTGCAGCGCAATCCAGTGGTCGCCCATCTGCTGCGCGCCGCTGAGCGCTTCAATGACCGGTTGGGCAATCAGTTTGGCGCGGCTATCACCTATTTCTCGTTCCTGTCGATGATCCCGATCCTGATGGTCTCCTTCGCCGCCGCCGGCTTCGTGCTGGCCTGGCATCCGACGCTGTTGCAGGACATTTTTGACAAAATCCTGCAAAACGTCAGCGACCCAACGCTGGCGGCAACCTTGAAAAACACCATCAATACCGCGGTGCAGCAGCGCACCACCGTTGGTCTGGTCGGTCTGCTGGTCGCCCTCTATTCCGGCATTAACTGGATGGGTAACCTGCGCGAAGCGATCCGCGCCCAGTCGCGCGACGTCTGGGAGCGCCGGCCGCAGGACGAAGAGAAAATCTGGATAAAATACTTCCGCGATTTTATCTCACTGATCGGTCTGCTGGTGGCGCTGATTATTACGCTGTCGATCACCTCCGTCGCCGGCTCCGCCCAGCAGATGATTATTTCCGCACTGTATCTCGATAACATTGAATGGCTGAAACCCGCCTGGCGGCTAATCGGCCTCGCGATCTCGATTTTTGCCAACTACCTGCTCTTTTTCTGGATCTTCTGGCGTCTGCCACGCCATCGTCCGCGCCGCAAAGCGCTGTTTCGCGGCACGCTTATCGCGGCGATTGGCTTTGAAATCATCAAAATTGTCATGACCTGGACGCTGCCGGCGCTGGTGAAATCCCCCTCCGGGGCGGCATTTGGATCGGTGCTGGGGCTGATGGCCTTTTTCTATTTCTTTGCCCGCCTGACGCTGTTCTGCGCCGCGTGGATCGCCACCGCGGAGTATAAAGACGACCGGCGGATGCCGGGCAAAACCCACCGTTAACGTATTGCGAGGATGAATTGAAGCGGCAAAATTCATCCTCGCACAATATTTCAGAAGATAAATCCGCTTCTTAACTTTTATTTAACTCGAAACTGGTTTTATCCTCTATCCTTTTAATTGTGTGAAGCATTTCATAGAACTATTTTTTCTGGCGTAAAAATTATCCGCTTATTGTCTATTTTTTGGCCATTATCAGCGTTTGTTACAGATTGAAATGTCCCTGTGGCTGTGGCTATATGGCTTTTCGTTCGCGCAAAAATAAGAAAGATCTATGCAAGCCACAGCCACCACACTCGAAAACACGCAGGAAACTGCCCCGGTCAACTCGCGCAATAAAGTCGTTGTCGCCTCGCTCATTGGTACTGCCATTGAGTTTTTCGACTTCTACATTTATGCGACCGCCGCGGTCATCGTCTTCCCGCATATCTTTTTCCCGCAGGGCGATGCCGCTGCGGCCACCCTGCAGTCGCTGGCCACCTTCGCCATCGCCTTCGTCGCCCGGCCGATCGGCTCCGCCCTGTTTGGCCACTTCGGCGATCGCGTTGGCCGGAAGGTCACCCTGGTCGCCTCGCTGTTAACCATGGGGATCTCCACCGTGGTGATCGGCCTGCTGCCCGGCTATGAAAGCATTGGCATTGTCGCGCCGATGCTGCTGGCGCTGGCGCGCTTCGGCCAGGGTCTTGGGCTCGGGGGAGAATGGGGCGGCGCAGCGCTGCTGGCAACGGAAAACGCCCCGGCGCGCAAGCGGGCGCTGTACGGCTCCTTCCCACAGCTGGGCGCGCCGATCGGCTTCTTCTTCGCCAACGGCACCTTCCTGCTGCTCTCCTGGCTGTTGACCGACCAGCAGTTTATGGAGTGGGGCTGGCGCGTGCCGTTTATCTTCTCCGCGGTGCTGGTGATCATCGGTCTGTATGTTCGCGTCTCGCTGCATGAAACACCGGTCTTCGCCAAAGTAGCGGCGGCGAAAAAACAGGTCAAAATCCCGCTGGGTACCCTGTTGACCAAACACGTCCGCGTGACGGTGCTGGGCACCTTCATTATGCTGGCCACCTATACCCTGTTCTACATCATGACCGTCTACTCGATGACCTTCAGCACCGGCGCCGCGCCGAATGGCCTGGGCCTGCCGCGTAACGAAGTGCTGTGGATGCTGATGATGGCGGTGATTGGCTTTGGCGTGATGGTGCCGATCGCCGGCCTGCTGGCGGACGCTTTTGGCCGGCGCAAGAGCATGATTGTCATCACCACGATGATTATTTTGTTCGCCCTGTTCGCCTTTAAACCGCTGCTGGGTTCCGGTAACCCGCTGCTGGTCTTCGCCTTCCTGCTGCTGGGCTTAAGCCTGATGGGACTGACCTTTGGCCCGATGGGCGCGCTGCTCCCGGAGCTGTTCCCGACGGAAGTGCGCTACACCGGCGCGTCGTTCTCCTATAACGTGTCGTCGATTCTTGGCGCCTCGGTCGCCCCGTACATTGCCGCCTGGCTGCAGGGCAACTACGGCCTCGCGGCGGTCGGCACCTATCTGGCGGCGATGGCGGCGCTGACGCTGATCGCCCTGCTGCTGACCCACGAGACCCGCCACCAGTCGTTGTGATCCTGCGCCCTGACGCCGCTGGCGTCAGGGTTCTTCCCTACTTTATTTTTTCATCTGCGACAAAATGGTCCGGCACTGGTTGCTATCGCCCTCCGCCGGAGAGACCAGCGCCAGCAGGGCAGCAGCCGGCGTCACCAGGGTCGCCAGCGCCGCCGCTACCGCGCCGCGGACAATCAGCGGCCCGGCCTTCACCCCCGCCTGCGGCGATTTAAAGGTGCCCCGAACATACAGCGGGGAACGCAGGGTGATCACCCGGAAACCTTTGCTTTCCGGATCGATGGTCAGGTCCAGCTGCTCGGAGGCGAAGCTGGCGGTCCCGGTCACATTGATCAGCGCGTTTTCCGTATCGAAGGCAAAAATCTGCGGCCGGGCGACGCCGTTGGTCACGTCGATATTGGCCGCCGCGCAGTTTACCCGAACCTCCTCATCGCCAAAAATCTGGCCAATCAGGTAGTTACCGACGTTAAGGCCGAGGATTTCCATCAGGTTGCGACTGATCAGGCCGTCGTTCATCAGCAGCTTCAGGTTACCGTTGCTGTTGCCAAGCAGGGCCGCCACCGAGTTGCCGCTGCCGCGCAGCTGGACATCGCCATTCATCTCGCCGAGGGTTTTCTGCATCATCTCGACGTTCGGCATCAGCGCCTTCAGCTTCAGCCGTCGCGCCTGCAGATTGGCCTCACCCTGCAGCGGCTTTTTATCGCCCTGCAGGTGTACGCTGCCGGCAATCGACCCGTTAGCCAGGCCAAAGCGCACCGGCTGCAGGCGCAGGTCACCATCCTCCAGGATCACATGGGTCGACAGGTCGCTGATTGGCAGAGTGCCGCCGTGCTCAATTCTCCGGCCTTTAAAGCGCACATCGGCATCCATCACCTGCCACTTGTCGGTTTCAAAGCGGTCCGCCGGCAGCACTTTACCCGCCGGCTGCGGCCGGTCACCCGCCTGGCGCGAAGCGCTTTTCTTCGTCCCTTTGCCGGAGTCGACGCCGATTAACGGCCCAAGGTCCGCCAGTCGCAGCTGCTTTGACTCCATATCGCCGCTGAGTTTCGGCCGCGGTTTGCCGGTGGTATAGGTCAGGGAGCCATGAATGTCGCTATCGCCAATCCGGCCGTTAAAATCCTGATAGTCAAAACGCATGCGGTTTTTCTGCTTAAAGTCGGCGCGCAAGCGCCCGTCGGTAGAGAACGAGGGTGTCTCGGGCAGCAGAACGCCGGTCAGGTCGTAGAGATCGCGCAGCGAGTCGCCGGCGAATTTCAGCCGCAGGTCAATGCCGCCGACGTTGAGCGGGTCGCTGACCGTGCCGCTGAACGCCACCCGGGTGTTGCCGGAATGGAAGTCGCCCTGCAATGGGAAAGGGGTGCTTGCGCTGCGCAGGGCCAGCATGCCACCGATTTTACCGTTACCGGTGACCGGCTGGTCCTTGTAGCGCCCCTTTAGCGACAGGCCAAAGACATAGTCACCTGGTTTCGCCGCGCTATGCCGATCCTTCGTGCCGGTCACTTCGCTGAACGGCAGCGGTTTGCCGAGGGGATCGACGAGGATGGTGATATCGCTGCGGGTGATCTTGTCATCAATGGCGATAGTCCCGCGATCAAAGAGAATATTGTCGAGGCGAAAGGACCAGCTGGAGGGGGCGCTGTCGCCCGACGCACGCTGATCGCCAGCCAGCTGAAAGGTCCAGTTATTGTTGTCTTCCGCCAGGCGGATCAGCCGCACGTCGGGTTGTTCCAGCTTGATCCACGGCAGGTACACCGTTTTGCTCAGCAGCGCCAGCGGGGCGAGCGTCGCCTCCACCCGCGGCAGGTGGATCATCGTCACCTGGGGAATGGTCGGCGGGTTGCCCAGCACGATATCCTCCGCGTGCACATGGGGCCACGGCACCCAACTGCGCCAGCCGCGCTCTTCCGGCTGCCGCTCCCAGACCACGCCGAGATCGCCGCGGATGGCGAACGGGCGGTTAAGCTCGGCGGAGACTTTCTGATTGATCGTCGGCTTTAGCCGGTTCCAGTCAAAGGTGGCCAGCACAATGAAGAAAAGAACGATCAGCAACAGTATCGTTCCTGTGATGATCACCAACGTTTTACGGGTTCTGCTCATCCCTACTGCGCTCCTTTTGCATCACGTCAGTCCTGAATATAGTCAAAAAGCAGCGTTTCTCCTGGAAATGCGCTTTTCGTCACATTACGCGCGTCAGGTCAAAAAAATAATGGAACGATGTTTTAATATGATTGACCAGCAAAACAGCGCAGCGCACACTAGCGCTTATATCGATTCCATTGCAGGTTCTGGCTATGTCTAAAAAAATTGCCGTTATTGGCGAATGCATGATTGAGCTGTCAGAGAAAAACGGGGCCGTTAACCGCGGCTTTGGCGGCGATACCTTAAACACCTCGGTCTATATCGCGCGGCAGACGGATGCCAGCGCATTGAGCGTCCACTACGTCACCGCCCTGGGAACCGATGCGTTCAGCCAGCAGATGCTCGACAGCTGGCAACAGGAAAACGTCAACACCGATCTTATCCAGCGGATGGCCGACCGCCTGCCGGGGCTGTATTACATTGAAACCGATGATACCGGCGAGCGCACCTTCTACTACTGGCGCAACGAGGCGGCGGCAAAGTTCTGGCTGGAGAGCGATCGCGCGGCGGCGATTTGCGAAGAGCTGGCCACTTTCGACTATCTCTATCTGAGCGGCATCAGTCTCGCCATTCTCAGCCCGGCCAGCCGCGACAAGCTGTTCACGCTGCTGCGTGAGTGCCGCGCCAACGGCGGCAAGGTGATCTTCGACAACAACTATCGTCCGCGCCTGTGGGCCAGCCAGGCGGAAACGCAGCAGGTCTATCAGGAGATGCTCGCCTGCACCGATATCGCGTTTCTGACCCTCGATGATGAAGACGCGCTGTGGGGAGAAAAACCGGTTGCTGAGGTGATCGCCCGCACCCACGCCGCCGGCGTGGAAGAGGTGGTGGTGAAGCGCGGCGCGGATGCCTGCCTGGTCTCGGTTAGCGGGCAACCGCTGCGGGAAGTGCCGGCCGTCAGGCTGGCCAAAGAGAAGGTGGTGGATACCACCGCCGCCGGAGACTCCTTCAGCGCCGGCTACCTGGCCGTTCGCCTGACCGGCGGCGATGCCGAATCCGCCGCCAGACGCGGACACCTGACCGCCAGCACGGTGATCCAGTATCGCGGGGCGATCATCCCGCGGGAAGCGATGCCGCAGTAATTCTCCGCACAAAGCGCTCTCCGGCCGCCGCTGGCGCGCCGGAGAGGCGTTAGGTTACTGCCCCGGCGGGATGTCGCTGGCCTCGCTGTGGGCGTCAACCGTATCGGCGCTGCCGCTAGCCGCCGTGGCCGCCGGATTCGGCGCCATCAGTTTTTCCCAGGTGGCCTGCAGTTCCTTCATATTGTATTCCGGTTCGCCCTTCGGCTGTTGCAGCACCAGCGCCATGTCCTGCGAGAGCTGCTGGCGCAGATACTGGTTCAGCATGTCCACCGTCAGGGAGTTGAGGAACTCCTGACGCAGCTTCTGGTACTGCTCCGGCGCGATGTCCACCACCTGATTCTGCAGGGAGCGCATGCGCTGGCTCATCAGAATGTCGGTGTCAGTGCGCGCATAGGTGGCAAACAGCTTCTGCAGCTCGAGGCTTTTCTGAGCGATAAGCGCGTCAAACTCCTCCTGCGGCAGCCCGTTGTCCCGCACTTTCGCCAGCTCGCGCGAAACCACGCTCAGGTTGTTGTTCAGGCGCTCGCCCGGGGAATCGATGTTGATGGCGCACTGCGCGCGCTGATATAGCACCCGGCAGTCAAAGCCAAGGCCAATATCCTTCACGTTATTTTTGCTCAGGCTCTGCTGCACGTGCCAGAACAGCGCTTCACGGGCGAGATCGTCACGCCAGTAGCGCTGCAGCGCCGCGGAGTCGCGGATCGGCTGCCATGGCGCATCCCACATGATGGACAGTTTGTCCTGACGCACCGCGTTGGTCATGATGCTGACCGGCACGGTAGGCAGCGGCGATAAGGTCGGCACCGCTGCGGGGGTTTCCCGCTTACCCTTAAGATCGCCGAAGGTCTTATTGATTTGCTCGGCAACGCTGCGGCTGTCGACATTCCCCACCACGATCAGCGTCATGGCGTCGGGGGTGTACCATTTTTGATAAAAGTCTTTCAGCTGCGCCACGTCGATCGGCTGCTTCAGCGGCGCGGCGGGGTCATGGCCCAGCATGGTGGACCCTTTCAGGCGATAGCGCCACCAGCCCTCTTTGGTATCCAGCGGCCAGGTCGCCACCATGTCGCCGCCCTGCAGCGCATGGTTGATCGTTTCAGGCGTAATGGTCAGCTTACCGCTGGCGTCCGCCAGCCAGCTCAGCGCCTCTTTCAGCAAATCGTTGCGGTTATTGGGCAGGCTGAGATTAAACATCGTGAAATCGTAGGAGACGATGGCCGGCGGCAGAGGACGCTTCGGGTCAATACTCTGCTGCCATAAAGAGCGCGCCTGCATCGTCGGCAGGCTGCCGCTTTGCGTCAACGCCAGGCGGGGAATAAAGCGGCTAAAACCGCTCTGCTGAGTGCTTTCGCTCAGCGAGCCAATATTCACGGACAGACGGACTTCAATACGGTCGCTGGGACGCTGCGGCGTGGCCAGTACCTGCCACGTCAAACCATTCGCTAAGGTCCCTTGTTGCCAGGCCGGATCAGGCTGGAGCGCTTCTGCCTGCACATAACCGACCGCCGCTACCATCAGCAAACCGCCCGTTAAGAGTTTAATTGTTGTGCCCTGCATGTGAACCCCTGATGAACATTCCTGGTTACAACAGCACCCCACTGACGGGCTGCCGAAAAAAGTGAGAGTGAAATACGTCGGTTAGACCACACGGAGACGAAAATGTCGCATGACAACGTAAAATAATCATTTCGTATCATTTCCGCTGAACGGAAATGACCTCTAATTATGCGCAGGAGCCCGTACTCCAGCAAGGGAGTACGGGCCTAAGAGGAGGATTTAAGAGGATAATTCGTGCGATTTGTTCGCTGGAACACGGTTATTCAGAACATCATCCATCTGTTTGGCATCCAGTTCTTTGACCCATTTGGCCACCACTACGGTGGCAACACCGTTACCCACCAGGTTGGTCAGCGCACGGGCTTCGGACATAAAGCGGTCGATACCGAGGATCAGCGCCAGGCCAGCTACCGGCAAATGCCCAATGGCCGAGATGGTTGCCGCCAGCACGATGAAGCCGCTGCCGGTTACCCCTGCCGCCCCTTTCGAGGAGAGCAGCAGCACCACCAGCAGGGTGATCTGATGGAAAATATCCATATGGCTGTTGGTCGCCTGAGCGATAAAGACCGCAGCCATGGTTAGATAGATAGAGGTGCCATCGAGGTTGAACGAATAGCCGGTCGGGATCACCAGGCCCACCACCGATTTACGGCAGCCCAGCTTCTCCATCTTGTCGAGCATTCTCGGCAGCGCCGATTCTGATGAGGAGGTCCCCAGCACAATCAGCAGCTCTTCACGGATATAGCGGATAAATTTGAAGATGCTGAAGCCGGTGGCCCGGGCGATGCTCCCCAGCACCACCACCACGAACAGGATACAGGTGATATAGAAGCAGATAATCAGCTGCCCCAGCTGCACCAGGGTGCCGACGCCATATTTCCCGATGGTAAAGGCCATGGCCCCGAAGGCACCGATCGGCGCCAGGCGCATAATCATATTGATGATGCCGAAGATGACCTGGGAGAAACTTTCAATGACGTTGAAAATCAGCTGGCCCTTGCTGCCCAGACGGTGCAGGGCAAAACCAAACAGGACGGCGAACAGCAGCACCTGCAGAATGTTGCCGCTGGCGAAGGCGCCGATGACGCTGCCCGGGATCACATCCAGTAAAAAGGCCACCACCCCCTGGTCTTTCGCCTGCTCAGCGTACACCGCCACCGCTTTCGCATCGAGCGTCGACGGGTCAACGTTCATGCCAGCGCCCGGCTGCACCACGTTGACAATAATCAGACCGATAATCAGCGCGATGGTGCTGACCACTTCGAAATAGAGCAGTGCCACCGCCCCGGTACGGCCGACGGCTTTCATACTCTCCATCCCGGCGATCCCCGTCACGACGGTACAGAAGATAACCGGAGCAATCACCATTTTAATCAGCTTAACGAAGGCATCGCCGAAGGGTTTCATTTGCGCGCCCAGTTCCGGGTAAAAATGGCCCAGCAGAATACCGATCGCTATGGCCGTCAGCACCTGGACATAGAGGCTTTTAAAGATAGAGGTTTTCATAGGGTGTCCTTTGGGAATAACCACAGAGCAAGAAGGGGTATTTGTCTTCTGTGGCTTAAAAATAACACCCTGGAAACATTTCAGAAATAACTAACGCCGAAAGTGCAACACGATTGTTAAAATCTTTGAGCTGACTCGCACAAGTCAACAAAACATTTACAAATTTGCATCCTCCCGGCGCGGGGATAAATAGCGCGCGCTGAATGTCTCCTGCGGCAAAGCGCAACCGAAAAGATGGCCCTGGAGCACCTCGACGCCAGCGGCTTGCAACCAGCGGTACTGGGCGTCGTTCTCCACCCCTTCGGCCACGATACGCAGCGACAGACCGCGTGCGAGCTGGATCATCGCCGGCACCATGCTGGTATCCTCCGGCAGCATGTCGATGAAGACTTTATCAATTTTCAGAATATCCACCGGCAGGGCCTTCATCTGCTGCAGCTGGTGCAACCCGGCATAACCCATGCCAAAATCATCCAGCGCAATTTGCACCCCAGCCTCGCGCAGGGGGCGCAACCGGGCCATCACATCCTGCGGATCGTCCATCCGGCAGCTCTCCGTCACTTCGAGGATCAGGGTGCCCGGCGCGATGCGGTAGCGGGCGATCAGCTTCAGCATCTCCTCGCCACGGTCATGCTCCAGCAGCTGGAGCAGGGAAACATTGACCGACAGCGGCAGCATAATCCCCTGACTTTGCCAGGCCGCCAGCTGGCGGCAGGCCTCTTCCATCACCCAGTAGCCGACCGGGATAATCAGTCCGCAGGACTCAATGCGCGCAATCAGCGACGGCGGTAGCGACCAGCTGCCATCCGCCTGCCGCTGGCGCAGCAGCACCTCGGCGCCGCAGATCTCGCCGCTGGCGCAGGCCACCTGCGGCTGCAGCCAGATAGCGAACTGCTGGTTATCGAGCGCGGTCATAATGTCGTGCTCTTCCATCAGGCGGCGCTGAGCCTTTTCCATCTGCTCGGGATCGAAGAACTCGATCTGGTTTTTGCCTTTACGTCGTGCGGTGACAGCGGCCGACACCGCGCGCCGGTAAAACTGCTCGGCGCTGAGCCCGGCGTGGAACATGGCGATCCCGACGCTGGCGTAGGGCCGCAGCTGCAGCCCATGCAGCGGTAAACGCTCATTAATAATAGTGAGCACTTGCTTACTTAACGTTACCGCCTGCCACGGTTCGGCGAGGCCATCGGCGAGAATCGCGAAGTCATACCCGCTCACCTGAGCCAGCACCATCTGCGGCGGGATCGCGGCCCGCAGCTTCTCCACCAGCGTCAGGAGCAGCATTTCGCGCTGACTCTCCTTGAGGACCCCGGCGGCGTCCTGCAGGGTTTCACAGGCGACGACGATCAGCGCGGCGCTCTGCGGGCGGGCCACCGTCTGCTCCAGCATCGCCAGCAAAAAGGCTTTATTCGGCAGCTCGGAGACCGGGAAGCGGGTCGACTGGATGGACAGCTCATCATGCTGGCGGACCAGGCTCTGCTGGTTGCGGTTATAGCTGCGCACCAGCATACCGATCTCGTCGTCATGGTGCAGGCGCGGGAGGGTCAGCTGATGGCCAAGACGCTCCTGCTGGGAGAGATCGTTCAGCTCGCGGGCGATACGCCGCAGAGGGCGAACCATCAGCCGGTTGATGCACCAGGTGAGCGCCACCGTCAGCATCAGCACCAGAAGTAAGTAAGCAGTCACTAACGTGGCAAGGGCGCTCATGACGAATTTATACATGCGATAGGAGTCGGCCTGCAGCACCAGATAGGCCAGCGGCTGCGGGTTGGCCGGCCGCTCCAGCGAATAAATGGGCAGCGAAATCTGCACCGGCAGCTCAAACAGCCGGGTGACGGTCACCGGCACCGGCCGCTCGGGGATAAACCGCATCCGCAGCGCCTGGAACTGGTTCGGCAATACCACGTCCGCCCGGCTGACGATGCCAGCAGGCTGGATACGGCTTAAAATGGCTTCCGCTTCCGGAATATCGGCTTTCAGAATAGCCGCAGACAGCGGTTCGCGAACGGATCGCGCGATACTTTCTAACTGCGTGGCCGTGGTAAAGCGACTCTGTTGCACAAAGTGAAACAGCAAAATAGTGCAAAAAACCAATACAAAGGCCATGGACACGCTCGCGACCATCGCCATCTGTTTGATTGTAAGTGAACGGCTGACGCGCAACGGTGTTCTCCACTGATACTGAATGCATACCCGGTATCAATCCTTCAATCCCGGTCATTTCAGGCTGATTATATACTTAAATCCTTCGCCCACGCCCGCGAGGGATGAAGTGACGGGATATTTCCGCGCGGTGGCGCAGACGCCGGGAAGTCTACCCGGCGGCCGACGGTGGGCAACGCCTCACGAGTATACGCGAAGCGCGCTTTAGAGTGGCGCTCTGTCATGTAATTCAGTCTATTCTGCTACCAGTCGGCGTAGGGCACCAGCGGCTGGGGCGGCATATCCAGATCCCCCTGCCAGCCGGCCGCCGAATAGCGAACGTACAGCAGCGCATGGCTTGGGGTGTAATCCTTCGCCTGCTGAATATCGACCGCGGCGCCGACAAACCAGTTGCTGGTCACCCGCCGCTCCACCAGCGCTCTGGCAGTGTAACCGAATCCCTGGCTGCTGCTCCCCTCCTCCGTCAGCTGGCTGGCGCGCTGGCGATAGTCAGACGGGATCAGGTTCAGTAGCGGATAGCGGGCCTGCGTCTGGGTGCGCGAATGGGACCATGATACCGACCCGCCGAGCTCCCAGGACCAGTTCTCGGTGCGCTGACGCCAGGTCACCGGCACGGCGAACGAGAGATACTCCTGTGGGCTGTAATAGCCGCCCTGGCCGAGGGTGTAGCCGCTGAGATCTTTGTCGTAGTGCCAGATCATATTGTTGAGGCCGACGGTGACGCGACGATTATTCTCGTTGATGACCTTGTAGTAGTACCCGGTCATCCAGCGCACACGCCAGTTATCCGCCACGTTTTTACCGGTCAGCGAGTCGGCGCCCAGCGAGGACCAGATGCCGTGAGCCTCCCCGCGATCGTAGCTCAGGCTCAGGCCGCCGCCGTCGGCGCGGACGCCGCCCCAGGTGGCGCCGGTATGGCTGCTGCTGTCCTTCTGCCCGCCAAAGGAGAGCAGCGAGCTGGAGATAGGCCGCCGGTGGACGTTGACCGTGTACCCCACCGGCCCGACGTCGCTGCTGTAGCTCAGCCCCCCCACCACATCGACGACATTGAAGCCCATCGGCGTGGTGCCGATATCCCCGCTCCAGGTGTCATTCTTCCAGCCGACCGCCACGCTGGCCCCGCTGTCGGTCTGATTTTTACTGCCGCTGGTACAGGCGATCTCCCCGCAGGTGCCCCAGCTGGGCGAGTAGCTCCCGTCGCTGTGGGTGGAAAAGCTGCCGGCATCCATATTGACCAGGTCGGTGCGGAAGAACATCCGGCCATCCGCCAGCGGAGCATCCACCTGCAGCATGGTGGTATGCGCCTTCAGGTCGGAATAGCCGCCGGTGCCGCTGGAACCCCAGAAGTCATGTTCCAGGGTGACGTTCAGATCCTGCTGACGATAAAGGTCGGCGGCATCGCTGCGGATCCCACGCTTCAGCCAGTCATCATGGCTGTCGTTGCGCGTCAGCCGCGTAAAAGTATCGTTATCCTGCGGCTGCGCGGGGGTAATGCCGGAGGCCACCATCGCTTCCCGGTAGTGCGTCAGCGCCTGCTGCGGCGCCCCGCTCTGGGTGGCAAAGCGCGCGGCATCGCGCAGCACCAGCGCGCTCTCCATCGAGGGCGGCTGCGCCTTCGCCTGCGGCACAATCTGATTAAAAATCCGTTGCGCGTCAGCGGTATCGCCAAGGCCAGCTCGCGCCAGCGCCACCCGCCGCTGCATGTTCATGGATTCGGTCTCTGCGCCTTTCAGCTGCATGACCTGCGCCCGGGCGGCCGGTTTATCGCCCTCGGCCAGGTAGACTTCCGCAAGGCCGAGGCGCGCATCGCCGTTGTCGGCCTCCTGACGCAGCACCCGCTGATAGTCGGCAATCGCCGTCTGGCTGTCTCCGCGCTGCTGCGCCCAGTCGGCCAGCGTCAGATCATAGCGCACCGAGGCGGGCTGCCGTTTGATGAGGGCGATCGCCTGCGCTTCGTCGCCGCTGTCGCGCAGCTGGTTGGCCTGGCGCAGCACCCGGTCGCTTTGCAGACGCGCTTCGAGTTCACGAATGTTATCCGTCCACGCGCTGCGCGGCAGAGCGGCGATTTGCGCCAGAGCCAGATCGTCCTGGTCGTTCCCCGACAGGTAGAGTCCCGAGGCGTAGACCCGTTCGGCGTCCTGCGGCTGGCGGTTGACCATCGTCCGCATCAGCGCGTCGGCCTCCTGGCGTTCGCCGGCGCTGACCAGATCCCGCGCCAGACGGTAGGTTATCCAGACGCTGTCCGGATCCAGCGCCAGGCGCCGACGCTGAACTTCCGCCGCCTGCGCCCAGTTGCCCTGGCTCTCCAGAGCCTGCGCCTGTTTCTCCAGCCGGTCGTTAGTCAGGCTGCGCTCAATATCATCGATACTGCGCCGCTGAGCGGGAGGGAGGCCGGCGATCCAGGCGCTGGCTTTCTCCGGCGATTCGGCGCGATAGAGGTTGGCCAGGCCGCGCACCGCCAGGTTATTGCCGCGATCCAGGCGCAACGCCTGCTGGTAATAGCGCTCCGCCGCCGCCGCCTCTTTGCGCGCCGCCGCGACATCCCCCAGCCCCAGCACGGCATAGCTGTCGGTGCGATCGACCCGCTGCGCCTGGGCATAATAGTTCTGCGCCTGCGAAAGCTGGCCGGCTTTCAGGGCGTTATCCCCCTGCTTTATCAGCAGCCAGTAGCGGTTAGTTTGCAGCAGGCTGTCCCACTTGCCGCGGTTCGGGCTGTCAGGGTCCATGGCAATCGCTTTACTGAGCTGCGCCACTGCCCGCGCGCGGTCGCCGCGCTGGGAATAGGCCTGGCCGAGAGCGCCCACCGCGTCGCTGTCGCGGCTGTCGGCCTGAACGGCTTTCTGCAGATCCGCGACCGCCTGCGTGGTATTCCCGGACTTGACCGCCGCCAGCCCTTCCGAGCGGGCGCGGAAAGTCGGATCCTGCAGCTGCGCCTGCTGTTGGTCGAGCAGAACGCGGGCGTTCGCCGCCACCGAGCCGGTGGGAAACTGCAGAAGAAATTGCTGCAACGCCTGCACGCTGGCCTTACTCACCGGCATGCTTTTCACCTCACTGAACCACATATCGGCGGCGATACCGCGTCCCGAGGCCGATCGGGCCATCTCCGCCAGATAGGCGAACCCCTCCTGCGGTTTGTTATCGGCGAACATCTGCTTCGCCAGCGAAGTCAGCAGGCTGACGTTGCCCGGCGCGCTGGCGTTCAGTTTTTTCAACTGGCTGACGCCTTCGCTATGGCGGGCCGGCAGGCGCGCCACCAGCGTCCAGTATTCAATGGCGACGTCAACGTCATCCGGTACGCCGCCGTACAGTTTTTCATAGGCGGCGATGGCTTCATCGACCTTCCCGGCCACGCCCAGCAGTCGCGCCTGCTGCAGCGCCTGGCGGCCCTCGCCGGTGTTGCTTTTCATCTCATTGCGCGACGCCTTCAGCTCCGGGGAGTCCGGCGCCAGCTTCGTCAGTCGTTCCAGCTCTTTTTGCGCCCCGGCGGCATCCCCCTGACGCAGCAGATAGCGCATCCGCGCGGCAATCAGCTCCGGGTTGTTGGGATCAATCAGCTCCAGACGGTACAGCGACTGGCGCACCAGGTCTTCACGATTGCTGGCCTCGCCGAGGCGCACCTGCTCCAGCAGATGCTCCTGGGCAGGCGTCGTCGCCGCCTGCGCTAACGGCTGCAGCGCAACGCCGAGGGACAGCGTGAGTAAACTTAGTGAGAGCTTGCGCATTCCTGGTTCCAGTCAGGTTGTAATTCGCCACTCGCCGTGAAACGAAAACGGTGTTGATCCCAACCCTGGCCAAACAGCGTCAGAACCGCGCTGTAGTAGGCATCCGCGCCGGGATAGTTATCGGCGACGCGCTGGCGTTGCACCGACCGGGCCTCGTCGTCCTGTAAAAACGGCAGCATCGCCGCGAAGAAGCCCACTGGCCCCTGACCGCTGGTTTTGCCGGTGGCGATATTCACTTTCTCCGGGGGTACCCCCTGCTTCGTGGTCTGCGCCGCCATCGGCGCGAAGCGTTGCAGCAAACGCGCTTTCTGCTTATCGCCATCATGGAGCATGCCCACCCACAGGTAGACGCGAATCGCGTCATAGCTGCCGATCGGCGGCTTTTCGGTTTTCAGCTGCCAGCCTTTCCCTTTCTCATAGCGCACCCAGTCCGGGGTAAAGCCTTTCGGCGCGGTCTCCAGCAGCAGGCGCAGGTTACTGTCGCGCAGAGCGGGCCACGGCGCGCCAAAACGCACAAAGTAGGTGGCCAGCTGCGGCGGAAGATAGCTGGGGTTAAACCGCCAGCCGCTGTCATCGGCAAAACCGACTTTTCCCGGCAGCAGCATCGTGCCGAGGCCCGGCACCGCCACCGTCTCTTCAGCGACAATCCGCGCCAGCAGGGCTTTACCGGTCTCGGTGTACTGCGGCTGTTGCCACAGGCGGCCCGCCTCCAGCAGCGCCCAGGCTATCCACAGATCCGAGTCGGACGCCGAGTTGCTGTCCAGCAGGGTCCACTGCTCATCGTCCTTTTTGCCCCACAGCCAGCCCGGCAAATGTTGTTTCAGATCGCCTTCCGCCAGGTTGTTCTGCGTCCAGGTCAGCAGTTTGTCGAACCCCGCGCGATCGTTGGCCGCCAGGGCGAAAAACAGGCCATAGCTCTGCCCTTCGGAGGTGGAGATTTTGCGCGCATCGCTGGGGTCAATCACCCGCCCCTCGGCGCTGACGTACGCTTGTTTAAACTGCTCCCAGGCGGGCCACTGGCAGGCGGCGCCCACCTGGCCCGCCGCCAGCAGCAGCGCCGAGAGCACCGCGCCACAAAGAACTTTCATCATGGTTTACTCATCATCCAGGCTAAGACGGCGGCGGCTGATGATGCGCAGCATGCGCCACAGCACCCATGCCAGCAGCACAATGCTGATGGCGGCGAAGATCGCCAGCAGTATCGGGTGGTTAGAGAGCGCGAACCAGATGCGCTCGAACCAGGGCAGATGACCCACGTAGTAAATATCCCCCACCCGCAGGCTGTTGACGCCGGACTCGCGGATCACCGCCACCGACCCAAACATCGCCGCCCGCTTACCGCTGTCGTTGAGGGCGTTGGTCAGCAGTTCATTACCGCGCGGGCTGTCGGCCAGCAGGGCCACCACGCTGCGCTGATCGTTATACGGCGACTGGAAGCCAATCACCGCCGCCATCGGCCCGGAAGAGGTAATGTCGGTGCGGGTATTGGGCGTGCGGGCCTCATCGTCGGGATAAATGCTCGCCAGGTCATAGTGGCGCATCGGCATTTTCACCCAGCTTTTGGTCGCCTCGACCAGCAGGTTGATTTTGGTATCGTCCTTGAGGGACGACGGGATCGCGCCGATCAGCAGCAGATCCGCATCTTTGTTCTTGATCTGGGTGCCATCGTCGGTCATCTTCAGATTAATCGCCGCCAGACCGGTCTGCGCCCCGATGCCGCCCAGGGCCTGCAGCAGCGTCGCTACCTGCCCCTGGGTCGGCGCCTTCGGCACCACTACCAGCGTGTCGGAGAGGTCCGCCATACGGCTGTAAGGGAAGCCCGCATTGGCGAAGACGCGCAGGTCCGGCAAGGCGATAAAGTGATAATACTTCGAGAAGTCGATGGTCGAATCGTCGCCGATCACCACGTGGTTCTGCACCGGCTGGAAGGTAATACAGTTGTCGATGGAGCCGCCGGGCATCGGGTTCATATACTGGAAGTCAAAGCGCAGCTGGTTGACCGCCCCAAGACGCAGCGCGGGGATGGTGACCTCCGATTTGCCGTCCAGCAGCCCCTGCAGCACCGGCAGGCGCAGGATCAGTTTGTTCACGTCCTGGGAGCTGTTAAGGCTGAACGACTGCAGGAACTGGTCGTTGAGGCTGATATCCATCCGCGAGCTGTCCTTCACCGGCGGCATGGTGTAGCGGTATTTCAGATCCATATCGATGCCGTTGGCCCGCAGCAGATAGAGATCCGGCGGCAGGTTAAGCGCCACGGTGATGGCATCCGGCACCAGGCCGCTGGACTGCAGCTGTTGCTCATAGGTTTTCAGTTCAGCAAAGGTGACCGAGCGGTCGGTGCGCACCCAGTTTGGCGCATCGTAAGGCTGACGCGGCTGCAGGGTTTTGATGCCGTCCACGGTGACGCTGTCGCCGCGGAACAGAATATTGCCCTGGGCAATCCCCTTCGCCGCCAGCAGCAGATCGTTATCATCGCGGCCGAAAATGGCTTTGTTGAATAAATCGAACTTTTGCTGAGTTGAAGGATCAGATCACGCATCCTCCCGACAACACAGACCATTCCTTGGCAAAGCAAAAGTTCAGAATCACCAACTGGTCCACCTACAACAAAGCTCTCATCAACCGTGGCTCCCT
>NZ_JBMAXV010000010.1:0-132276 GCF_048589245.1 Klebsiella sp. 10982
ATTAATTGCCAGGCTTCGCCATCCCAGGTTACACTGAAGGTGGCACTGGCTAACAGGGTGTGGTTGCTGTCGCGTAACCACAGCGTGGTTTCTCCCTCTCGCTCCGCTTTCCCCGCCGAGGAGGCGGAGAGGGTGAACTGGCTGTCATCTTTGCCATCCAGCGTTAGCAGCGAGACCTCATTGACCGCGGTCATGGCATGCGCCAGTAGCGACTCCTGCAGCGTGTCGATGTAGCGATAATGACTTATCACCGCCATTGCCCGTTGCCAGGCGTTGAGATCGCGGGTCAGATACTGACGGTGTACTTTCCCCGGCAGCGTTGCCTGCGCAGCCAGCAGCTGATTAAAATCGTCCCGGGCGCTAAGTGCCTCCAGCATCGCTCTGGTCGGGCTATAAAATAATACGGTACGTAGCAAGAACTTTAAGCGATAATTTTTCTGCCGCCAGATAGGTGCAGGTGTTAATCTGCCCATCACCAGATCGGCAATAAGATGCGAGCGCGGCGCAAGCACGCTGGATGAATGCAGGCTATTGTCTGTCACGATAAACACCTCGTTGTTATTTCCTCCTATTTTAAAACGAGCCTCTGGCAAGCTTAATCACCTGACCGACTATATTTGCCGTTTGTTTAAAATCGATTGAAGTGAAAATAAAAAATCGGCGGACCTGAGCTGGAATTACCTATAATTACCGCAGAGAGGTAATGATATGTATCAACGTATTAATGGCAGTGACTGGCGTAATATCTGGCTAATGGGCGATCTGCACGGCTGCTTTGCGCTGCTGATGGGCCGCCTGCGTCAGCTGCGCTTTGACCCCTGGGCCGACCTGCTGATCTCGGTGGGCGATCTGATCGATCGTGGGCCACAGAGCGCGGAGTGTCTCGCCCTGGTGCGCTGTCGTTGGTTCAGGGCCGTGCGGGGAAATCATGAACAAATGGCGCTGGAGGCACTGGAGAGCGGGGATATGGCGCTCTGGCAGATGAACGGCGGCGACTGGTACGCTCGAAGCCATGCACAGCAGCGGGCCGACGTTGACCGGCTGCTGTGGCGTTGTCAGCAGCTGCCGTTGATTATTGAAGTTGAGTGCGCAAACGTGAGGCATGTGATCGCTCATGCCGATTATCCGGCGCCGGTCTATCACTGGCAGCAGCCGGTGGATCCCAAGCGGGTATTATGGAGCCGCCACCGCCTGAGCGAACATCTGGCGGGGCGTCATGGCGCAATCGCCGGGGCTGACCATTTCTGGTTTGGTCATACGCCGCTTCAGGCGCGTTATGACCACGATAACCAACACTATATTGACACGGGCGCCGTGTTTGGTGGGGCGCTGACGCTGGTGGCGCTGCAGTCGGCAGGCTAAAAATCGCTATATTCGCTGGCGGGCTGCCAGAAGCCGTCAATAAAATCTTCGATCGGGTAGCAGCCGCCGTGACGGATCCGCTGATCTTCCATCGCCACTATGCACTGCGTTTCCTCGCGGTAGACGTCAACCACAATGTCCTCGCAGCCGCCATCCAGATAGCAAATAAACAACACTAAGGCAAACATCCTGGCCTCATGCTCGGGTTCACATACTATTTAGTGTAGGGGATGACGGCGGGACGGGGAAATAAATAACCCGTCTCAGGCGACGGGTTCATTGGTGTCAGGCTAGGCGCATGACCCAGGCATCGGACTGGCGGTCGTAATGTTTACGGTAGAGGACGGAATGTTCGCCATTGAGAATGGCGGGAACGCTGGTATCGGCATCCCAGGCGTCAAGTTGCATACATAAATCTGGATCGGATTTGCAGGGAATGCTTAACGTTCGCTCACCCTGATGGTCACCGTGCAGTTCGGCATCGTCTATCTCAAACGCGCCGATGCGGACATTGGTTTTACTCATCGCTTCACCCCATTTTTCAGCTGAGTTGTGGTACGACCAGTTGCGGCCGTCATTTTTCAGCGTAGTCAATGGGGCGAAAACCGCCAGTCAAAAAGTGCGCATTTTCTGCGCGACGTCACACCTTGCCGGCAAAAAGTTTTCCGTCGCGCACCAGCTCTCGCGGATAGCTGTTCTTCAGACGAGAACCAACCCGCTTGGCCAGGCCCAGCGGGACGCCCTGGAAGGTCACAATGGTTTCATCCTGCTGCGGCGGGGTCTGCGGATAGACATCGCGCCCGCGATACCACTCCTCCGCTTCCCCCAGCGTCAGCTCGAAGGCGTGCTGAGGGGCGGCAAAGGCGATAATCGCCTCATGCTGCCAGCGGTAGCCTTTATTGTGCAGCTCCGCCAGGCGCACGCCGATGCGAGAAAAACGCACCTTGCCAAACAGAGGTTCCATGGACTGCGGAAACAGCCACAGCTCTTTATCCCGCTGCCACAGCGTATGGCTTGCATCCCATTCCAGCCCAACGGTCCTGGCAGCGGCGGTCGCCGCGGCGGCTTCCCGTCCCTTCAGTGGTACAAACGGGAATTTACCGACCTTATAACCTGGCGCCGGGAGCGGATCGATCGCCGCTGTCTTGCGCAGGCGAGCAACAAAGAAGCCTTCGCAATCGTAGATCTGTGGGAACACGTGCAGAAATCCTTCTGCGGTTAAAGCATCGGCCGCGCCGGAAAACAGATCTCCCAGCGGCAGGATCTCCACCGCCTGTGGGTAGCGGGACAGCAGCCACTGAATGACCGACTGATTTTCCTCGCGGTTCAGGGTGCAGGTGGAATACACCAGCGTCCCGCCAGGGCGCAGGGCATGGAAGGCGCTGTCGATAAGCTCGCGCTGGGTGGCGGCGATGTCGAGGTTGCTCTCCGGCGACCAGTTTTTCAGCGCGTCAGCGTCTTTACGTACCACGCCTTCGCCGGAGCAGGGAGCATCAAGCAGGATGGCGTCGAAGGTTTCGGGCAAGGCCGCGCCGAAAACCCGGCCGTCGAAGTGGGTCAGCGCGACGTTGCTGATGCCGCAGCGGCTGATGTTGGCATGCAGCACCTTTACCCGGCTGGCAGAGAACTCATTAGCCAGGATGCCGCCCGCGTTACCCATTCGGGCGGCAATCTGGGTGGTTTTCGACCCCGGCGCGGCGGCAACGTCCATCACCCGTTCGGGCTGCCGGTTATCAGCGAACAGGGCGGCGACCGGTAGCATCGAGCTGGCTTCCTGAATATAGAACAGCCCGCTGAGATGTTCGGCGGTGCTGCCCAGCGGCAGAGCATCGTCGTTGTCCCGCTCGATCCAGAATCCTTCTGCGCACCAGGGAACCGGCGTCAGCTGCCAGCCATACGGGGCGACCAGAGAGAGGAAATCGTCGACGCTGATTTTCAGCGTATTGACGCGAATACTGCGGCGTAGCGGGCGCTGGCAGGCGGCGATAAAGTCGTCGAACGAGAGATGCGCAGGCATGGCCGCGCGCATTTGAGCGAGAAACGCTTCAGGGAAATAGACAGTATTTTCAGCCACAGGCAGCGCACCACAGAAAAAAAGGGTGCGCAGTTTAGCATAAACGCCCCGGCGCGGGACACCGGGGCGTGCGGTTTGTCATCTTCCCGCCCCGGTGTTTTCCGCGGCGGGAGAAGGGGGGAGGGCTACTGCGGCAGGGCGGTGCCCCATTCCCGCCACTCTTTCGGCTCGCTCTCCTGCAGCAGGAAGTGCTTGCCATCCTGGGCTTTCGGCGCCAGCGGCGTCCCCGGCGGTGTGGCAAAGGCGATCCCCCCGCGGATAAACTGATTGAAGGTGCCGGTTTTCACTACCCCGCCAATCAGACCGAAATCGAGGCTGTAACCCGAGGCCAGCCAGAATACCGAGTTATTGCGCACCAGATACTGGTAACGCTTGCTGATACGCAATTTCACCATCACCCGGTCGGACATCGAGCCCAGCGACAGGCCGGTGACGGTCCCCACTTCCAGCCCGCGGAACAGCACCGGCGTACCGATGCCGAGCGACCCGGCTTCTGGGGCTTCCACCACGATGTTCAGACCGTCGATATAGCGCGAGTCGCTGATCGTCGTATCCTGGATCTCAAAGTCCCGTCGCGCCGGGCCGCGACCGGGTTCCACGTTAATATAGGACTGGAACAGGGTGTCCAGGTGCTCCACGCCCGCAGCGGAGATTTGCGGCGTGATCACTGAGAAGCGGGTCCCGGCACGGGCGAAGGTGCCGACGTATTCCGGATAGAGCACCGCTTTCGCCTGTACCTCGTTTTTGGCGGTGATCAGCTCCAGCGACTGGATCTGACCGATATCAATGCCAAGGTAACGAATCGGCATCCCGGTCGCCATTTTCCCGGCGTCGAACGCATGCAGGGTGATCTGGCCGCCCACCGCGCGCGCCGCCGTTTCCGAGGCGTAAAGGATACGTTTGTTGTTCAACCGCGCGTTGGCGCTGCTGCCGTTGAGGTTATCAAAACTGATGGCCCCTTTAATGGCGCGGGCCAGCGGCGAGGCCTGCACGGTGAGTCCATTGCCGTCAAGTTTGACCTTCGCACCGCCTTCCGCCCAGAAGACGCTGTTGTTGGTCAGCAGATAGCGGTACTCCGGCTTGATATGCAGATCGATATCGAAAGCATCCCTGCGTGGTTTGACAGCGATGATCTCGCCGACGGCGAATTTACGATACAGCACCACCGAACCGGCCTGAACGTCAGGCAGCGTTTCGGCAGTCAGGCTTAACGTGGTAGTCGGCACTTCGCTGAGGCTGTTTTCCTGCGCCTTTTCGAGGTTAGCGTACAGCGGATAACTGCTCTGCATTTCGCCTTTTTCACCCGGGATCACGCGTATCCCGCCATTCACCCACTCGCTGGCGCTGGCGCCCAGCACCTGCACACCGTCAAGCCCCACTTTGACATCCAGACGACTGTTAACCACAAACTTGCTGTCGCCGCGGATGAGATCGCGGTACTCCGGGGCTATGGCCACCTGGAAAGTTACCCCTTTAGCCGTCAGTTTGCGCTCCAGCACCTGGCCGACTTTTACGCCGTGCAGCACCAGCGGCTGACCGCCGTCGATGCCGTAGCTCTCCGGCGCCGAAAGCGTGACAGTGGCGACGTTGGGCTCATCCAGCAGCGCTTTATCCGCCGGCATCACCGAGAAATGATTGCGCGGTTCGCCTTCGCCGGGCACCAGCTCAAAGGTATTACCGGTGAGCAGGGCGCTGACGCTGGGGTTGTCGAGGGAGAGCTTCGGCTTCTTCATCTGAATCAACGTGTTCTCCCGCAGCAGCGTCACCACGCTCGGGTCGACGGTCATCTCGCCGGTAACTTTGCCGCCGGGATTAAGATTCAGTTTGCTCAACTGACCGACTTCCAGCCCCTGATACATCAGCGGCGTCGAGCCCGCTTTCAGGCCATCGCCGTCAGGCAGATCCAACGTGACCACCACGCCACGCTGGCTGTGCGCCAGGTCTTCGTACAGGTGATAGTCATCATTTTGCGAGGCGACCTGCGAGTCGGCGGGGGAGTCAAAGGCGATAGCGCCATTCACCAGCGCGGACAGGTTCTCCAGCTGCACTTTGGCCCCGCTCAGGCCGACGTCGGCCTTGACGCCGGAGACGTTCCAGAAGCGGCTGCCTTTTTTCACCAGGTTGGTAAACCGGCGCTCGATCAGCACATCAATGGTCACTCCCTGGTTATTGGCATTCAGGGTGTAGTCATACACCCGCCCGACCGGGATCTTGCGGAAGTAGACCAGCGAGCCACTGTTCAGGGAGCCAAGATCCGGCGCCTGCAGATGGATCATCAGCTCGCCGTTGTTGATGCGGTATTTGGGCTGGGTGTCGAGGGCGACAAAGTGATCTTCGGGCTCACCTTTTCCCGGCATCATGCCAATGTAGTTCCCGCCCACCAGCGCATCGAGGCCCGATACGCCAGCCAGTGAGGCTTTCGGCGTGACCAGCCAGAACTGGGTCTCTTTGCGCAGCGCATCTTTCATATCGCGCTTGATGCTGGCGGAAACCTCAATCTTACTCAGGTCTTTGCTGAGACTGATATCCTGCACCGTGCCGACTTCCACCCCCTGATAGCGGATCGGCGTCCGCCCCGGCACGATGCCGTTAGCGGACTGAAAATCGATAGTAATCGTCGATCCGCGATCGTCAAAGCTGGTCCAGATAAGCCAGGCGGCAATCAGCAGCGCGATGACCGGCAGCAGCCAGAATGGCGAGATACGGCGTTTGGTTTTTATTCTGGCTTCAGTCTGCGAAGCGGGCGTTTCCTGACTCATGTGCGTCCCAAAGTAAGCGGCTGTCCAGCCATTCAACTGCAAGAATAGTTAAAATTACCGCGCCGCCGAAGTAAACCGCCGCCGGCCCCATGGTGAAGGCGAGGAGCTGATCGCGATTTATTAGCGACATGGTGAGTGAAATAACAAACAGATCCAGCATCGACCAACGGCCAATCCAGGTGATCAACCGCAGCAGCAGGATGCGGGTGCGCAGGCCCTGCTCGCACTTGAATTGTATGCTGACCAGCAGGGTAAATAACACTATAACTTTGGTGAATGGTACTAAAATACTGGCGATGAACACCACGCCGGCAATAGCGACATTGCTGCTGGCCAGGGAGATAATCCCGGAAAGGATGGTGTCGTCCTGACGCGCGCCGTTGACGTAGATGATGGAGATGGGCAGCAGGTTGGCCGGTAAGAGGAAAATCAACGAGGCAATCAGCGCCGCCCAGCTGCGCTGCAGGCTCTGCGGCCGGCGATGATGCAGCGACGTGTGGCAGCGTCGGCAGCGGCCACGCGCGTCGCGGTAGCCGGTGTAGTGGCAGCCGGTACATACCTGGAGATTATTATCGGCGCGGGTCGCCGGGCGTTCCGGGTAGAAACGCTCCCACAGCTCTTCGACGTTCATATGGATAAGCGTCAGGATGCTCAACAGTGTCAGGGAGATAAACGCCACCAGACCGATGCCCGGCTGTAGAAAAGCGTAATCCTGCACTTTGATCGAGGCGACGCCGATGCCCACCAGATAGATATCCAGCATCACCCACTCTTTGAGCTTGCCGAGCATCAATAGCACCGGGCGCAGGTTCATTCCCAGCACGTTGCCCAGCCACAGATAGCAGATGGAGACCACCAGCAGCACCGGCGCGACCACGGCGCAAAACAGCACCATCGCGGCGGTAATGGGGTCGCCCTGCGCGGTCATCTGCCAGATCCCCTGCAGGACGTTGGCATCGATGCGCATCCCCAGCAGGTGCAGGCGCAGCAGAGGTTCGGACCAGGCAAAAGGCATTAACAACAGCATTGCGAGTGCCATGCTGCCCAGACGTGTGAGCGACCAGTCGCGGCCATCTCGCACCTTTGCGTGACAGCGTGGGCACCAGGCGCTTTGGTTGCGTTTGAGCACCGGGAGGCGAAAGAGCATGTCACACTGGGCACAGCGTTGGTAATGCGTATAGGGAAGGGGTGTGCTGACAGCATGCACAACCATCTTATTCGCAGGTTTCAGGGTAGTTGTTTTTATCGGCATTTATTACGTACAGGAATGAATGTATCTAACTATCTTAACCTATGAATGAATTCATCTTGAGCCCAAGCGCATTTAATGCTTATTTTAGTAGGCTGTACGTATCAGGCAGTAAGACAACCAAGTGAAGATATAATGAGCAAAACAGAATTTTACGCGGATCTGAACCGCGATTTCCAGGCATTAATGGCAGGTGAAACCAGTTTTCTGGCGATGATCGCCAATACCAGCGCGCTGTTGTTTGAGCGGCTGACAGAGGTCAACTGGGCCGGTTTTTATCTTCTGGAAGGCGATACCCTGGTGCTGGGGCCGTTCCAGGGCAAACTGGCCTGTGTGCGGATCCCGGTCGGGCGCGGCGTGTGCGGCGCGGCGGTGGCGCAAGGCCAGGTCCAGCGCGTCGAGGATGTCCACGCCTTTGACGGCCACATTGCCTGCGATGCCGCCAGTAATTCGGAAATTGTCTTCCCTCTGCGGGTGAACGACCAGATTATCGGCGTGCTGGATATCGACAGTCCGGTGTACAACCGCTTCACTGCTGAAGATGAGCAGGGGTTGCGCACGCTGGTCGGGCAACTGGAAAAACTTATCGCAGCCACTGATTATCAAAAAATCTTTACCCGTGTCGTGGGATAATCAACGGATAACGTAGCATTTAGCGAGGACGTCATTATAATGTCGCCTGTTCATGCCTGCGGCTTGTTGGCTACGTCCGTTGTAATCAGGAAATTTCATGGAAAATCAACCTAAGTTGAATAGCAGTAAAGAAGTTATCGCCTTTCTGGCCGAACGTTTCCCGCAGTGCTTTAGCGCTGAAGGTGAAGCGCGCCCCCTGAAAATCGGAATTTTTCAGGATCTCGTTGAGCGAGTGGGTGGTGAGATGAATCTCAGCAAAACCCAGCTTCGCGCTGCATTACGTCTCTACACGTCCAGCTGGCGCTATCTGTACGGTGTAAAAGCCGGCGCAATCCGCGTCGATCTCGACGGCAACCCATGCGGCGAACTGGAAGAACAGCACATTGCCCATGCGCGTCAGCAACTGGAAGAAGCGAAAGCTCGCGTTCAGGTGCAGCGCGCTGCCCAGCAGGCGAAAAAACGCGAAGCCGCCGCGGCCGCAGGCCAGCAGGATGAAGGGGTTCGCCGCGAGCGTAAACCGCGTCCTCAGCAGCCGCGTCGTAAAGAAGGTGCTGAACAGCGTAAACCGCGTCCTGTTGCGGCCAAAGCCCCACGTGAAGAGCGTCATACTCCGGTATCGGATGTTTCCGTTCTGACCGTCGGCCAGGCGCTGAAGGTGAAAGCAGGCAATAACGCAATGGACGCCACCGTTCTGGAAATCACCAAAGATGGCGTTCGTGTACAGCTGACTTCTGGTATGTCAATGATTGTACGCGCAGAACACCTGGTGTTCTGAAACGGAGGCCGGGCCAGGCATGAACACATTTTTTAAAATCACCGCGCTTGCGGGCCTGCTGACACTAGCAGGCCATGCTTTTGCCGTTGATGACATAACCCGCGCAGATCAAATCCCCGTGCTGAAAGAAGAGCCGCAGCACGCGACGGTAAGCGAGCGCGTGACATCGCGCTTTACCCGCTCTCATTACCGTCAGTTCGATCTCGACAATGCCTTCTCGGCAAAGATTTTTGACCGTTATCTGAACCTGCTGGATTACAGCCACAATGTGCTGCTGGCCAGCGATGTAGCGAAGTTTGCGGCCAAAAAAGACCAAATCGGCGACGAACTGCGCACCGGGAAACTGGACGTCTTCTACGACCTCTACAACCTGGGGCAGCAGCGCCGCTTCGAACGCTATCAGTATGCGCTGAAGGTGCTGGAACGTCCGATGGACTTTACCGGCAACGACAATTTCAATCTTGACCGTTCCAAAGCGCCGTGGCCAAAAGACGAGGCCGAGCTGAATAAGCTGTGGGACGCTAAGGTTAAGTTTGACCAGCTAAGTCTGAAGCTGGCGGGTAAAGACGATAAAGAGATCCGCGACACGTTAACCCGTCGCTATAAGTTTGCGATCCGTCGTCTGGCGCAAACCAACAGTGAAGATGTCTTCTCGCTGGCGATGACCGCCTTCGCTCGCGAAATCGACCCGCACACCAACTACCTGTCGCCGCGCAATACCGAGCAGTTCAATACCGAGATGAGCCTCTCTCTTGAGGGGATCGGCGCCGTGCTGCAGATGGATGATGACTACACCGTCATTAATTCGCTGGTGGCGGGCGGTCCGGCCGCGAAGAGCAAAGCCATCAGCGTCGGCGATCGCATCGTTGGCGTTGGCCAGACCGGGAAGCCGATGGTCGATGTTATCGGCTGGCGTCTGGATGACGTTGTCGCGCTGATTAAAGGGCCGAAGGGCAGCAAAGTGCGCCTTGAGATCCTGCCAGCCGGTAAAGGGGCCAAGACGCGTATCGTCACCCTGACCCGCGAACGCATCCGTCTGGAAGATCGCGCGGTGAAGATGTCGGTGAAAACCGTCGGTAAAGAAAAAGTCGGCGTGCTGGATATTCCGGGCTTTTACGTTGGCCTGACCGATGACGTGAAAGTACAGCTGCAGAAGCTGGAAAAACAGAACGTCAGCAGCATCGTCATTGACCTGCGCAGCAACGGCGGCGGGGCGCTGACCGAGGCGGTATCGCTCTCGGGGCTGTTTATTCCGTCCGGCCCGGTGGTGCAGGTGCGGGATAACAATGGCAAGGTGCGCGAAGACAGCGATAACGATGGCGTGGTCTATTACAAAGGGCCGCTGGTGGTGCTGGTTGACCGCTTTAGCGCCTCGGCGTCTGAAATCTTCGCCGCGGCGATGCAGGATTATGGCCGCGCGCTGATCGTTGGCGAACCGACCTTTGGTAAAGGGACTGTACAGCAGTATCGCTCGTTGAATCGTATCTACGATCAGATGCTGCGTCCGGACTGGCCGGCGTTAGGCTCTGTCCAGTACACCATCCAGAAGTTCTACCGGATTAACGGCGGCAGTACCCAGCGCAAAGGCGTGACGCCGGATATCATGATGCCCACCGGGAATGAAGATCGCGAAACCGGCGAGCAGTATGAAGACAACGCTCTGCCGTGGGACAGTATCAATGCGGCCACCTATGTGAAGTCCGGGGATCTGACCCCGTTTGGACCGGAGCTGCTCAAGCGCCACGACGAGCGCATTGCACAGGATCCGGAGTTCCAGTACATCATGAAGGATATTGCCCGTTATAACGCGATGAAAGACAAGCGTAACATCGTCTCTCTGAACTACGCCCAGCGTGAGAAAGAGAACGAAGAGGATGATGCGATTCGTCTGGCGCGGATTAACGATCGCCTGAAACGCGAAGGCAAGCCGCCATTGAAAAAACTGGACGATCTGCCGAAGGATTATCAGGAACCGGACCCGTATCTTGATGAAACGGTCCACATCGCGGTCGACCTGGCGCATCTTGAAAAAGCGCGCCCGGCAGTGGAACCGCCGGCCAGTAAATAAGTCACTAACGGGCACCTCAGAAGGTGCCCGTTTTTTTTGCGCGCTTTGTCATCGCCATTCAGCTCAGCTAACAAAATGTCAACCTGATCAGCCGCTGTCAGCAAGATGCTACAAAATGTAAAGTTGTGTTTTTATCGTGACTTAGCGGGGGTTGATGGTTGAAAATTGCAGCCTGACCCATACGATGTGGGTAATCGCATAGTGCGTTTTGTTAAATTGAGGTAAAAAGAAAATTATGATGCGAATCGCGCTTTTCCTGCTGACGAACCTGGCAGTGATGGTTGTGTTCGGGCTGGTGTTAAGCCTCACGGGGATCCAGTCCAGCAGCATGACCGGTCTTCTGATTATGGCCCTGCTGTTCGGCTTCGGTGGTTCTATCGTTTCGCTGATGATGTCGAAGTGGATGGCGCTGAAGTCTGTGGGTGGGGAAGTGATCGAGCAGCCGCGCAACGAAACGGAACGCTGGCTGATGAACACCGTTGCACAACAGGCGCAGCAGGCGGGTATTGCCATGCCGCAGGTGGCTATTTATCACGCGCCGGATATCAATGCCTTCGCCACCGGCGCGCGTCGCGACGCCTCGCTGGTCGCCGTCAGCACCGGGCTGTTACAAAACATGAGCCGTGATGAAGCGGAAGCGGTAATTGCCCATGAGATCAGCCATATTGCCAATGGCGACATGGTGACCATGACGCTGATTCAGGGGGTAGTGAACACCTTCGTTATCTTTATTTCGCGGGTAATCGCGCAGATTGCGGCCGGTTTCCTCGGCGGCAACCGGGAAGATGAAGGGGAGAGCAGCAATGGTAACCCGCTGATCTACTTCGCCGTTGCCACGGTGCTGGAGCTGGTGTTCGGTATTCTGGCGAGCATTATCACCATGTGGTTCTCGCGTTACCGTGAGTTCCATGCCGATGCCGGCTCGGCGCGTCTGGTGGGCCGCGAAAAGATGATTGCTGCCCTGCAGCGTCTGAAAACCAGCTATGAGCCGCAGGAAGCCAGCAGCATGATGGCGTTCTGCATCAACGGTAAAGCGAAATCCATGAGCGAGCTGTTTATGACTCACCCGCCGCTGGATAAGCGTATTGAAGCCCTGCGTAGCGGTGAATATCTGAAGTAATTCGTCATCTGACGCTGAAAACAAAAATCCGCAGCCCGCACGCTGCGGATTTTTTTTGCTGCCCGTCAGGCGGCGCGCGGCTGGGTCACGCGCAGACCGCTAATCAGTGCGGCAACGGTAGCCAGGATACCGGCCAGCAGCAGGGCGGTGTGGGTACCGCTGTTGCCGAGCAGGTTGAACAGCAGCGCGACCAGCGCCGCGCCGGTGCTCTGGCCGAGCAGGCGAGCGGTGCCCAGCATACCGCTGGCGCCGCCGCTACGATGGCTCGGAGCCGAGGCAACGATGGTATGGTTGTTTGGCGACTGAAACAGCCCGAAGCCGGCGCCGCACAGTGCCATGCGCCAGATGATATCCAGATCGGAAGGCGCCGACGGCAGCAGCGCCAGGCCGAACAGACCGCAGGCCATAATCAATAGACCGATGGCCCCCAGCAGCCCCGCGTGGCACTTCTCAATCAAATAGCAAGCCAGCGGCGCCATTACCATGGTCGCCAGCGGCCACGGCGTCAGCAGCAGACCGGTCTCCACTTCGCTGCGTCCCATCATCGACTGCAGGAAAAAGGGCAAGGAGACCATCGCCAGCATCTGCGCGCAGAAGGAGCAGATGGAGGTACAGATAGAAAGGGAGAACAGCGGGATGCGCAGCAGGTCGACCGGCAGCAGCGGGACGGGCATTTTGAGCTGGCGGCGAACGAAGAAAAAGCCCACCACCAGCATGGCCGCCACCTCCGCCAGCACCAGCTGCGTGGACTGCCCCTGGGCGAAACCGCTCAGGGCGGTGATCAGCAGCCCGAAGGTGAGGGCGTTCATGATGGCGCTCGGCAGATCGAAGCGCATGATTTTGCTGCGGGCGCTGTTGGGCGGCAGAAAGCGCATCGCCAGGACAAAAGCGACGATCCCGAGCGGGACGTTAATTAAAAACAGCCATTGCCATGAGGCAAGGGAGAGGATCGCCGCGGCGATAGTCGGGCCAGCCGCCGAAGAAACAGCGACCACAAAGGAGTTAATGCCCATGCCGCGACCAAGAAAGCGCTGCGGATAGATCAGGCGGATCAGCGCGGTGTTCACGCTCATCAGCGCGGCGCCGCCCAGCCCCTGAGCGACGCGGGCGAAGGTCAGCATTTCGAGGCTGCGCGACAGGGCGCAGGCCAGCGAGGTAAAGATAAACACCACCAGGCCTATCTTATAGATGCGACGATAGCCGACCATGTCGCCGAGAAAGGAGAGCGGCAGCAGGGCGATGACAATGGCGATTTGGTAGGCGTTGACGATCCAGATTGACGCCGCCGGTGAGGCGTTGAGATCGCTGGCGATGGTCGGGAGCGCGACGTTGGCGATTGCGCCGTCGAGCACGGCCATGGTCAGCCCAAGCACGATGGTCAGAATGGCGCCATAGCGTTGCGGCAGCGGCACGCCATCGGAAGAGTTTTTATCCATGGTGAATATGAGTCTTAAATGAAACGGTTTTTTGAATGATGAGTTTAGCATTGATTAATCCGCAGCATGTCGCAGATTTGTAACGAAGTGGCAGAAGAATGATTGCGGCCCAGGGGCGGCGAATTTATAATAAAAACCGGTTCTAAATTTTATAAAACAGTTACGACGAGGTGATAAATGGCAGGTGCAGATTTGGATAAACAGCCAGATTCTGTCTCTTCAGTATTGAAGGTTTTTGGTATCCTGCAGGCGCTGGGTGAAGAGCGTGAAATTGGCATTACCGAACTGTCCCAGCGCGTCATGATGTCAAAAAGCACCGTTTATCGCTTTTTACAGACCATGAAATCACTGGGCTATGTAGCACAGGAAGGGGAGTCTGAGAAATACTCCCTCACCCTCAAGCTGTTCGAGCTTGGCGCACGCGCGCTGCAGAACGTCGACCTGGTGCGCAGCGCGGATATTCAGATGCGCGAACTCTCGCGACTGACGAAAGAGACTATCCACCTCGGCGCGCTGGATGAAGACAGTATCGTCTACATTCACAAGATTGACTCGATGTACAACCTGCGGATGTATTCGCGTATTGGCCGCCGTAACCCGCTGTACAGCACCGCGATCGGCAAAGTGCTGCTGGCCTGGCGCGATCGCAGCGAAGTGGAGCAGATCCTCGAGGGCGTGGAGTATAAGCGCAGCACCGAGCGGACGATCACCAGCACGCAGGAGCTGCTGAAGGTACTGGATGGCGTTCGGGAGCAGGGGTACGGCGAAGATAACGAAGAGCAGGAAGAGGGGTTGCGCTGCATTGGTGTGCCGGTATTCGACCGTTTCGGCGTGGTCATCGCGGGGCTGAGTATCTCTTTCCCGACGCTACGTTTTTCAGAAGAACGTCTGCATGAATATGTGGCGATGTTGCACCAGGCGGCGCGCAAGATTTCTGAACAAATGGGATATAACGACTACCCGTTCTGACGCGATAGCTTAAGCCTGTGGCGACCGCGATGCTACATCGTGGTCGCCGGGCGCCGTCTTAGCCGTTATCAACCACGGTTGCGCTTTTACGCAGCAGAGGACAGCTGCTGACACCAATTACGCCGCTATTGGAATGAACATAAAGTGCGGTGCTCACACCGCGCGCGGTGAGATATTGGCACTTCAGTCCCAACCCACCCACGTTTTCTTCACTGTGGAATAATACGCCATAGCCGCTTAATAATACGCCAATCCATAAGATAGCCACCACGACAATAGTACGAATGATTAATCGCATTGATGCCTCGTTATTTGTATGATCCTTGCCGTGATTGTGACATGAACACGTTTTGAAACAAGTCGATGATTCCTAAACTTGCCTTTCGTAATACAGTTAGCCGCGGTTTAAGAAGGCCGTGTTATCCTGGCGACATAAAGTACTGATGCGGAGAGTGGAGTGAAAAAATTACGGTGGGTTTTACTGATAGTCATCATAGCAGGCTGCCTGTTGCTGTGGACTCAGATGCTTAACGTAATGTGCGACCAGGATGTACAGTTTTTCAGCGGTATTTGCACTATCAATAAATTTATCCCGTGGTAAGACATTTTTCTGACGACTGATTTCCTTCTGCGGCGTGGGTGGTAGAATGAACGCCTTCTCTTTGAGGTGGTGAAATGAGTGAGTTACTAAATCCTGGGATTTTAAATCTGGCATCGCTGGCCGTATCCGTAGCGCTGCTCCTTGTCGGTCTGTTGTTATGGTTCTTCGTCAACCGCGCCAGTTCGCGGGCGAATGAGCAGATAGAGCTGCTGCAGGCGCTGCTGGATCAGCAAAAGCGGCAGAATGCGCTGTTGCGTCGCCTTTGCGAAGCTAATGCGCCGGAAAAAGAGGACGTGGCTGAGCCGACCGTCGCCGGTAAGGCAAAAGCGGACGATGACTTTATCCGCCTGGTCGCAGAGCGCTAAGAGGCTCGACAGGTGTGCATCATAAGATGCGCACCTGCATGATAGCTGGCAGTAATATCTTATTCTTATTCCATTATTCCTTTCCCCGCGCATTATTTCCTTTTTACATGCTGTAAATAAAGTCAACTCCGTCACGTTTATTGTCGGGTTCGTGACACTGTCATCATTTTTTCATTATTAAGGTGCAGAATTAGCACTATTTTTAGTACAGCAACTAACAGATTTTATTATCACTACACTAACGCGGCTTTAGCGATTTTTCGTCTGCGGTTATAACGAATTATGCGCATCGATATTCACCATTGCGCTTGTGGTGGTGGCAGTATGGCAGTTCGTATACGGACATACCTGGACGAAGCGAAGTTGTTGAGCTATGGTAAAAAAGTTGCAGTAATGAGGCAGTGTCCAGGCGATATTAGCGAAGGCTGTAGCGCCTTGCCAGGGGCGGCAAAGACGCATAAATGTGCAGGCGATCAAATGATTACCTTATAATTTGTGCGAACGATCGAGACACGTTTAAAAATGGCTTGCCATTATTTACGTAGTGTGTGATAACACGTTTCGGGTTAAACGAGGTACAGTTCTGTTTATGTGTGGCATTTTCAGTAAAGAAGTCCTGAGTAAACACGTTGTCGTTGAATACCGCTTCTCTGCCGAACCTTAAATTAGTGCCTCATGCAGTTATGTGTCAGTTTTATCTATGTAAACGCCAGCAGGCGAAGAAAACAGTCTAAGGAATTTTGCAAATGGCAAAGATTAAAGGTCAAGTTAAGTGGTTCAACGAGTCTAAAGGTTTTGGTTTCATTACTCCGGCTGATGGCAGCAAAGATGTGTTCGTACACTTCTCCGCTATCCAGGGTAACGGCTTCAAAACTCTGGCTGAAGGCCAGAACGTTGAGTTCGAAATTCAGGACGGCCAGAAAGGTCCGGCTGCAGTTAACGTAACTGCTATCTGATACAAGACCACTCTTCTTGTATAAAAGCCTCGCTTGCGCGGGGCTTTTGCGTTTTTATTGCAAAGCATGTCATTTTTACCCCTCTCGTCGCGCCTTGTTGCAAATACTCAACTTTATTAGCATTGTGTAGCAGTCTGTTTTGCTAATTTTCTGTTAAATCAGTTGGTTGCAAAAAAATGCCGGAGCTATGGTGCTAAACAAAAAAACGAAGTCCGCAGCCAACTTTACCCCGATTCGCTTCGGGTTACTGTGTGTGGCTATTCTCGGTTGTCTGGGGCTGCTGTTGGCTCGCGTGGGCTGGCTACAGATAATCTCACCCGATAACCTTGTGAAACAAGAAGATATGCGATCGCTGCGCGAAGAGCCGATTGCAGTTGAGCGGGGCATGATCAGCGATCGCGAGGGGCGGCCGCTGGCGGTGAGCGTTCCGGTCAGCGCTATCTGGATTGACCCGCAGACCACCATGGAAAAGGGCGGTGTGGGCTATGGGCCTCGCTGGCAGGCGCTGGCCGAGGCGCTGCATCTGAATCTCGGGGAGTTGGCCCAGCGGGTACAGAGTCATCCGCACGCCCGTTTTCTCTATCTGGCGCGCCAGATCAATCCCGAGCAGGCCGAGTGGATTGATAAACTGCATCTGCCGGGCGTCTATCTCCGCGATGAATCGCGACGTTTCTATCCAGCTGGCCATGTGGCTGCCAATCTGCTGGGTTTTACTAACGTCGATAATCAGGGGATTGAAGGGGTGGAGAAAAGCTTTAACGCCCAGCTGACCGGTAAACCCGGGCGACGTCTGGTGCGTAAAGATAAACATGGCAATGTCATTGAGAACATTACCGAAGTGCCGCCGGTCCCGGCGCATAATCTGCAGTTGAGTATCGATGAGCGACTGCAGACGGTTACCGAAGATGCGCTGGATAACGCTGTTCGCTGGAATAAAGCGGAGTCCGGGGCGGCGGTGTTGATCAAAATCGACACCGGCGAGATTCTGGCGATGGCCAACTATCCGGACTTCAATCCGAACAATCGCGATACGGCAACGCTGGATGATTTCCGTAACCGCGCTATCAGCGATACCTTTGAACCCGGCTCGACCGTCAAACCGCTGGTGATCATGACCGCGCTACAGCAAGGCATCGTCCAGCCGGACAGTGTGGTGGACACGCATCCCTTTGTCCTCGACGGCCACCGCATCCGCGACGTCGGCTATTATCCGGAGCTGACCCTGACCGGGATCCTGCAGAAGTCCAGCGATACCGGTGTGTCGCATCTCTCGCTCGCCATGCCGGTACAACATCTGATCGATACCTACAAGGCTTTAGGCTTCGGTGAGTCGACCGGGCTGGGGTTAACGGGTGAAAGCGCCGGGCTGATGCCACAGCGCCGCTACTGGGGACAACTGGATCGTGCCACCTTCGCCTTCGGCTATGGTTTGATGGTCACGCCGCTCCAGCTGGCGCATGTTTATGCAACTATCGGCGGCTTCGGTATTGAACGACCATTGTCGATTACGCGTATCGACCCGCCGGTGATTGGCACGCGCGTGATGCCGGAAAACATTGTTCACAGCGTAGAACACATGATGGAAAGCGTGGCGCTTCCGGGCGGGGGAGGGACCAAAGCGGCGGTGCGTGACTATCGGGTAGCGGTTAAAACCGGGACGGCGAAGAAAATCGGCCCGGACGGCAAATATATCGATAAATATGTGGCCTATACCGCCGGTGTGGCGCCCGCCAGTCGCCCACAGTTCGCGCTGGTGGTGGTGATGAACGATCCGAGCAATGGTTCCTACTACGGCGGGGCCGTTTCCGCCCCAGTGTTCAGCCAGATTATGGGCGATGTCCTGCGCCTGGAGAACGTCATGCCGGACGGCATGCCGCAGGGGGCGGAGAATCTGATCGTGATGCATGACAGTCACCCACTGGCGCCGGCGCTGTAACAGTGGTCTGCAGGGGCGAATAGCGCTACACTTTCGCCCTTTCAGCGACACCGGAGCCGTCATGTCATACAGTTGTCCCCTTTGCCACGCGCCGCTCAGCCTTAGCGACCGTCACTATTCCTGCCCGCAGCGGCACCAGTTCGACCTGGCGAAAGAGGGGTACGTTAATCTGCTCCCGGTGCAGTTCAAACGGTCGCGCGATCCTGGCGACAGCGCCGGGATGATGCAGGCCCGTCGGGCGTTTCTTGACGCCGGGCATTACCAGCCCCTCCGTGACGCGATCGCCGAACGGCTGCGGCGCTACGCCCCGGCGGACTTGCTGGATATCGGCTGCGGAGAGGGGTATTACACCCATGCGTTTGCCACCATCGCTGGCCGCAGCTGGGGGCTGGATGTGTCGAAGCCGGCGATCCGCGCGGCGGCAAAACGCTACCCGCAGGTTAATTTTTGCGTAGCCTCCAGCCAGCGGCTGCCGTTTTCCGATGCCAGTTTCGATGCGGTAGTGCGTATTTACGCGCCCTGTAACGCTGAAGAGCTGGCGCGGGTGGTGCGGCCAGGCGGATGGGTGATCACCGCCACGCCGGGTCCCCGCCACTTACTGGAGCTGAAAGGGTTGATTTACGATGAAGTTCGCCTGCATGAGCTGAAGACGGAAGCGATGCCGGGGTTCCGCCTGGAGGCACAAGAGCAGCTGGCCTATCCGATGACCCTGACGGGAAGCGAAGCGCAGGCGCTGCTGCAGATGACGCCTTTTGCCTGGCGCGCCAGGCCTGAGGTGCATGCCGCGCTGCGTCAGCAGGCGACCTTTGGCTGCCAGACCGATTTTATGATCCGTTGCTGGCAGCGCGAAGCGTAAAGGTTAACCGGCGAAATGGCTCCAGAGGATTTCGCTACCGATACCAATCAACACGATACCGCCGAGGATTTCGGCCCGTTTACCCAACAGCGGGCCAATAAAACGGCCGACCATGATCCCCAGCGTTGACATAAGAAACGTCGCGCAGCCGATCGCCAGGGCGGTGGTCACAATGCTGACCTGCAGGAAGGCCAGACCGACGCCGACAGCCATGGCGTCGAGGCTGGTGGCAAAGGCAGTGGTGACCAGCAACCAGAAGCCATGTCGGCGGGGGGCCTCGCACGCCTCGTCGCTGTCGCCACGAAAACCTTCGACGATCATTCGCCCACCGAGAAACACCAGCAAAATAAAGGCAATCCAGTGGTTCCACTCAAGGACAAACTGGCTGGCCAGCATGCCGAGCCCCCAACCGACCAGCGGCGTCAGGGTTTCAATGACGCCAAAAATCAGCCCGGTGCGCACAGCTTCTGAGAATTTGGGTTTATGCAGGGTGGCGCCTTTGCCGATAGAAGCCGCGAAGGCGTCCATGGACATGCCGAAAGCAAGAAGAATGGTAGCGGATAAATTCATGTGCGTGTCCTGACCGGGGATAATCCATATGACACATCGCTGCCCCCAGTAAATATACGCGGAGCCGCTCAATGGCTGAGCAATACGTACAGCAGTGATGTATCTATGGTCTCGCCTGATTGAATCACTTCAACCCGTACGTGCCACGTTTTGCAACGAGTATGTTGACACGCACATTCCCCGACAGACAGGAAATTGGCTACTCCCCAACGACGGGCGCAACCTTAACATATTTTTAGAATATAAAACAATAACAGAAGATGGCTATTTTACCAACCAAATGATAACGATTTTCATTTAAATTTATAAGTAAATTAATAGTTAATAAAATGAATGACGATGGATGGGGAAATATAGCCAGGGCTATATAATTTCCCACATGAAAACTGGAAAAATATAGCGCTGGCTATATTCTTAACTTACTGAGTTGAAACGAGAAGTTTGTAAATCTTCTCCAGATCGTCGATATTTCGTACGCGTATAAGTAGCCGCCGTTGCTCTAATTGCATCACCAGCACGCCATCTTCAGATAAATTCATCTCTTTAATCCGCTGATATTCTATCCACACGTTGGCGAAGAAAAATCCACGCGGCTTAAAAATGATTTTCGGCGTGCGGATCCAGAATAAATAGAAACCCATCAGCGCCAGGGCAGATAATAGCCAGGTGGTGATGACCGTGCCGTGCTGGGTGATGTTGTTATAGATCAGAATGGCAATGAGGCCGACAAAGATGATGCCGTCAACGCGGCTGCGGCGAAGCAGGGGGACCGCCAGCAGTACCGGGCCGTTCCGCCGCGGCATGATAAACTGGTCGTACACGGCGTAGGCCAGTAGCGCAAGGATAAACAGGATGATTACCAGGTCCGTGAATGTCATTGCTTTGCGTTTCTCCTGATAAAAAAAAGCCGGGGGCAAGCCCCCGGCGTACAGCTCGAAAATTACAGACCCAGCAGGCCGACCGCGTAACCGGCGATACCGATGACGAAGAAGCCAACGATGATCCACAGCGGGTTAACTTTCTTACGCAGCAGCCACATACAGGCGAAGGTCAGCAGCAGCGGCACCAGGCCCGGCATCAGCTGGTCGAGGATAGTCTGCACGGTGGTGACGTGAACCTGTCCATCAGAGCCGGTGATTTTTGACACCACCATCGGAATGTTCACGTGCGTCCACTTGTTAACCAGTGCCCCCATGACAAACAGGCCGAGGATAGATGCCCCCTCAGTCAGTTTCTGCAGGAAGCCGCCGCCCATATCTTTAACGATGTCGACGCCTTTGCGGTAACCGTAGGCGACGCCGTAGTAACGGGTCAGCAGGCGCACGGCGTTGAACAGGATAAAGAACAGCAGAGGACCGAGCAGGCTACCGCTCATTGCGATCCCGGCGCCTAAAGCGGCGAACACGGGACGTACGGTACCCCAGAAGATCGGGTCGCCGACGCCGGCCAGCGGCCCCATCAAGCCGACTTTGATACCGTTGATGGCGCCATCGTCAATTTCTGCGCCATTGGCGCGCTGCTCTTCCATCGCCAGCGTGACGCCCAGTACCGGAGCGGCAACGTAAGGGTGGGTGTTGAAGAACTCAAGGTGACGTTTAATCGCCTGCTTACGCGCATCGTTGTTCTCAGGGTACAGACGGCGAATAGCCGGAACCATGGAGAAGCAGAAGCCCAGCGCCTGCATACGTTCGAAGTTCCATGAACCCTGGAACAGGTTAGAACGAATGAACACGCCACGAATATCACTCTGAGTGAGTTTTTTCTCGGTGGTATTTTTAGTCATATCAACCATTTCGCTCACCTGTTAGTCCAGTTCGTTATCGAGATCGTTGTTGCCAGCCGCCTGAGCCGGGGCACCCGCGACGCGGTTATATTTCGGGCTCAGCTGGATGTAGAGGACAGCCATAACCGCACCAATCACACCCAGCGCAACCAGGTTGAAGTTGGTGAAAGCGGCGGTGACGAAGCCGAGGTAGAAGAACGGCATCAGGTAGCCTGCGCGCATCATGTTGATAACCATCGCATAACCGACAACCACGATCATGCCGCCGGCGATGTTCAGACCGCTGGTGACTACTTCAGGGATCGCGTTCAGCAGGCCCTGGACTTCGCTGGTACCGACGGAGATCGCCACGATGACGGCCGGGATAGCGATACGCATCGCCTGCAGGAACAGGGACGAGACGTGCAGCCACGACAGGGCGGTCAGGTTGCCATTCTCTGCCGCTTTATCCGCCGCGTGCTGGAAGGCAACGGTGATGGTACGAACGATGATGGTCAGTACCTGGCCGGCTGCGGCCAGCGGGATAGCCAGCGCGATACCGGCACCGATGCTCTGATGGCCGGCAATAACCAGAACGGTGGAAATAATGGACGCCAGCGCGGCATCAGGGGCGACCGCCGCACCGATGTTCATCCAGCCCAAAGCGATCATTTCCAGCGTACCGCCGATGATAATACCGGTTTTCATATCGCCGAGAACGGCGCCAATCAGCGTACAGGCGACCAGAGGTCGGTGGAACTGAAATTCATCAAGTACCGACTCCATACCCGCAATACACGCGACGATGAACACCAGCACAATCTGAAGAAGGGTAATCTCCATTGTACTTCTCCTGTTGATTAAGTCTTAAAGTGAAAACTGGGGCGCGACCGGCAGGTTATTTATCAACCTTGGCGATCAGATCCATCATTTTCAGTTTCGGGTCGGTGGACACTTTACGTGCCTCCAGCTCGATACCGCGTGCGTTCAGCTTTTTAAACGCCTCAATATCTTTGGCATCGACGGAAATCGCGTTGTTAACCTGGGTTTTCCCCTGGCGGAACGCCATACCGCCGATGTTGACGCTGGTGATTTTCACGCCGCCCTCGACGATACGCTCAACGTCGGTCGGGTTAGTAAACAGCAGCATGACGCGCTGACCGGCGTACTTCGGGTTGTTGTAGACGCGGATCATTTTGGCGACGTCGACCACGTGGGCGGTGACGCCCGGCGGCGCAACCTGGGTCAGCAGGGTTTTGCGCACGGTATCCGCGGCGACTTCGTCGCTGACGACGATGATGCGGGTAACGTTGGTTTCTTTGGTCCAGCGGGTGGCGACCTGACCATGGATCAGACGGTCGTCAATACGCGCGAGGCCAATGACCATGTAGTCGTTCGGGCCCATCGGTTTAGCTGGAACGGCGGCTTTTGGTGCGGCAGCCGCAGCGGGCGCGGGAGCCGCTTTCTCCACCGGTTTGGCCTTCAGCGCCTTCACACCTTCGCTGCCGGTTTCTACCGCTAAGGCGACCAGTTCATCGAAGGAAGGATCGTCATCACGGGCCATGAAGGTTTCCACCAGCATTGGGATGTTAACCCCGGCGATGACTTCGTAATGCTCTTTATCGACGACAATGCGGCTCGCAGCGTTGAACGGGCTGCCTCCCCATGTATCGACGAGAAATAGCACGCCTTTACTGGTATCCAGTTTTGCCAACTGGGCATTGTATTTCTCGATCAGCGTTTCGGCGTTTTCACCCGGAACGAAATCGATCCAGCCAACGTTTTCCTGCTCGCCCAACAGCATCTCTGCTGTTTTCAGCAGCTGTTCTGCAGCCCAACCATGTGTGCCTATTACAATAGCAATCGTCACTTGCTACCTCCTTTATTATCGTGAATGCATCATCTGCTTTGATACATCCTGAATCACTCTTGAGGACAAAATCGATTCAGTTAGGGTGTAAGATAGAAAATAGTTACTACCGCGAATTATTTTAGACAGTGAAAAAATAATTAATGTGATGAAGATCCGTTAATCAGGCATCGCCTGGTAATAATTTTGCAGCGCAAAAAATAGCCTTAGTTATTGCAAATTCAGGTAAATTTTTTCCAATTTCGATCTATATTTTGCTATGTTTAACTTCCGTTTAATTACTCAGGAGTATAGGGCATAGCCCGCAGTATGGACCGTCATCGACGTCTTTTCACTTTCTGGCACCTGGTTGCCACCTCCACGCATCACGCTTTTCTCTCAGCACCTATTGTCGCGCCCATGCATGACATGGCGATGACTCAGCTTGCCGCTAACCGGAGTCGTACATGGAATTGTTAATGGATCCCTCAATCTGGGCTGGCCTGTTGACGCTTATCGTTCTGGAGATTGTGCTCGGTATCGACAACCTGGTGTTTATTGCCATCCTGGCGGACAAACTGCCGCCGAAGCAGCGCGATAAAGCGCGACTGATCGGCCTTTCGCTGGCGCTGGTGATGCGCCTGGGGCTGCTGTCGGTGATCTCCTGGATGGTGACCCTGACGAAGCCGCTGATTACTATCGCTGATTTCTCCTTTTCCGGGCGCGACCTTATCATGCTGCTCGGCGGGATCTTCTTGCTGTTTAAGGCGACGACTGAACTGCATGAGCGGCTGGAAAACCGCCAGCACGATAGCGGTCACGGTAAAGGGTATGCCAGTTTCTGGGTGGTGGTGCTGCAGATCGTGGTGCTGGACGCCGTCTTCTCTCTGGATGCGGTGATCACGGCGGTCGGGATGGTTAACCATCTGCCGGTGATGATGGCGGCGGTGGTGATCGCCATGATCATGATGCTGCTGGCGTCGAAGCCATTGACGCGCTTTGTCAACCAGCACCCGACGGTGGTGGTGCTCTGTCTGAGCTTCCTGTTGATGATCGGCCTGAGCCTAGTGGCGGAAGGGTTTGGCTTCCATATTCCGAAAGGGTATCTGTACGCGGCGATCGGTTTCTCGATCATCATCGAGTTCTTTAACCAGGTGGCGCGACGCAACTTTGTCCGACATCAGTCGACGCTGCCGCTGCGTGCCCGTACCGCGGATGCGATCCTGCGCCTGATGGGCGGCCGGAAACAGACCTCCGTCAGCCATGACGCCGACAGCCCGGCAGCCATACCGGTGCCGGAAGGGGCGTTTGCCGAAGAAGAACGTTACATGATTAACGGCGTGCTGACGCTGGCCCAGCGCTCCCTGCGCGGTATTATGACCCCGCGCGGTGAAATCAGCTGGGTCGACGCCGAACAGAGTGATGACGAAATTCGTCGTCAGCTGCTGTCGTCGCCGCACAGTCTGTTCCCGGTCTGCCGCGGAGAGCTGGATGAAATCATCGGTATCGTGCGGGCGAAAGAGTTGCTGGTGGCCCTTGAGGCGGGAGAAAACGTTGCGGCGCTGGCCTCTGCCTCCCCGGCGATTGTCGTCCCGGAAACGCTGGACCCGATCAATCTGCTCGGCGTTCTGCGCCGCGCGCGCGGCAGCTTTGTCATCGTGACCAACGAGTTTGGCATGGTACAGGGGCTGGTGACGCCGCTGGACGTCCTGGAAGCCATCGCCGGTGAATTCCCGGATGCCGATGAGACGCCGGAGATCGTCATTGACGGCGATGGCTGGCTGATCAAAGGCTCGACCGACTTGCATGCGCTGCAGCAGGCGCTTGGACTGGATGCGCTGGTCAATGAAGATGAGGATATTGCCACGGTGGCCGGGTTGGTGATCGCCGTCAATGGCCATATCCCGCGCATTGGCGACACCGTGTCGCTACCGCCGCTGCAGTTTACCGTGGTGGAAGCGAATGATTACCGGGTCGACCTGGTCCGCGCGGTGGTCACCCGTCCGCTGAGCGACGAAGAAGAGTAATTGCCCTGCTCGTCGGCCCCTGTGGCCGGCGAGCTATTCTCCCCCCTCGCTTTTCTGCCCCTCTCTGTCTGCCAGCCACGCCGGAAACGCCTCTATCGGCATCGGCCGGGCATAATAAAATCCCTGCAGCACATCGACGCCGTGGCCCCGGAGATAGCTTTCCTGCTCCAGCGTCTCCACCCCTTCGGCCACGGTAACGATATTCAGACGGTCGGCGAGGGCTATAATAATATCCGTCACCGTGGCATTGACGCTGTCTATCCCGACGGAACTGGTAAACGAGCGGTCGATCTTCAGCACGTCCGGCCGCAGTTTTTCCAGCCACGAGAGCGAGCTGTTACCGGTGCCAAAATCATCTATCGCCAGCTGGACCCCTTTTAAATGCAAATGTTCGGCCATGTGCTGGTCGCCATCCTGCAGGACATCACGTTCGGTGAGTTCAACCACCAGCTGTTGTACCGGATTGACGCTAAACCAGTAATTGTGCAGGTCATGCAGCAGCAAACCGTGTGCAAAGTGACGGGCAGCGACATTAATCGCGATATGAAAATGCGGCTCGCTGGGGAAGGCGTCCAGGCGGCGGGCGGTTTCGGCGATCACATAGCGGGTGAGGGGAATAATCAGATTGTCCCCTTCGGCGATGGGAATAAATACCTCGGGCGAAATCTCGCCGCGGCGGGGGTTGTTCCAGCGCAGCAGGATCTCAACCCCGCAGCAGCGTCCGCTGCGCGCATCCTGCAGCGGCTGGCACCAGAGGGCAAACTCCCTGGCCGAAATGCCAAGGCTTATTTCCCGCGAGAAACTCATTCTGCCCGCGGTGGCCAGCCAGGCGATACCGGTCATTAACAGGCTGAAGATCAGCGCCAGCGGCAGCTCACCGGGCAGCTCTTCAAGAGCGATGGCCGTGGCGCCGGGGCCGTTGATGTTGACGGTAAAAGGAAACTCCGTCGAGCGCTGGCGATAAATCACCGTTCCCTGCGGAGCATGCGCTTTATCAAGAAGCCCATGGCTGCTGCTAAAATAACGGTCGCCAACCTGCAGGCTGACGTCGCTGATCAGGGCCGATTTTTCATTAAGAATTAAGGTTCCCAGCAGCTCGATATTGAACATCAACATCACACCATCCAGGCCGCTCTCCGAGGCTGGATACCACTGAATTAGCACCGGTGTGCCTTTAAGCAGCGAATTGTCCGTTGAAAAGAGCAGCAGAGGATGATGCGCCGGCAGCGCGGGCTGCAGCTGGTGTAAATTCGCCTGCCGCTGGCCAAAGATACTTGAACAGTAGATCGTGCCCGACGACACCAGGGCGATGGAACGAACAGTTTGTAGCGAGGCTGCCATTTTGCGCAGCGTCAGATGAATATCCATGCAGGGTTTATCGACCAGCGACAACAGCGTCTCCCGCTCCACGCTTAGCGGGCGCAGAATATTATCCAGCGCCGTAACCCGCTGGCTGGCGGCGGTACGAATAGCATCTTCATTTACGCTACGCTGTGAAATAAATCGAATGGCTAAGGTAGCGCCGAGGGTTATCAGCGCTACCAACAGGCAGACAATAATGCGTTTGCGACGATAGGCCGTAATGACTTTTTGTGCAGTCTGCATGTGCGACACCCTGTCGACAGGACGAGTGGTTAAGCGTGGCTTATTTAATAGAGCAATTGTAGTGGCAGAATATCGCCAGGTATAGAAAAAAGAAAATGCGCCGTTGAAGGCGCATCAGGGAGATTTCAGTCACCAGGGTTATCCCCCTGCGCGCTTTGCGGGCGCAGGGGGGGACGAACAGTTTAGTCACACTGAACTTTAATCGCCAGGCCGCCGCGGGAGGTTTCGCGGTACTTGGCGTTCATGTCTTTACCGGTTTCGTACATGGTCTCGATCACTTTGTCGAGCGAGACGCGCGGTTCGCTGGTACGGCGCATCGCCATTCGCGCGGCGTTGATTGCCTTGACGGAGGCGATGGCGTTACGTTCAATGCATGGCACCTGCACCTGGCCGGCGACCGGGTCGCAGGTCAGACCGAGATTATGTTCCATGCCGATCTCCGCCGCCACGCAAACCTGTTCCGGGCTGGCGCCGAGCAGTTCGGCCAGGCCCGCCGCCGCCATCGAGCAGGCGACGCCGACTTCGCCCTGACAGCCGACTTCGGCTCCGGAAATGGACGCATTCATCTTATACAGCGCACCGATCGCTCCGCAGGCCATAAAGTAGCGGATATAAATTTCCGGGCTGACAGATTCGATAAAATGATCGTAATAGGCGAGTACCGCCGGAACGATGCCGCAGGCGCCGTTGGTCGGCGCGGTCACCACGCGACCGCCGGCAGCGTTCTCTTCATTGACCGCCAGCGCGAACATGTTGACCCAGTCAACGACGTTCATCGGATCGCTGGAGAGCTTATCGCTGGCCACCAGCAGGCGACGCAGGGCCGAGGCGCGACGCGGCACGCGCAGCGGGCCAGGCAGCACGCCTTCGGTATTCATGCCGCGGTCGATACAGGCGCGCATGGTTTGCCAGACGTTAGCGAAATAATCCTCGATCTCTTTTTTGCTGTGCAGCGCCAGTTCGTTCTGCATCACCATCCCGGAGAGCGACAGGCCGGTCTCTTTGCAGTAGGCCAGCATTTCCTGCGCCGATTTAAACGGGTAGGGCACCTGCAATTCGTTGGCGTCTTCTTTGCCGAAGTGCTCTTCGTCAACGATAAAGCCGCCGCCAATTGAGTAATAGGTCTTGCAGTAGATCTCTTTCTCGCCGGCCCAGGCATGAATGGTCATGCCGTTTTCGTGCAGCGGCAGGTTGTCGCTGCGAAAACGCATGCCGTCATCGGCCGGGAAATCGACTTCGTGCTGCCCGTTGGCCAGCAGCAGCCGACCGCGCGCCTCGACGTCGCGGATAAATGCCGGGATGCCGTCAATATCGACCGTATCGGGCTGATTGCCCGCCAGTCCCATGATAATGGCGATGTCCGTATGGTGGCCTTTGCCGGTTAATGACAGCGAACCGTAGACGTCAACCGCCACGCGGGTCACTGCATTAAGCAATCCTTTTTCGACCAGGTCATCGACGAACTGTTTACCGGCCTTCATCGGGCCAACAGTGTGGGAAGATGAGGGACCAATCCCCACCTTGAACATGTCGAATAGACTAATCACGATAATACTCCTGACAGGGTTACCGCGGGTGCGGTAACGATGTAATAACTGCGCATAGTGTAAGAGGGAAGCGCCCTGTCAGTTCAACTATTCACATGAATTAAACTAATGGATAACCGCGATTTTACTAATAGTGAGAGCGCCCTCTCATAATCAGTATAGCTAAGGTCGCGCGCCTATCTGCAGCGCCAGCTCGCGAATGATCCCGGCGGTCATTCCCCAGACAAAATAATGCTGGTACCAGGAGAGCCAGACGCGGTGGTCATTGCCGCGGCGGTGAATATCCAGCGGATGGTAGCGCCCCAGGCGCAGGGCTTCGGCCAGCGGCATTTCAAATACTGCGGCGACTTCGTCCTGGCTGGCGTGGTAGTGCAGATCCGGGGGAATAATGCCCACCACCGGCGTCACCTGAAAACCGGTGACGCTGTCTACCGGCGGCAGGACGCCAATCACCTCGACTGCATCCGGCGGGATCGCAACTTCTTCCTGGGCTTCGCGCAGGGCAGCTGCGATAAGCGTCGCGTCCGTGTTATCTACCGCGCCGCCGGGAAAGGCGACCTGGCCGGCGTGCTTGCGCAGCAGCGGCGAACGCTGGGTCAGCAGCAGGCCGGGCTGCGGCCGACGCACGATCGGCACCAGCACCGCTGCCTGCCGTTGATTAAGCGCATGGCGCGAAGGCTGCGGGCGCAACAGCTGAAAACGGGACAGAAAGTCATCCAGATTGAGGGCGCGGTCCGCCATGGTTTAATTCTCCAGTTGGTGCAGGATACGATTAACTTTATCAAAAGTTTCCTGATATTCCGCCGCTTCATCGCTATCCGCCACAATTCCGCCGCCGGCGGAGCAGTACAGCTGCCCCTGCCAGGCCGTCAGGGTGCGAATGGTGATGCTGGTATCCATATTGCCGCAATAGCTCAGGTAGCCGATGCTTCCGCACCAGGCGTTGCGTCGCTGGGGCTCCAGCTCATCGATAATCTCCATTGCCCGCACCTTTGGGGCGCCGGTGATCGACCCGCCGGGAAAGGCGGCGCGCATCAGGTCGCTGGCGTGCAGCGTTGCCGGTAAGCGGGCGGTGATGGTACTGACCAGATGATGGACCGCAGGGAACGGCTCGACCACGAACAGCTCGGGGACTCGCACGCTGCCCGGGACGGCGACGCGGCCGATGTCGTTGCGCATCAGATCGACAATCATTACATTCTCGGCGCGATCTTTCGGCGAATTTGCCAGCTTCTCAGCCTGCTGCGCATCTTCCAGCGGCGAATCGAGCCGTGGCAGGGTGCCTTTTATCGGGCGTGTCTGGATCTCGCCCTGGCGCAGCTGAATGAAGCGCTCCGGCGACAGGCTTAAAATCGCGCCTTCCTCAAGGCGGATAAAGGCGCTAAAGGGGGCGCGGTTGGCGGCGTTTAGCTGGCGGAAAGCCTGCCATTCATCACCGACGTAGTTGGCCTGAAAGCGCTGAGCGAGGTTGACCTGATAGCAGTCGCCGCTTTGCAGATAGGCCTGTACCTGGCGAAATTTCTCGCCGTACTGCTGGCGGTTCATATTTGACTGCCAACTGGAGGTCAGGGAGAAAGTTTGAGCCGGCTGGCGTGTTTGTGATTCCAGCCACTGCAGGCGCTGCTGCGGGTCGTCATAGCTGAGCAGTGAAATTTGCTGACGCTGGTGGTCGACGATCAGCGCCCAGTCATAAATGCCTACCGCCATCTCCGGCAGGGCGATATCAGCCTGCGCGTGCGAAGGGAGACGCTCAAAGCGGCGGCCCAGGTCGTAGCCGAATAGCCCCAGCGCGCCGCCGAGAAACGGCAGGTTTTCATCGGCCGGCGGCGTTAACTGACAGCGATCCAACTGCTGTTGCAGCAGTTGCAGCGGATCTTCCGCAGAGATACAAACGGTTTCGCCGTCATCGACCCAGGTCTGTTCACCGCGCGTCAGCAGCGTGGCGCGCGGGGCCGCCACCAGGATATCAAAGCGGTTATGCGGATGATCGGCAAAGCCGGAATGCAGCAGCATCGCCCAGGGCGTGGCGCTTAACGGCGTAAAATAGTGTTCGGCCGCATCCGGGCGCCAGGGCAGGGTAATAATCGCGGGGGACAACATCTTTCTCTATCCTGAACGTTGCCGTCCCTCTGGCGTAGGCGGGGACGGCGTGAAATAATTACGCCCCACAATGTAGCAGGAGTAAAAGATGTTTGCAGGTTTACCTTCGCTGAGCCACGAGCAACAGCAAAAAGCGGTCGAACGTATCCATGAGCTAATGGCCCAGGGGATGAGCAGCGGCCAGGCGATTGCCCTGGTGGCGGAAGAGCTGCGCGCAACGCATACCGGCGAGCAGATCGTCGCGCGCTTTGAAGATGAAGACGAAGACGAGTAATTACACCGCGGCGATAATTTTGATCTCGACTTTATACTGCGGTTTCATCAGCGCGGCTTCTACCGTGCAGCGCACCGGGGCGTGACCGGCCACTACCCAGGCGTCCCAGGCCTTATTCATCGCCGCAAAGTCATTTTTGTCGGCGAGGAAGATGGTGGCGTCAAGAATACGCGACTTGTCGCTACCCTGTTTCTCCAGTACCGCGTCAATCTGCGCGAGGGTATTAGCGGTCTGCTCGAAGGCGTCGGCTTCGAGATTTGCCGGCACGCCGGTGTAGTACAGGGTCTGGTTGTGGATCACCACGTCTGACCAGCGGGCTTCAGCATCAATACGCGTAATTGTCATTTCTCATTCCTCTTGAGGGTTCCATTCGGCTGCGGCAAGACTGCCATAATGTGCCGCGCGCGTCACTACCCGGACTGGCGAAACGCCGTGCTCCCTGACATAATCACTGTCCAAATAACCAGGGGGCAATGTGATCGACGATTTTGCAGCAGACGGCCAGCTAGCCAAAGCCATACCGGGATTTAAACCGCGCGAACCGCAGCGCCAGATGGCGGTGGCGGTCAGCGAAGCGATTGAGGCCTCCCGGCCGCTGGTGGTGGAAGCGGGGACCGGAACCGGTAAAACCTATGCCTATCTGGCACCTGCGCTGCGGGCGAAAAAAAAGGTGATTATCTCCACCGGGTCGAAAGCGCTGCAGGACCAGCTCTATAGCCGCGATCTGCCCACCGTCGCCAAAGCGCTTAAGTTTACCGGTAAACTGGCGCTGCTCAAAGGGCGCTCTAACTACCTGTGCCTCGAACGTCTTGAGCAGCAGGCGCTGGCGGGCGGCGATCTGCCGGTGCAAACCCTCAGCGACGTGATCCTCCTGCGCTCCTGGTCGAACCAAACCCAGGATGGCGACATTAGCACCTGCGCCAGCGTGGCGGAAGATTCCCAGGCCTGGCCGCTGGTCACCAGCACCAACGATAACTGTCTCGGTAGCGACTGCCCGCTGTATAAAGACTGCTTCGTGGTGAAGGCGCGTAAAAAAGCGATGGACGCCGACGTGGTGGTGGTCAACCATCACCTGTTCCTGGCCGATATGGTGGTCAAAGAGAGCGGCTTTGCCGAGCTGATCCCCGAGGCGGAAGTGATGATCTTCGATGAAGCCCATCAGCTGCCGGATATTGCCAGCCAGTACTTTGGCCAGTCGCTCTCCAGCCGCCAGCTGCTGGACCTGGCGAAAGACATCACCATTGCCTATCGCACTGAACTCAAGGATACCCAGCAGCTGCAAAAATGTGCCGACCGCCTGGCGCAAAGCGCCCAGGATTTCCGCCTGCAGCTGGGCGATCCCGGCTATCGTGGCAACCTGCGCGAACTGCTGGCGGACACCAACATTCAGCGCGCGCTGCTGCTGCTCGATGACGCTCTTGAACTGTGTTACGACGTCGCCAAACTCTCCCTCGGGCGCTCGGCGCTGCTCGATGCCGCCTTTGAGCGCGCGACCCTCTACCGAGGGCGCTTAAAGCGGCTGAAAGAGATTAATCAGCCGGGTTACAGCTACTGGTATGAGTGTACCTCGCGCCACTTCACCCTCGCGCTGACGCCGTTAACCGTGGCCGAGAAGTTTAAAGAGGTCATGGCGCAGAAATCGGGGAGCTGGATCTTTACCTCGGCGACGCTGTCGGTCAACGACGACCTGCATCACTTCACTGCCCGGCTGGGGATCGACGAGGCACAGACCCTGCTGCTGCCGAGTCCCTTTGATTATCAGCATCAGGCGCTGCTCTGCGTGCCGCGCAACCTACCGCTGCCGAATCAGCCCGGCGCGGCGCGGCATCTGGCGGCGATGCTCAAGCCGTTGATCGAGGCCAACGACGGTCGCTGCTTTATGCTGTGTACCTCGCATGCCATGATGCGCGATCTGGCGGAGCAGTTCCGCGCTACCATGACGCTACCCGTGCTGCTGCAGGGGGAGACCAGCAAAGGCCAGCTGCTGCAGCAGTTCGTCAGCGCTGGAAATGCGCTGCTGGTGGCCACCAGCAGCTTCTGGGAGGGAGTCGACGTGCGCGGCGACGCGCTGTCACTGGTGATTATCGATAAGCTACCCTTTACCTCGCCGGACGATCCGCTGCTGAAAGCGCGGATGGAAGATTGCCGTCTGCGCGGCGGGGACCCCTTCGATGAAGTGCAGCTCCCGGACGCGGTGATCACCCTTAAACAGGGGGTGGGGCGCCTGATCCGAGATATTGACGACCGTGGGGTGCTGGTGATCTGCGACAACCGGCTGGTGATGCGCCCTTACGGGGCGGTGTTCCTGGCGAGCCTGCCGCCGGCGCCGCGAACCCGCGATATCCGCCGGGCGGTGCGCTTTCTCGCCGTACCGCCGGCAAGGTAATCCGCACTAAAATGTGTTAAGCTGCGCGCCATTTTGTTAATTAGCGGTTCCCAATAGACTTCGGGCGGCATGGCGGCGGGTTGACCGTATGCCGGGAAACAGGCTGCCTGAAGGCCTGAACTATGTAACGAGAGCGTGACCACCCATGCGAATTTTGGCTATCGATACCGCCACAGAGGCCTGCTCCGCGGCGCTGTGGAATGATGGCACCCTTAGTGCTCATTTCGAAATTTGTCCCCGCGAACATACCCAACGTATCCTGCCGCTGGTGCAGGAGGTCCTGACTGAAAGCGGCACCATGCTGACCGAGCTTGACGCGCTGGCCTTTGGCCGCGGTCCGGGCAGCTTTACCGGCGTGCGTATCGGCATTGGTATCGCCCAGGGGCTGGCGCTCGGCGCCGAACTGCCAATGATCGGCGTTTCCACCCTGGCCACCATGGCGCAGGGCGCCTGGCGCAAAACCGGCGCCACCCGCGTGCTGGCGGCGATTGACGCGCGAATGGGCGAAGTCTACTGGGCTGAGTACCAGCGCGACGAGCAGGGCGTCTGGCACGGTGAAGAGACCGAAGCGGTACTTAAACCGGACGCGGTGGCCGAACGGCTGGCGCAGCTTTCCGGCGAATGGGCCACCGTCGGCACCGGCTGGCAGGCGTGGCCGGATCTGGCGAAAGAAAGCGGACTGACCTTAAGCAGCGGTGAAATTGAACTGCCGGCGGCAGAAGATATGCTGCCGTTAGCCTGTTACCTGCTGGCGGCGGGGAAAACCGTGGCCGTGGAGAAAGCGGAGCCGGTTTATTTGCGAAACGAGGTGGCGTGGAAGAAACTTCCGGGCCGCGAGTGAATCTCAGTAACAAGAAGACTGAGAAAAGGAGTCGCATCATGGCGGGTCAAAAACAGGGCGTTCGCTGGCTGCTGGCCGCGGCGGTTGCCGTTGCGTTAAGCGGCTGCGTATCGGTGCCGGATGCCATCAAAGGCACCAGCCCTACGCCGCAGCAGGATTTAGTGCGGGTGATGAACGCCCCGCAGCTGTACGTTGGCCAGGAAGCGCGCTTTGGCGGCAAGGTGGTCAATGTGCAGAACCAGCAGGGGAAAACCCGTTTAGAGATCGCCACCGTGCCGCTGGACAGTGGTGCGCGGCCTGTACTGGGCGAACCATCGCGGGGGCGGATCTATGCTGATGTTAATGGCTTCCTCGATCCGGTGGACTTCCGCGGTCAACTGGTGACCGTCGTCGGGCCGATTGCCGGCGTGGTAGACGGTAAAGTTGGCGCAACGTCGTATAAATTCATGTTGATGAACGCCACCGGCTATAAGCGTTGGAACGTGGTGCAGCAGGTGGTAATGCCCCCGCAGCCTATCGATCCGTGGATGCTGGGTCCGCGCCCCTGGGGTTACGGCTATGGCGGCTGGGGCTGGTACAACCCCGGTCCTGCTGAGGTGAGAAACGTTGTAACCGAATGATTTTGTTGTTTTTGTAAGTTGAAAGAAACAGCGGCTTGTCCGCTGTTTCTTTGTTTTCAGTTGAATAAGAAAAAAAATAGTGACGCGCTTCGCAACCTGCTCATCGCCTAATTAATAAACTGGTACGCTGAGTTAATATAATGTTAACAAAATGTATTTTCCAGGGGCTGTGATGACGACGAATAACTATTTCAGAGGTGATGCAGTGAAAAAGGTTTGGCTAAACCGTTATCCCGCGGATGTTCCTGCGGAGATAAATCCTGACCGCTATCAATCCCTGGTTGAATTGTTTGAACATGCCACCACCCGCTACGCTGACCAACCGGCGTTTATCAATATGGGTGAAGTGATGACCTACCGTAAGCTGGAGGAGCGCAGCCGGGCCTTCGCCGCTTACCTTCAGGAGGGGTTAGGGCTGCAGAAGGGCGATCGCGTGGCCCTGATGATGCCTAACCTGCTGCAGTATCCGGTGGCCCTGTTTGGCATCCTGCGCGCCGGGATGATCGTGGTCAACGTCAACCCCTTGTATACCCCGCGTGAACTGGAGCATCAGCTCAACGACAGCGGCGCGGCGGCGATCGTTATCGTTTCTAACTTTGCCCATACTCTGGAAAAAGTGGTGGCGAAAACGCAGGTCCAGCATGTGATCCTGACGCGCATGGGCGACCAGCTCTCCACCGCCAAAGGCACGCTGGTGAACTTTGTGGTCAAGTACATCAAGCGCCTGGTGCCTAAATACCATCTTCCGGATGCCATCTCATTTCGCAGCGCGCTGCAGCATGGCTACCGCATGCAGTACGTTAAGCCGGAGATTGTTGCGGAAGATCTGGCGTTTCTGCAGTACACCGGTGGCACCACCGGCGTGGCCAAAGGGGCGATGCTAACCCACCGCAACATGCTGGCAAACCTCGAGCAGGTTAATGCCACCTACGGTCCGCTGTTGCATCGCGGTAAAGAGTTCGTGGTGACTGCGCTGCCGCTGTATCACATTTTTGCCCTGACCATGAACTGCCTGCTGTTTATCGAACTGGGCGGGCAGAATCTGCTGATCACTAATCCGCGCGACATTCCCGGGCTGGTGAAGGAGCTGGCGAAATATCCGTTTACCGCCATGACCGGGGTCAATACCCTGTTCAACGCTTTGCTGAACAACAAAGAGTTCCAGCAGCTGGACTTCTCTTCTCTGCACCTGTCCGCCGGCGGCGGGATGCCGGTGCAGCAGGCGGTGGCCGAGCGCTGGGTGAAACTGACCGGACAATATCTGCTGGAGGGCTACGGCCTGACCGAGTGTTCGCCGCTGGTCAGCGTCAACCCGCACGATATTGACTACCACAGCGGCAGCATTGGTCTGCCGGTGCCCTCCACCGAAGCGAAACTGGTGGATGATGATGATAACGACGTGGCGCCGGGGCAGCCGGGCGAGCTCTGTATCAAGGGGCCGCAGGTGATGCTGGGCTACTGGCAGCGGCCTGACGCGACGGATGAAATTATCAAAGACGGTTGGCTGCACACCGGGGATATCGCGGTGATGGATGACGAGGGATTCCTGCGCATCGTAGACCGCAAAAAAGACATGATCCTGGTGTCGGGCTTTAACGTCTATCCGAATGAAATCGAAGATGTCGTCATGCAGCACAGCGGGGTGCTGGAAGTGGCGGCCATCGGCGTGCCGTCCGGCAGCAGCGGTGAAGCGGTGAAGATTTTCGTGGTCAAGAAAGATGCCGCGTTAACGGAAGAAGCGCTGATTACGTTCTGCCGCCGCCATCTCACTGGCTACAAAGTGCCGAAGCTGGTGGAATTTCGTGACGAACTGCCGAAATCCAACGTCGGGAAAATTTTGCGGCGAGAACTGCGTGACGAAGCGCGCGCTAAAGTGGACAATAAAGGCTAAGTAACGAATGAGTCGCCTGACGCCGGCTACGCCGGCGTTTTTTATGGGCGCAGGTTAAGAGAGTATGCTTTGAACTATCAGATGATCACCACCGACGATGGCCTGCGCGCTGTCTGCGAAGCGGCAAGCACGGCCTCCGCCGTCGCTCTGGATACAGAATTTGTCCGCACCCGCACCTATTATCCGCAGCTGGGCCTGCTGCAGCTGTTCGACGGCAACCAGGTCTCTCTGATCGATCCCTTGACGATTAGCGACTGGGCGCCGATGCGCGACCTTCTCCTCAACCCGCAGGTGACCAAATACCTCCATGCCGGCAGTGAAGATTTAGAAGTCTTCCTTAATGCGTTCAACCTGATGCCGCAGCCGCTGATCGATACCCAGATCCTGGCGGCGTTCTGTGGCCGCCCGATGTCCTGGGGCTTTGCTTCGATGGTGGAAGAGTATTCCGGGGTAGCGCTGGATAAAAGTGAATCCCGCACCGACTGGCTGGCGCGCCCGCTGACCGAGCGTCAGTGCGAATATGCCGCGGCCGACGTCTGGTACCTGCTGCCGATCGCCAGCCAGTTAATGGCGGAAACCGATCGCGCGGGTTGGCTGTCGGCGGCGCTCGATGAGTGCCGTCTGATGCAGCAGCGTCGTCAGGAAGTGGTCGAACCGGCCGAGGCCTGGCGTGATATCGGCAACGCCTGGCAGCTGCGTACCCGCCAGCTGGGATGCCTGCAGCTGCTGGCGGAGTGGCGCCTGCGTAAAGCGCGTGAGCGCGATTTGGCGGTGAACTTTGTGGTGCGGGAAGAGCATCTGTGGAGCGTGGCGCGTTATATGCCCACTAGCCTCGGCGAGCTCGACAGCCTCGGGTTGTCCGGTAGCGAAATTCGCTTCCATGGCAAAACGCTGATTAGTCTGGTCGAGAAAGCCCAGGCGCTGCCGGAATCGGCCCTGCCGGCCCCGCTGCAAAACCTCATTGATATGCCGGGCTACCGCAAAGCCTTTAAAGATATCAAAGCGCTGGTGCAGGAAGTGAGCGCCGACAAGGGCGTGAGCGCGGAACTGCTGGCCTCGCGTCGGCAGATCAACCAGCTGCTGAACTGGCACTGGCAGCTGAAAACCCAGGCCGCTGAGCCGGAGCTGATTTCCGGCTGGCGCGGGGAACTGATGGCCGAGCGGCTGACGTCGTTATTAAACGACTATCCACGTTAGCGGACGGCCTGCTCCAGGCAATAAAAAACCGGCGGCGCGTGGCGTTGCCGGTTTTTTTTCGGGCGGAACAACAGGGTCAGGGTTTCGACTCTTCCGTTTCGGGTAGGGTCACGTTCAGCTCAAGAATGGAAATATCACCATCCCGCTGCTCCAGCTGCACGCTCACCATCTCCGGGTCGATCTGCACGTATTTACAAATCACTTCCAGGATATCTTTGCGCAACTGCGGCAGGTAATGCGGTTCCGCGTCTCCGCGGCGGCGCTCGGCGACGATGATTTGCAGGCGTTCTTTCGCAATATTAGCCGTGTTCTTTTTTCGCGAGAGAAAAAAGTCGAGTAAAGCCATAATTTATCCTCCGAACAGGCGTTTGAGGAATCCTTTCTTCTCTTCTTCAATGAAGCGGAAAGGGCGTTCTTCTCCGAGCAGACGTTCAACGGTATCGGCATAGGCTTTGCCTGCGTCCGACGCGGCATCCAGAATCACGGGCTCACCCTGGTTGGATGCGCGCAGAACTGACTGGTCTTCCGGGATCACGCCCACCAGGTTGATGCGTAGAATTTCCAGCACGTCTTCCATGCTCAGCATATCGCCTTTATTGACGCGGCCTGGATTGTAACGGGTCAGCAGCAGGTGCTCTTTGATCGGCTCTTCGCCATTTTCCGCGCGGCGGGATTTCGATGCGAGAATGCCGAGGATGCGGTCAGAGTCACGTACGGAGGAGACTTCCGGGTTGGTGGTGATGATGGCTTCATCCGCAAAATAGAGCGCCATCAGCGCACCGGTTTCAATGCCTGCCGGGGAATCGCAAACGATGAAGTCGAACTCCATTTTCTTCAGTTCTTCGAGAACTTTGTCGACGCCTTCGCGGGTCAGGGCGTCTTTATCCCGGGTCTGGGAAGCCGGGAGAATGTAGAGATTTTCCGTGCGCTTATCTTTGATCAGCGCCTGGTTTAACGTGGCATCACCCTGGATGACGTTGACGAAATCATAAACGACGCGACGTTCACAGCCCATAATCAGGTCGAGGTTACGCAGGCCGATGTCGAAGTCGATAACGACGGTTTTCTTTCCCTTCTGGGCCAAACCTGTAGCGATGGCCGCGCTGGAGGTGGTCTTGCCAACGCCCCCTTTACCCGAAGTCACAACAATAATGCGTGCCATAGAAATTCCTTGTTAAAAAGGGATTAATTTAACGGTTGAATTGCCAAAGCGCTTTCACCTAAACGCAGGCGTGCCGCTTTGCCATAAAATTCGGCCGGGATGTTATCGCTCAGCCAATATTCCCCGGCGATGGAAACCAGCTCCGCCGCAAGGTGGGTACAAAATATCTGGGCGTCTCTGTCGCCACCGGCGCCAGCCAGCGCACGTCCTCGCATCATGCCATATACATGGATATTTCCGTCAGCGATAAGTTCCGCACCGGCACTCACATGATTTGTAACAATAAGATCACAGTGTGGCGCATAAATGCGCTGACCGGAACGTACCGGCTGATCAATCAAACGCGTTTTTGTGATCTGACTAGCAACTGGCGGCGGAGGGGCGGGTTCGGACGGTGCCGGACGAGGCGCTTTTTCTTTCCCTTCGGTTAATAACGGGATCCCGGCGCGGTCGATTTCGGTTTTCAGGCGCGGAATTTTGCATCCGCTGACGCCCATAATGCGTAAACCGGTCGCGGCGATAGCCTCGTTGACGGCGCGCCACTCGACCTTCTCCTCGATGCTGGCGATATTCACCACGACCGGGGCATGACGCAGAAAGGCGGGAGCCTGGGCGATTTTGTCTTCTAACGCCTGACGAATAACCTCGGGATTTGCATCGTGCAAATGAACGACAGATAACGTGAAGCTACTGCCTTTAAGTTCGATTGGCGTATTTGACATCCTGGCCTTACTCAATTTGCTGTTTATCGACCGCCGAAGTGCGGTGATATTCCGAAGACTAAAAGGCATGTTATAGTCACTCATATATTGAGGCAAGTGACCACAGGTCTAATTCCGAGTAAAACTATGTTTTGTGTGATCTATCGAAGTACTAAACGTGAACAAACCTATTTATACCTCGAAAAAAAGGACGATTTCTCACGCGTTCCTGACGAGTTAATGCGCAGCTTTGGCACGCCGCAGATGGCGATGCTGCTGCCGCTGGATGGACGTAAAAAGCTGGTTAACGCCGACCTGGATAAAGTGAAACAGGCGTTGAGTGAGCAGGGTTATTACCTGCAACTTCCCCCGCCATCTGAAAATCTACTAAAGAAACACCTGGCGGAACAGGGGAAACAATCCGATTAACCCACCGAGGGAAAATAATGTACCAACATCATAACTGGCAGGGAGCGCTCCTGGATTATCCAGTGAGTAAAGTGGTTTGCGTCGGCAGTAATTACGCGAAGCACATCAAGGAAATGGGCAGTGCGACGCCGGAAGAGCCGGTGCTGTTTATTAAACCTGAGACCGCGCTGTGCGATCTCCGTCAGCCGTTGGTGCTTCCCGAAGGGATGGGCTCCGTGCATCACGAAGTCGAGCTGGCGGTGCTGATCGGCAGTACGCTGCGTCAGGCAACGGAAGAGCATGTGCAGAAGGGGATTGCCGGCTATGGCGTTGCGCTGGATCTCACTCTGCGCGACCTGCAGGCTAAAATGAAAAAAGCCGGACAACCGTGGGAGAAAGCCAAAGGTTTCGATAATGCCTGTCCAATTTCCGGCTTTATCCCGGCCGCCGAGTTCCACGGTGACCCGCAGAATACTCCACTGAGCCTGAAAATTAACGGTGAGGTGCGCCAGCAGGGAACCACCGCCGACATGATCCATAAGATTGTGCCGCTGATCGCCTATATGTCGCGCTTCTTCACCCTCAAAGCCGGGGACGTGATCCTCACCGGCACCCCGGAAGGGGTGGGGCCGCTGCACAGCGGTGACGAACTGGAAGTTGGCTTCAACGGCCTGTCGCTCACTACCCGCGTGCTGTAAGCGCTGCTTGCCGCCTTTTGGGGCGGCAAAACTTGCATCGGCGTGCCAGACTGGTTATAAGGTGCACCCTTAACTGGCAACGACGGACACTCCGATGAGCGAACAACCTTTCTGGCAACAAAAAACACTGGATGAAATGACCGATGCGGAGTGGGAATCGCTGTGTGACGGCTGCGGCCAGTGCTGCCTGCATAAGCTGATGGATGAAGATACCGATGAGATCTACTTCACCAACGTCGCCTGCCGTCAGCTCAATATCAAAACCTGTCAGTGCCGTAACTACGAACGCCGCTTCGAGTATGAGCCGGACTGCATCAAGCTTACCCGCGAAAACCTGCCGACCTTCGAATGGCTGCCGCCGACGTGCGCCTATCGCCTGCTGGCGGAAGGTAAGCCGCTGCCAGTCTGGCATCCGTTGTTGACCGGCTCAAAAGCCGCAATGCATGGCGAACGCATCTCCGTTCGCCACATTGCGGTCCCCGAGTCCACTGTTGTCGACTGGCAGGACCATATCCTCAACCTACCTGACAGGGCGCAGTAAGCGCTGGATCACGCTTTCCTGGCGTGGAATAGCCCGTTTTCACCGTCGGTTTCTTCAGCCACCCAGAAGTGAATATTGAAGCGGGCGTCATCGCTCAGTTCCACGCGATGCCAGTACTGCGGCGGGCTGGTGGCAAACTGCCCGGCGTGAATCACGACTTTTTTCTCCGGCTCCGTCGCCTGTTCATCGGCAAAACCATAATAGGTCACCGTACCTTCCATGACGCACAGCTGGCCGAAGACGCCGGCCGCGGTATTGTGATGGCTCAGCAGAGCGGCAGGGACGTTCTCTTTAGTAAAGAACGGTGTGGAGCGTTTAACTTTCCAGTCAGCGGGAATCAGTAAAGATGACATCGTGAGCTCCTGTGGGGCTGTATAAGATGTATTTAATATGCACCTTTAAGGGTGCGGCGTCAACCTCTCTCTAGAAACGATTCAGCACACCGTCGCAGGCATAAAAAAACGCCCCGCAGGGCGTTTCATTGTGGGCGGTACTCGCCGCGGCTTAGCGGCCAAACAGATCGCGTTTTTTCGCTTTGAAAGGCTGGGCAATAACCACCAGGATAGCGACCACCAGATAAGCAGCGAAAATCCCGACCAGCCATTGCGGCATCTCCAGTGACAGGAACTGCCACTGACGCACCGAACAGTCGCCGGTGGCAACGAAGACCTGAGGTAGCCATTTATCCAGCGGCAGCCAGCTTGGGAAGCGGGCGGCGAAATCGCAGGTCTGGAACGGTGACGGGTGCAGCTGGATCATTGTATGTTCCCACGCCAGCTGCAGTCCGCGTATTGCGCTGTACAGCCAGATTACCATGGCGACATAGCGCAGCGGCGTTTTGGGGGCGATGGCGCCCACCAGTCCCGCGCCCATGATACCGAACAGGGCACAGCGTTCGTAAATGCACAGCACACACGGCTGCAGCAGCATCACGTGCTGGAACCACAACGCGACGAGTTCGAGAATGAAAGCGGTTAACGCCATCAGGAGCCAGGCACCGCGTCCCCTTGAGCACTGGTTTAAATATTGCAACATAATCATTTCCCTGGAAGATGCTAAATCATGGCAGTGTAAACGAAAACCGAACCGACGCCAGAGGCGCGGTGGAAAATATTACGTAACGGATTATTGAATGGCCCGGATGGATCCGGGCCAGGATCGGGTCAGGGCAGCACGGGCGTGGTCACCCAGCCGTGCGCCAGCAGCCAGTTGGTGACCGGCATCAAGGTGAACTCGACGCACAGCAGGCCGACCAGCGTCAGGACGATGGTGTAGGGCAGGGCCATCCACACCATGCGGCCATAGGAGAGTCGGATAAGCGGCGCCAGCGCGGAGGTCAGCAGGAACAGGAATGCCGCCTGACCATTTGGGGTGGCCACTGACGGCAGGTTGGTGCCGGTATTGATTGCCACCGCCAGCATCTCAAACTGCGGCAGGCTGATAGCGCCGTGTTCGAGGGCCGCTTTCGCTTCGTTAATATAGACTGTGCCGACAAAAACGTTATCCGAAATGGACGACAGCAGGCCGTTGAACAGATAAAACAGCGACAGCTGCGCGTGCGGCGAGGCCTGCAGCACAAACTCAATGACCGGGGTGAACAGCTGCTGGTCGATGATAACCGCCACAATGGAGAAGAAAACCGTCAGCAGCGCGGTAAAGGGCAACGCCTCGGTGAACGCCTTGCCAATGGCGTGCTCATCGGTCACCCCGCTAAAAGTGGTGGCGAGGATGATTACCGACAGGCCAATCAGCCCAACTTCGGCCAGATGAAAGGCGAGGGCGAGGATCAGCCAGACGCCAATTACCGCCTGAGCGACCAGTCGCAGACGCTCCTGACGGCTACGCTGCGCGCGGCTGCGATGGTCAAAGTCCTGCAGCACTTTCCGCACCGCCGGCGGCAGCGGTTCGCCATAGCCGAACAGATGATACTTTTCGACCAGCAAACAGGTGAGGAGGCCGCAGACCAGCACCGGCAGAGTCACGGGCGACATACGTATAAAGAACTCGCCAAAATGCCAGCCTGCGGCTTTGGCGATAATCAGGTTTTGCGGCTCGCCGACCATGGTCATGACCCCGCCGAGCGCGGTCCCGACGCCGGCGTGCATCATCAGGCTGCGCAGAAAGCCGCGGAACTGCTCCAGCACTTCCCGGTAGTGCTGGTCGATATGGCTATCATCCAGCAGATCGTTATCATCAGGGCGAGCCGAGGCGACGCGGTGATAGATGCCGTAGAAACCGACGGCGACGCTAATCACCACCGCGACTACCGTCAGCGCATCGAGAAAGGCTGAGAGGAAGGCCGCCGCCAGGCAGAAGGCCAGCGACAGCAGCATTTTACTGCGGATCCCCAGCAGCAGGCGCGTAAACACGAACAGCAGCAGCTGTTTCATAAAGTAGATGCCCGCCACCATGAACATCAGCAGGAGCAGAACTTCCAGGTTGTTGGCGATCTCCGCCCGCACGTGGTCCGGGCTGGTCATACCGATCAGCACCGCTTCCAGCGCCAGCAGGCCGCCCGGCAGCAGCGGGTAGCACTTCAGCGCCATGGCCAGGGTAAAAATAAACTCAACCACCAGCAGCCAGCCGGCGACAAAGGGCGCCACGGCAAACACCAGCGGGTTTATGATTAAGAAAATGATTAATGCCAGCTTATACCAGTCCGGCGACTGGCCAAGAAAATTGCGCCACAGCGCTCGGCCATAAGAAATTTCCACGACAGAATCCTTCCCGGTCAATTAGTGCATGATTTTGTGCGTAACTATTGGCAAGAGTACCAGTTGAGTAAAATGAGAAGCAACTTTCTTCGCGTAGCGGCGAGTGGGGATAAGGAAAAGCGCAAAGCAAAAGTAAAAGCGGAAAATGAAACGGCGATCCCTTTTTAATTCACTTGCCATGCTATCTGCCCTATAACGGCTCTGGTATGATGAGTACAATTGTAACGCTGTGTAATGGAAATCTTACTATGGTCATTAAGGCGCAGAGCCCTGCGGGTTTCGCGGAAGAGTACATCATTGAGAGTATCTGGAATAACCGCTTCCCTCCTGGATCGATTCTCCCCGCTGAACGCGAGCTTTCTGAGCTGATCGGTGTCACCCGCACCACCCTGCGCGAAGTGCTGCAGCGCCTGGCCCGTGACGGCTGGCTGACCATTCAGCATGGTAAACCCACCAAAGTGAACAACTTCTGGGAAACCTCCGGGCTGAATATCCTCGAAACCCTGGCGCGCCTCGATCACGACAGCGTGCCGCAGCTGATTGATAATCTGCTCTCTGTGCGCACCAACATTTCCACGATTTTTATCCGCACCGCATTTCGTCAGCATCCGGATAAAGCGCTGGCGGTACTGGACAGCGCCCGGGAAGTGGAAGATCACGCCGACGCCTTTGCCGACCTCGATTACAACATTTTCCGCGGTCTGGCGTTCGCCTCCGGCAACCCGATTTACGGCCTGATCCTCAACGGCATGAAGGGGCTGTATACCCGCATCGGCCGCCACTATTTCTCCAGCCCGGAAGCGCGCAGCCTGGCGCTGGGCTTTTATCATCAGCTGGCGAAGGTGTGCGAAGGCGGTCTGCACGATCAGGTGTATGAGCTGGTCCGTCGCTACGGTCATGACAGCGGGGAGATCTGGCACCGGATGCAGAAATCGCTGCCCGGCGATTTAGCCATGAATATGCGTTAAGCCGGATATTGGCGATCGATAAACACAATAAGGGGGCCAGTGGCCCCCTTCGTCGTTTTCATCGTCCCGCAATGTTATAGCGCGTTCGGGCGCGCCGGGCAGCGGTCCAGCAGCTCAATGCTGCCGTCGGCGTTCTGCTGCTCCAGCAGCACATCGAATCCCCACAGACGATGCACATGTTTCAGCACTTCGCGCCGGCCTTTGTCCAGCGGGACGCGGTTGTGTGGCACATAGCGCAAGGTCAGCGAGCGGTCGCCGCGCAGGTCAACGTTCCATACCTGGATGTTCGGCTCAAGATTGCTGAGGTTATACTGCGCCGAGAGCTTGTTGCGGATCTCGCGATAGCCCTCTTCGTTGTGGATCGCCGAGATCTCGAGATAATTGTTGTGATCGTCGTCGAGCACGGTAAAGAAGCGGAAATCGCGCATGATCTTCGGCGACAGGAACTGGCTGATAAAGCTCTCGTCCTTGAAATCACGCATCGCGAAATGCAATGTTTCCAGCCAGTCAGAACCGGCGATATCCGGGAACCAGTACTTGTCCTCTTCGGTGGGCGACTGACAGATGCGCTTGATGTCCTGGAACATGGCGAAGCCCAGCGCGTAGGGGTTAATACCGCTATACCACGGACTGTTGTACGGCGGCTGGAACACCACGTTAGTGTGACTATGGAGAAACTCCAGCATAAAGCGCTCCGTCACTTTCCCTTCATCATAGAGATGGTTGAGGATGGTGTAGTGCCAGAAGGTGGCCCACCCCTCGTTCATCACCTGGGTCTGTTTCTGCGGGTAGAAATACTGGCTGACTTTACGCACGATGCGCAGGATCTCGCGCTGCCACGATTCGAGCAGCGGGGCGTTCTTCTCCATAAAGTACAGCAGGTTCTCCTGCGGTTCGGAAGGGTAGCGACGGGCGGACTCAATCGCTTTTTCTTCCTCGCGCTTCGGCAGGGTGCGCCACAGCATATTCACCTGGCTTTGCAGATACTCTTCCCGGCTTTTCTGCCGCGCTTTCTCCTCCTGCAAGGAGATTTTTTGCGGACGTTTATAGCGGTCGACGCCGTAGTTCATCAGCGCGTGGCAGGAGTCGAGCAGTTTCTCCACTTCGTCGACGCCATAGCGCTCTTCGCACTCGGTAATGTATTTGCGGGCGAAGATCAGGTAGTCGATGATCGAGCTGGCGTCGGTCCAGCTGCGAAACAGATAGTTATTTTTAAAGAACGAGTTATGCCCGTAGCAGGCATGGGCCATCACCAGCGCCTGCATGGTGATGGTATTTTCTTCCATCAGGTAGGCGATACAGGGGTTGGAGTTGATGACTATCTCATACGCCAGACCCTGTTGGCCGTGCTTGTAGGCCTGTTCGGTCTCAATAAATTTTTTGCCGAACGACCAGTGCGGATAGTTGATGGGCATGCCGACGCTGGAGTAGGCGTCCATCATCTGCTCGGAAGTAATGACTTCGATCTGGTGCGGGTAGGTGTCAAGACGATAGAGCTTGGCGACCCGGTCCACTTCGGCCAGGTAGGTCTCCAGTAACTCGAACGTCCAGTCGGGTCCATCGCTTAAACGGGTGGTGTCCCTGTTCATGGAGTCAATCGTAGCCATTAGCGCGCCCTCGTTGTTGTTGGTTTTCTCTGAACGGAAAACCTCTAAACAAGCATAGAACACGGCACAGCAAACTGTGTTATCTGCCAATCTCTTTTCTTCGCGATTTCCCCATCTCAAAGCCGTATTTTTTGCTTATTTACAGAATTTAATGCTGGGTAAAAATAAAGCGCAGCATGAGATCGTAAATCTCGCAGCGCAGGGCTGGTGCGGTTTGCTGTGAGTTAAGTCACCATAAATAAAGCGTATGTTGAATAATATTTTCAACTGAGTTATCAATTTGTAATTAGATGATTGTTCTTTAACTGTTACGGAGTCGCTATGCGTGTCGTCATACTGGGAAGTGGGGTGGTTGGGGTAGCCAGCGCGTGGTATTTGAGTCAGGCGGGTCATGAAGTGACGGTCATCGACCGTCAGCCCGGTCCGGCAGAGGAGACCAGCGCGGCCAACGCCGGGCAGATCTCCCCCGGCTATGCGGCGCCCTGGGCGGCGCCGGGGGTGCCGCTGAAGGCGATCAAATGGATGTTTCAGCGCCATGCGCCGCTGGCGATCGGCCTTGACGGCACCTCGTTCCAGCTGAAGTGGATGTGGCAGATGCTGCGCAACTGCGACACCCGCCACTATATGGAGAATAAAGGCCGGATGGTGCGCCTGGCGGAGTACAGCCGCGACTGCCTGAAGGCGCTGCGTGACACCACCGGCATTCAGTATGAAGGCCGTCAGGGCGGGACGCTGCAGCTGTTCCGGACCGCCAAACAGTATGAAAACGCCACCCGCGATATCGCGGTGCTGGAAGATGCCGGCGTGCCGTATCAGCTGCTGGAAGCGAAGCGGCTGGCGGGAGTGGAGCCGGCGCTGGCGGAAGTCAGCCACAAACTGACCGGCGGCCTGCGCCTGCCCAATGATGAAACCGGCGACTGCCAGCTGTTTACCACCCGGCTGGCGGCGATGGCGGAACAGGCCGGCGTGACCTTCCGCTTCAACACCGCAGTGGACGCCCTGCTGCAGGAGGGCGATCGCATCGCCGGGGTGAAATGCGGCGATGAGATTATCAAGGGCGACGCCTATGTGATGGCTTTTGGCTCCTACTCAACCGCGATGCTCAAGGGGCTGGTGGATATTCCCGTCTACCCGCTGAAAGGCTACTCATTGACCATTCCGATCGCTCAGGAGGACGGTGCGCCAGTTTCAACTATCCTTGATGAGACTTACAAAATCGCCATTACCCGCTTCGATCAGCGCATTCGCGTCGGCGGTATGGCCGAGATCGTCGGTTTTAACAAAGCGCTGCTGCAGCCGCGTCGCGAAACCCTGGAGATGGTGGTGCGCGACCTGTTCCCGCGCGGCGGCCACGTGGAGCAGGCGACGTTCTGGACCGGCCTGCGGCCGATGACGCCGGACGGCACCCCGGTAGTTGGGCGCACGGCGTTTAAAAACCTGTGGCTCAACACCGGCCACGGCACCCTCGGCTGGACCATGGCCTGCGGTTCCGGGCAGCTTATCAGCGATCTGATCTCCGGGCGCACGCCGGCGATCCCTTACGACGATCTGGCGGTTGCCCGTTACCGCCCCGGTTTTACCCCGGCGCGCCCGCAGCACCTGCACGGCGCACACAACTAAGGAGCTTGCATGACCCGTCCGGTAGTGGCCAGCATCGACCTGCTGGCCTTGCGGCAGAATTTACAGATAGTGCGTCGCGCGGCCCCCGGGTCGCGCCTGTGGGCAGTGGTCAAAGCCAATGCCTATGGCCATGGCGTGGCGCGGGTATGGAGTGCGTTAAGCGCGGCGGATGGTTTCGCCTTGCTCAATCTGGAAGAGGCGATCCTGCTGCGCGAGCAGGGCTGGAAAGGCCCGATCCTGCTGCTGGAGGGTTTCTTCCATGCCGATGAGCTGGCGGTGCTGGATCAATATCGTTTAACCACCAGCGTCCACAGCAACTGGCAAATTAAGGCTCTGCAGCAGGCGAAGCTGCGCGCGCCGCTGGATATCTATCTCAAGGTGAACAGCGGCATGAACCGGCTGGGCTTTATGCCTGAGCGGGTGCACACCGTCTGGCAGCAGCTGCGGGCGATAAGTAACGTCGGCGAGATGACGCTGATGTCGCACTTCGCGGAGGCGGAGAACCCGCAGGGCATTGTCGAGCCGATGCGCCGTATCGAACAGGCGGCGGAGGGGCTGGAGTGCCCGCGCTCGCTGGCCAACTCGGCGGCGACCCTCTGGCATCCGGAAGCGCATTTTGACTGGGTGCGTCCGGGCATCGTGCTGTATGGCGCGTCGCCTTCCGGGCAGTGGCAGGACATCGCGAACACCGGGCTGAAGCCGGTGATGACGCTGCGCAGCGAAATCATCGGCGTGCAGAATCTGCGCGCCGGCGAGGCGATTGGCTATGGCGGCCTGTACCGCACCACCCAGGAGCAGCGGATTGGTATCGTTGCCTGCGGCTATGCCGATGGCTATCCGCGGGTGGCGCCGAGCGGCACGCCGGTGCTGGTGGACGGCGTACGCACCACCACCGTGGGACGTGTGTCGATGGATATGCTGGCGGTCGATTTAACGCCCTGTCCGCAGGCCGGGATCGGCGCGCCGGTTGAGCTGTGGGGCAAAGAGATTAAAATCGACGACGTGGCGGCCAGCAGCGGCACCGTCGGCTATGAGCTGATGTGCGCCCTGGCACCGCGGGTGCCGGTTGTGACCCTGTAACGTATTCCGGGGCGGATCACTCCGCCTCGTCTTCCGCGACCCGCACCCCGACCTTCAGCACGTGATCGTTCTCTTTCTCCGCCACCGTCCACACCATCCCGGCGAACTCCACCTGATCGCCCACCACCGGCGCGGCGCCCAGTAACTGTTGCACCACTTCCCCGAGCGACTGCTGATGCTCGCGGAACTCCTCTCCGCCGTCGAGACCGTAGATTTGCGCCACATCGGCGAAGCGGGCCTCGGCATCAAGAATAAAGTCGCCGAAAAAGCGCTGGTCGAGCGCCACCGGCGGCGACTGGCTGAACATTTTACCCAGCGCCGGCAGGTCATGCTCCCGGCCGATGACGCACAGGATATCGCCTTCCCGCAGGCGGGTGCTGCCGGTGGGGTGCAGCAGGGCATTGTTGCGAAACAGCGCGGCAATCCGCGTCTCCGGCGGCATATGCAGATCGCGCAGCGCCGCGCCGATGCACCATTTATCGGCTCCCAGCTGATAGACAAACTGCTCCCACGGGTTTTCCGGGTGTATATCCAGCCCAACGCGGGAGATGGGCCAGCTGATCGGCGGCACCACCACTTTGGCTTTTTTCGCCGCCCACGACAGCGAAGTGCCCTGCAGCAGCAGCGACACCAGCACCACGAAGAAGGCGACATTGAAGAACAGACGGGCGTTGTCCAGCCCGGCCATCATCGGGAATACCGCGAGGATAATGGGCACCGCGCCGCGCAGGCCGACCCAGCTGATAAACACCCGCTCGCGCAGGTTAAAGCCGCGAAACGGCAGCAGACCGGCAAACACCGACAGCGGCCGGGCAATGAATATCATCCACATCGACAACAGCAGCGCCGGGATGGCGATCGGCAGCAGGTCGGATGGCGTCACCAGCAGGCCCAGCACCAGGAACATGGCGATCTGCGCCAGCCACGCCAGGCCGTCAAAGTTCTGCAGGATGCCGTGTCGGTTGCGGATCGGCCGGTTGCCCAGCAGAAAACCGCACAGATAGACGGCGAGGATACCGCTGCCGTCGAGGGTGGTGGTGACGGCAAAAATCATGATCCCGCCGCTCAGCGCCAGCAGTGGATAGAGCCCGGCGGGCAGCACGATGCGGTTAATCATTTGCAGCAGCAGGTAGCCGCCGCCGAGGCCGATGGCGATCCCAAGGCCGAACTGCTGAATGATATGCACCGCAAACATCCAGCTGAGGCCGGTCTGGTGCTGCTGGATCATTTCGATAAGGGTGATGGTCAGGAAGACCGCCATCGGGTCGTTACTGCCTGACTCGATCTCCAGCGTTGAGCCAACGCGCTCGTTGAGCCCCTTGCCGCCGAGCAGCGAGAAGACCGCCGCGGCGTCGGTGGAGCCGACAATGGCGCCGATCAGCAGGCCTTCGATCAGATCCAGCTTGAACAGCCAGGCCGCCATCATCCCGGTCAGCGCCGAGGTGATCAGTACCCCGACCGTCGCCAGCGACAGCGCGGGCCACAGTGCGACGCGAAAGGAGCTGGCCTGGGTGCGCATCCCGCCGTCGAGCAGGATGACCGCCAGCGCCAGGTTACTCACCATATAGGCGAAGGGGTAGTTGTCGAAAGGGATGCCACCGATGCCGTCAATGCCTGCCAGCATCCCGATGGCCAGAAAGATGACCAGAATCGGGATGCCAAGGCGCGAAGAAAAGGAGCTCAATAAGATACTGCAGGTTACTAAAACAGAACCCAGAATAAACAGACTAATGACCGCAGCGGCGTCCAATGTTCACGTACTCCCTGACTGGCGTGAAAAAATGGCTAAAAGTGACACTATTTTAACAATTCGCAGGGGATCCGCCTATGCGTCCGGGAAATTTATTCTTCCAGTACCGGGTGACCGCCGATCGTCAGGGTGGTGGCTGCCGCCTGATTCGCCAGCCGCGCGTGGGCGCCCAGCGGCAGGGTCACCGTGCGCGGCTCGTGGCCAAACTCCAGTCCGCTAATCAGCGGCAGGGAGAGCTGCTGGCGCAGGTAATCAAAGACCTGCGGCAAATCGTATCCCGCGTCATAGTCGTTTGGCGCGCTGCCGGTGAAGCTGCCGAAGATCACTGCTTTCTGCGCCGCCAGCACACCGCTGTGCAACAGCTGAAGCAGCATGCGCTCGACGCGGAACGGGTGCTCGTTGATATCCTCCACCACCAGGATACCGTCGCGGATCGCCGGCAGCCACGGCGTGCCGATAAGCGAGGTCAACATCGCCAGATTTCCGCCCCACAGGGTGCCTTCCACCCGGCAGTTCGGCCCTTCACCCGGCCATTCGAGGGTGAATTCCGGCTGGTGCAGCGCCTGCCAGAAATGGTGTTCGGTAAACGGATCGAGGGTCTCCGCGCCGAAGTTGCCGGCAAGCATTGGCCCGCTGAAGGTGATAACGTTGCCCGCAGCCAGCAGGCCCGACTGGATGGCGGTGAAATCGCTATGGCCGCAAATCAGCAGTGGATCGCGCTGCTGGCGGGCAACCAGCGCCTGCCAGTCGATATGCGGCAGCAGACGGCTGGCGCCGTAGCCGCCGCGCACCGCGAGGACGATACGGTTGCGCCCGGGCAGCTGGGCAAGCTGGTTAATATCGGACAGGCGTTCATGTTCAGTCCCGGCGAAACGCTGCTGTCGGCGGGGGATGACCTGCTGGTGGGCCACCTCGTGTCCGGCCTGCTGCAGACGCTCGACGCCGCGGGCTGCCGCCTGCTGGTTGATGCAATAACCCGATGGCGCGACCAGATAAAACTGAGACATGATAATTCCTTGCTATGAATGAAAGGGTTATGATGCCGCCTGGAATGGCGATTGTCATCTCCAGGTGGCTAACTTCAGTCCGCACCCGTCATCCTTCAGGTTGTCGGCAGGCGGGGGACGTACCGCTGCCGTCGATCTGCAGCATGATGGCGTTTGGGTAGATAAGGATAGATGTGTGAAATTGAGATGGTTGCTTATTTTAGTCGTTTTTCTGGCCGGTTGTAGTTCGAAACATGATTACACCAATCCGCCGTGGAACCCTGAAGTCCCGGTGAAGCGGGCGATGCAGTGGATGCCGATCAGTGAAAAAGCTGGCGCCGCCTGGGGTGTAGACCCGCAGTTGATCACGGCGATCATCGCCATTGAGTCGGGCGGTAATCCTGTGGTGGTGAGTAAATCCGGCGCCGTCGGACTGATGCAGCTCAAGCCGTCGACCTCCGGACGCGATGTCTATCGGCGGATGGGCTGGCGCGGCGAACCGTCGGTCAGCGAGCTGAAAAACCCGGAACGTAATATCTCGATGGGGGCCGCCTATCTGAGCATTCTGGAGAACGGTCCGCTGGCGGGGATCAAAGACCCGCAGGTGATGCGCTACGCGGTGGTGGTCTCCTATGCCAACGGCGCCGGCGCGCTGCTGCGCACCTTCTCGTCGGACCGCCAGGACGCCATCGATGAGATTAACGATCTCGACGCCGATGAGTTCTTCGAGCATGTGGTGAAAAAACACCCGGCGCCGCAGGCGCCGCGCTATATCTGGAAACTACAGAAAGCGCTGGACGCCATGTAGGCCTATGCTCACCCCGCAGGCCTGGCGGGGTGAGCGCTTCCCACTCGCCTAATCCTCTGTGCGCAGCGAGGTGATATCGCTTATCGGCGCAATTAGCGTGGTATAGTCGCGATAGCGCTCGGGAAGGGATCCTGGGCCGTTTACCGCCACGCAGAGCATGGCTGTCGCGTCATCCCCCTGATCGCCTTTCAGCGCTAACGCTTCTCTTAACGCATCGATGCAGGCATGGGCGTCATGGTGTGAGATGCCGCAAATATCGAGACGTATGGTTTTGCTAATGGCCTCTATCCATAACCCGCCCCATAGCACACAACCCGCGGGCATGAGCAGACAACTGAAGATGCTGTAAGCGGTGAAGTCGAGCCAGATAAAGGTCTTACTGACAACGATAACGCCGAGGGCGATCGAAGGGATGCCGATGGCCAGCATATTACACCCGCGGCGCAGCGGACTTAAGGCTAAGCTCGCGCTCGCTATCTGTTCCTGCCAGAGGTTACGTCTGGCAATACTCAGGCTGCAGGGCAGATCTTCATGACACGGCTTTCGCTCCTCAAAATGGTCAAACAGGAGTCTTTCAATGACGTTCATTTCCTCGTTTGCATAGCGTCCGTTGGCCAAAACCTGCCCGGCCTCCGGGATCCACAGATACTTTTTACTGAGTAAGCTGAACATCGCCAGCTGGATCACCCAGGTCCCTTCTCCGGTCAGCCAGGCCAGCAGCCATGGACTGACCTCCGTCGCGTGCGGTTGGGGCTGAGCTGCTGTCCGTGTCAGGACGATCGTCGTTCCGATAGCAATAAAGATACCCGGGACGATAAACATAAATCCGGCGAGAAACAGCAGTGGATGCAGATGCATCAGAAAATTCCACATACTCTCCCCTCGTTAATCCAGCCGTTGCAGACAAAAGGGATACTGAATAAGTTTGATGACTTTTACATATTCACCAAATCTTTCGGGAAGCAGGGTGGTTGAACCAATCGCCACGCAATAATCGGCGTTTTCATCGGTCAGGATATCGGCGTCAGCAATAAGCGTCTCTTTCAGGGTATCAATATAGTGGTGAAGGATATTAATAGCGATCCCCTCCCGGTCGAGCCGGGTGGCGTTTAAGGTGATGCATAACAGCCACAGCCACCACAGGCCGGATACCATAAACATCGCCAGCCAGCTCATTACGCTGGAGTGAATCATCGCCTGATTATCAAAAAGTGTTTTCCAGGCGAGCGCGGCAATTAACACCAGTGATGGCGCGACCACCAGTATCATATTCCACGTTTGCTGTGTCGGACTTAGCCGCAGCCCGTTGCACTGGGGATCGGTGGTCCAGTGGTTCCGTTCAGCAACATGCAGAGAAAGCGGGAGATCCTGGTGACTGGATTTTGGCGTCGCGAAATGGTCAAACAGTATTTTTTCCACACAGGTCATTTTGCATTCTGCATACTGCTGATTGGCACAGAGCTGAATATTTTCCGCAGAATGGATGAGAGTAACATAGTTTTTTCTTAACAGCCGGAACATGGCCAGCTGAATGACGCTGGTGGCGCTATTACGTAGCCAGGCTAAAAAAGAAGGGGAGATAGAATAGGGCGCCGGAACGGCGGTGGTATTTTCAGTCGGGCGGGTCTTCGCAATAATAATATTCACCAGAATATATATAACAGTGGTGAATAATACATGATAACCCATAAATGATAACGGATGTAAATCAACGATATAGCTAATGACTGGGTTCACTTTTATTCCTTGTGAGCGCTATAACCGGTTTGCGCCAGCATAGTAAGCTTTCTCATTCGAGGGGGGCAAGTGAAATAATGGGCGGCATCTTTAATTTAATATCAGCAATAAAAGCGAGACGGAAAGTCTTCACGAAAGCCTCCGCCGTCATGGCCGGAGGCTGATATTGCTGCGGTCAGTTAAAAGTCGTAACCGACGGTGGCCATAACGCTGCGCTCTGCCCCCCAGTAGCAGTTGCCGGTGCCATAGCAGCCGGAAATATACTCGCGATCGCCGATATTGTTGGCGTTAACCTGCACATAAGCGCCTTTCAGCCCCGGCGACCAGACGCCGAGGTCGGCCCGTATCATGGCATCCATCAGCGTGACCGACGGTAGCCGTTCGGTATTCGCATCATCTGCCCACTGTTTACCGATGTAGCGGACGCCAGCGCCAAGGGAGATCCCCGCCGGGAACTGATAGCGAGCCCAGAAGGAGGCCATTTGATCCGGGGTCAGCTGCGGCGTGTTGTTGTCGGTCCCGTCTTTGGTGTCCTGAAAGCGCAGACGATTCCAGGTATACGAGGCGATAGTACTCAGCTGCGGGGTGATCTGGTGGTGCGCTTCCAGCTCAACGCCCTGGGAATGGACCTTACCCGCCGGAATATAGGTGGCGGTGGCGATGTTCGGGTCGCGGGTGGCGACATCCTTTTGCGTCAGGTCGTAAATCGCAATGCTATAGAGGTCGCGGCTGCCCGGCGGCTGGAACTTCAGGCCGGCTTCAACCTGCTCGGCGGTGGTCGGCTTCAATGGTTTGCCGTCCGCGCCCGGCAGCATCGCCGGGGTAATCGCCTGGCTGTAGCTCAGGTAGGGGGAAAGGCCGTTGTCCAGGGCGTACAACAGCGAGGCGCGGCCGCTGATATGGTCGTCTGAACGGCGGTTTGAGGTGCCTAAGGTATCACTGACCTGCCGGGAAACGATGCGGTCGTAGCGCGCGGAAACATCCACATGCCAGCGGTTCCAGGCCATCTCATCCTGCAGGTACAGCCCGGTCTGGTAGTAGCGGCGATTATTGTTATCGCTGTAGGTAACGGTATGGCCGGTCTGCGCGGTATAGCCGCTAAACGGGTTTAGCGGCGCCGCCCCGCCGGCGCCGGTCCACAGGTCGTTACGGAAGCGATGATATTCGGCGCCGAGGATCAGGGTATGCGCCAGGTCGCCAGTATTGAAATCGGCGCGCAGGCGGTTATCGGTTGACCAGCCGTCCAGCGAACCGCGCGAACCACTGTAGCCGCGGGCCAGCATGTCGCTGTCATCTATCCAGCCGACCTGGTAGACCTGATCGAGGGAGACGTTGGTATGGGTGTAGCTCCCGGCGGAATAGACCGACCAGACATCGGTGAACTGGTGGTCAAACTCATAGCTGTAGATCTGCTGGCGCCGCTGATAGCCATCTCCCGGATCGCCCTCGTTGGTGCTGGGGGAGAGCTTACGGCCATTGTGGGCGTAGCGGGTGCCATCCAGCGGCAAAGAGCCGTGGTAGCCGCCGGAAGGATCTTTTTGCAGATAGGCGCGCAGCAGCAGCGAGGTGTCGCTGTCCGGCTGCCACAGCAGGGAAGGCGAAATCGCGTAGCGCTCTTCGCGGGTATGGTCATACTGCGTGTCGCTGCTGCGGGTCATCCCGATCAGCCGCCATGCCCACTGCTCGTTGATGGCGTCGGTGTAATCGAAGGCTGCGCCTTTGGTATTTTGCGTACCGCCGGTCAGACGGACGTGGCCCTGCTGGCTGAACTGCGGGCGTTTGAAGGTCAGGTTGACCACGCCGCCCGGCACGCTCTGCCCGTAGAGCGCGGAGGAGGGGCCGCGGATCACATCCACGCGTTCGATAAACCATGGGTCGATTTGCACAACGTTATGGCTGCCGCCGTCGCTCATCAGGCGCATGCCGTCAAGGAACAGGTTATCGACGTCGCCGCCGTGGTAGCCGCGCAGGGAGATGGCGTCGAACCGGGTCGCGCCGCCGCCGAAGCTGGAGTAAACCCCCGGGGTATATTCCAGCGCCTGGCTGATGGTATTCGCCCCCTGGTCCGCCATCTGCTGGCGGGTGACCACCGACACCGACTGGGCGGTGGTGATTAACGGCTGGTCAGTTTTCGTCGCCCCGAGCGAAGTGCTGGCGCTGTAGCCTTCAGTCGGCGCGCTGGCAGACGCCGGCGGGCTGGCAGTGACCACCACCGTCTCTTCGGCTTGCGCGGTGAAGGGTAGGGCGACCACGAGGGCGTACAGCAGCCTCGGGCGTTTTCGGGAAATAGCCACGTTCATAAGATCATCCTGAACCAACGCGGTCTGGTACTCCTGTACGCCGCCGCGTGAAAAACGAATCTGTCATTATTCGTTAAAAAGTAATGCGAATTATTATTGTTTGCATTTATGTGATCAAGCGAAAAGGTGAACGGTCCAGGGCGATGGAGTGGGACAGGTGTTTCCCGCGCGCCGCAGAGCGGGGCTGCTGTCAGCAGGGAGATGACTTCCCCCCTACCGAATTTGGTAGGGGGGAGCGGCGGGCCGGAAAAGCGTCAGGAGCCGGTCTTTTGCGCGGCCGCCGGCGCCGGGTCGTTGGCGGCGGGCTGGCTCTGCGCGGAAGGAGACGCCGCCGGGCGCGTGGCGGGCAGGGCGTCACAGGGTTTCTCCTGCGGACAGATCAGATCCAGCATCTTCAGGGTGACGCCATTGGTCCAGCCAAAGCCATCCTGTAGCGGATATTCCCCACCGCCGCCGCCGGTGCCGGTCGAGCTGACGTCATACTTCTCCACCAGCTTTTGCTTGCTGTCATAGGTATGCTGAACGTTGCTCAGGAAGCGCCAGCTGACCTCCATGGCGATCTTTTGTTGGCCGTAGTTTTGCAGGCCCTCGACCGCCACCCACTGCAGCGGCGCCCAGCCGTTCGGGGCGTCCCACTGCTGGCCGCTGTTGACGGTGGTGGTGGTCAGTCCACCGGGTTTGAGCAGGCGCGACTCGGCGGCGGCGGCCACTTTCGTCGCCCGCTCGCGTGACGCCGCATTGACGTACAGCGGGAACAGCGCCGCCGCGGTCAGCTGATTGCGCACCTTGTGGGTTTTCAGATCGTAGTCGGCGTACCATCCCTCTTTATCATTCCACAGATATTTCTCGATGGCCTGCTGGCGGGCGTTAGCCAGCGCATCGTACTGCGTAGCGCCAGCGCTGTCCCCCGCTGCCCTGCTGGCGCGGGCGAGGGTTTTCTCCAGATGGAACATCAGGGCATTGAGATCGACCGGGACAATCGAGGTGGTGCGGATGGTGGCGAGCTGCTGCGGATTATCCATCCAGCGGGAGCTGAAATCCCAGCCGGAGGCAGCGGCTGAGCGCAGGTCGCGATAGATCTCGGTTGCCGGCCGATTCGGGTTGCTTTTGGCGGTTTTGACGTCGTCAAGCCAGGACTCGGGGCGCGGGGTGTCGTTATCGTCCCAGTAGCGGTTGAGCAGCGCGCCGTCCGCCATCCGCACCGCCCGTTTGTCGGCGCTGCCGGGAGCCAGCGCGTCCGCCCCGGCCATCCAGTAGCGATACTCTTTCTCCAGCTGCGGCTGGTAGGTTTTCAGCACCTGTTCGCCATCGTGCGTCGCCAGCAGGCTTACCATAAAGGAGAAGAAGGGGGGCTGCGAACGGCTGAGGTAATAGGTGCGGTTGCCGTTGGGGATATGGCCCCAGGTGTCAATTTCCGCGGCGAAGTTGGCGACCATATCCTCGACTTTATCCCAGTGACCGCTTTCGGCAAGACCCAGCATGGTGAAATAGCTGTCCCAGTAATAGACTTCGCGAAAACGTCCTCCGGGGACCACGTAGGGCTTAGGCAGCGGCAGCAGCGAGTCCCATTTTTCCACCTCGACGGTGCTGCGGGTCAGGACCGGCCACAGGCCATCGATATGCTGACGCAGGGTTTGCCCTTTGGGCGGCACATAGGTGTCATTTTCTTTCGGCAGCGTGAAGTTCAGCTCGACGAAGTGGCGCAGGTCAAAGCTGGCCTGGTTTTTTTGCATCCGGTAATCGGCAAGGATCATCAGCGGATCGCTGTTAGGGATCGCGTCGGCGAAGGTTTTTTGATCGGCAAAGAGCTTTGCGCTCTGGACATCATTGAACAGCGGGCCCAGCAGAATATCCGGTGAGGGCGGCGGCGCGGTTTTGCCGTCTGTCGCCTGAGCATTCAGGCTCATCAGGGCGAACAGGGCGCCGCCGATTGCCAGGCGCAGGGAACAGGGCAAAGCGGCGGGACGATGTGCATCATTACTCGTCATGGGGAGTTCTCCTTATCATTATCGACTGCGGGCCACGACGTTTGGCCATCCAAAAACCTTAGACGAATATCTGCCGCTGCGCGTGTCAGGGGTAACATTTTGCGCGAAAACAGAGGATTTACCTGCCAGGTTTTCTGATACAACCGCCAGCAAAGCGGTTAGGCTTACAGGCAAGCTAACGCGCCCGGGAGTCAGTTATGAATCGACGTCAATTTCTGCTGTTCAGCGCCGCCGCGCTGTCTGCGGCGCGGGGCGCGGCGGCCACTGCTCCGGTGCTGACGCTGCCGCTGTGGCCGGAACAACCGCCGGGTGGCGGCGGGCCGGGGGGCGAGGCCCGGTTATCCGCCCGCGGCGCGCTGAGCCATATCGCTCGTCCTGTGCTGACGGTCTGGCAACCCGCCCGGGCCACTGGCCACGGGGTGCTGGTGGCGGCCGGTGGCGGATACCAGCGGATCGAGATGGCCAGTGAGGCCTGGCCGGCGGCGCACTGGCTGACGGCGCACGGCTATACCGCCTATGTGCTGAGCTACCGCTTGCCGGGGGAAGGGTGGCGGGCCGGGGCGCTGGCGCCGCTGCAGGATGCGCAGCGGGCCCTGCGGCTGATTCGCGCCCGGGAATCGCAGGTCAGCGTGCTCGGTTTTTCGGCGGGGGGACATCTGCTGGGGATGGCCGCCTGTCGGCCGGCGTTTGCCAGCTATCCGCCGGAGGATGTGCTGGACCACCAGCCCGCCACCGCCGACGGCGCCGCGCTGATCTATCCGGTGATCACGCTCCTGCCGCCCTGGAGCCATACGGCGACTCATCGCCAGTTGGTGGGACCGCAGGCGAGCGAAGCAGCCGACCGCGCCTGGTCGGTACAAACCTGGGTGACACAGGCCACGCCGCCCTGTTTCCTGGTGCAGGCGCAGGACGATCCGGTTTCCGACCCGCATAATACGCTGTTGATGGCCGACGCCTGCCGTCAGCATCAGGTTCCGGTGCAGCTCTGGCGCTATGCCAGCGGCGGGCATGGCTTTGGCATGGGGCGCCCGGGCACGCCGACGACCGCCTGGCCCGCGGACTATGCCGCCTGGCTGACGGCGCTGGCGTCCACGATGGCGCAAAAAACATAGCCCTGCCTCACGACGGTGCAACCGCTGCCGGGCGCGGGACGCCAGCGCGGTGATTTTTTGCACAATCAAACGGCGCGTAAGAACCCGTTTGCACAACGCCGCGTCGGCAGATGACCTGGCATAATTAATGCTTATCTCTTACCGGGATTACCACAAAGTGAGTCCAACCGGAGGGGATGGCCATGATAAAAATTACGCTTCCTGACGGGCATTATTATGACGAGATGCTGACCGCGCAGGGGGAACAGCGGCCGCACTATAATGCCTGGTGGCAATGGTTTCGCAACACCGATCAATTCTCTATCCGGCAGAAAAAAGCGCAAGCGGAACTGCTTTTTCACCGTATCGGCATCACCTTTAACGTGTACGGTGAGGATGAGGGAACCGAGCGGCTGATCCCGTTTGATAGCGTGCCGCGGATCATACCCGCCGGGGAGTGGCAGCGCATTGACCGCGGCATTCGCCAGCGGGTGAAAGCGCTGAACGCCTTCCTCTATGACATCTATCATGAGCAGAATATCCTGCGCGCGGGGCTGATCCCGGCCGAGCAGGTGCTGGCCAACGAGCAGTATCAGCCGTGCATGCAGGGCATCAACCTGCCAAACAACACCTATGCCCATATCACCGGCGTCGATATGGTGCGCAATAACGACGGTCAGTACTACGTGCTGGAGGATAATTTGCGTACGCCGTCCGGCGTCTCCTACATGCTCGAAAACCGTAAAATGATGATGCGCCTCTATCCGGAGATGTTCGAGCAGCATCACATTGCGCCGGTGGAGCGCTACCCAAGCTACCTCCTGCAGACCCTGCGCGAAAGCTCGCTGGTGGATGACCCCTGTGTCGTGGTGATGACCCCGGGGCGCTTCAACAGCGCCTACTTCGAGCACAGCTTCCTGGCGCAGCAGATGGGGGTCGAGCTGGTGGAAAGCGCCGACCTGTTCATTAAGAACGGTGCGGTGTATATGCGGACCACCGAGGGGCCGCGCCGGGTGGATGTGATTTATCGCCGCATCGACGACGCCTGGCTCGACCCGCTGGCCTTCCGCGCCGATTCGATGCTCGGCGTACCGGGGCTGCTGTCCGTCTATCGCGCCGGCGGCGTGGTACTGGCCAACGCCATCGGCACCGGTGTCGCCGACGACAAATCGATCTATCCGTACGTTCCGGAGATGATCCGCTTTTACCTCGGCGAACAGCCGATCCTCAGTAATATCCCCACCTGGCAGTGCCGGAAAGCAGAGGACCTGCGCTATGTGCTGAGTAACCTCGAGCTGATGGTGGTCAAGGAGGTCCATGGCGCAGGGGGCTACGGCATGCTGGTTGGCCCGCGTTCGACCAAAGAGGAGCGAGAGGCCTTCCGCCAGCGCTTGCTGGCCAATCCGGCCAACTATATTGCCCAGGACACCCTCGCGTTGTCGACCTGTCCCACCTTCGTTGATGAAGGTCTGTCGCCGCGACATATCGATTTACGGCCCTACGTGCTGTCCGGGCAGGAGATGCGGCTGGTGCCCGGCGGCCTGACCCGCGTGGCGCTGACCGAAGGGTCTCTGGTGGTCAACTCGTCGCAGGGCGGCGGAACCAAAGACACCTGGGTGATGGAGGATGACGCATCATGCTAAGTCGTACGGCGAGTGAACTGTTCTGGATGGCCCGCTATCTCGAGCGGGCGGAGAGCTACGCCCGGGTACTGGACGTGACCTGGAAATTATCGATGATCCCCCGCCACAGCCAGCAGTCGCGGGATCTGGCGCTGCCGCTGAATTTGTCGATGACCCACGAGCTGTTTCAGGCGCGCCATGCCCGCTTTACCATGAGCAACCTGCTCAACTTTTTTGCCCTCGATGGCAACAACCCCTGCAGCATTTACAGCTGCGTGGAGATGGCGTGGAACAATGCGCACGCGGTGCGCGGCAGTCTGTCGGCCGAGGTGTGGGAGAGCATCAATGCGACCCGAATCGAGCTGCGAACCCTGCGCCAGCAGGGGCTGGGCGAACTGGGCAGCGACGGCTTTTTCGAGTGGGTGAAAGAGCGGGTGCATCTGTTTCGCGGGGCGGTGATCGGCACGCTGCTGCGCAACGACGCCCTGAGCTTTATCGGTATCGGCACCCTGATTGAGCGTGCGTTTGCCACCACCCAGCTGCTGCTGATTAAGGATCAACAGCTAACCAACGACCCGGATCCGGTACGGGAATACTATCGACTGGATACCTTGCTCAATGCGGTCAGCGCCCGCGAAGCCTACAACAGCCTCTACCGCCAGCCGGTCAGTCGGGAAACGGTGATGGAGCTGCTGATCCTGCGTAACGATATTCCGCGTTCGCTGCGCGCCAGCGTTGCCGATCTGGTCGGCGAGCTGGAGAAAATCGCCAACGATCGCTCCTATCAACCGCTGCGCCTGGCGCATCAGCTCAACGTTGACCTGCGCTTCAGTACCCGCGCCGACCTGGCGCAGGCGGACCTGCAGATCACCCTTAACGGCCTGCTGGCGAGAATTAACGCGCTGTCCGACAGCATCAGACAAACCTATCTGGAGGCCTTATGAAACTGGTCATCGATCATCTCACTCGCTATGGCTACGATGAAGAAGTGAAGTTTTCCACCCAGTATTTGCGCCTGACGCCGCGCAGCACCGGCCGGCAGACCATCACCGCCTGGACGCTGACCCTGCCGGACGGTGCGGCGGTGACCACCACCGACGGCTGGGGCAATGTGCTGCATGTGCTGACGCTGGATAACCCGCACAAGGAGATCACCATTCGCGCCAGCGGGATTGTCGATATCGCCGACGAGGAAGAGGAGGTGAGGGGGGAAGAGGCCGAACTGCTGTCGCCGCTGGTGTTTCTGCGCAGTACGCCGCTAACCCGCGCCGATACGGCGATCCGTGAGTTTGCCCAGCGCCTCTATCGTCCCGATGCGGCGGAGGAGAGTCTGAATCAGCTGATGGCGGATCTGCTGTTAAGAATGCCATACTCCCCCGGCGCGACCGGGGTGCAGGACTCCGCCGCCGACGCCTTCGCCCGCGCGAAGGGCGTGTGTCAGGATCATACCCATGTTTTTCTCGCCTGCTGCCGGGCGCTGGAGATCCCGGCGCGCTACGTCAGCGGTTATGTATACAGTGATAACGCCCGGCATGTGGCGATGCACGCCTGGGCGGAAGTCTGGCTCGACGGCCGCTGGCGATCGTTTGATATCACCAATAATACCCGTCGCCTGAATCAGCATTTGCGGCTGGCGACCGGGCTGGATTATCTCGACGCCTGCCCGGTACGGGGCACCCGGCTGGGCGGCGGCGGGGAAATTATGTTAACCAACGCTGAAGTGCGCGAACACAGCCAGCAGGCGCAGCAGCAATAATACGGGAAAAACCGCAATGACCTACTGTGTGGCCATGTGCCTGGCGGATGGACTGGTGTTTGCTTCCGACTCCCGCACCAATGCGGGCGTCGACCATATTGCCACTTTTAAAAAGCTACACGTTTTCCATCAGGAGGGGGAACGGGTGCTGGTGCTGCAATCCGCCGGCAACCTGGCCACCACCCAGAGCGTGATAAGCCTGCTCAGCGCGCGCATCCGAACCCAGCAGGAGCCGAACCTGATGCAGGTCACCTCCCTCTACGACGCCGCGATGCTGATCGGTAAAACGCTGCTGGAGGTGATCCAGCGCGACAGCAGCAACCAGCAGACCTGCAGTAACACCAATTTCAACTGCAACCTGCTGCTTGGCGGTCAGATCGCCGGCGAAACCCATCGTCTGTTCCACATTTATCCGGAGGGTAACTTTATTGAAGCCACCCGCGACACGCCCTATTTCCAGATTGGCGAAAGCAAGTACGGCAAGCCGATCATCGATCGGGTGCTGACCATCGATACGCCGCTGGAGCAGGCGATGTGCTGCGCGCTCATCTCCATTGACTCGACGCTGCGCAGTAATCTGTCGGTCGGCCTGCCGCTGGATACGCTGCTCTACCGCAGCGACAGTCTGAGCAGCGCCGGGCAGCATCGCATCACCGACAACGATCCCTATTTTAACCGCATCCGCAAGGCGTGGTCCGAGGGGCTGCTGCATACCTTCCGCACCCTGCCGACCTGGACGCCAGCGGAGCGGGAAGAGGAGTAGTTTCGGTCACGCTCCGCCGGTATCGTCGGCGCGAAGGTGGGTAAGGTGCTGCAGCCCTTAAGTATCCTCGACCTGGCGGTAAAGTTTCAGCAACAGCGGTGAATAAATTAACGACAGGCAGCACGCATCGCAGGCCGGGCAAGGCGCCGCCGCCGCCCGGCACAAAAGCGACGCCGCTGTCCTTGTCCGGCGGCGCTGCGCTTGCACTGGTCTGGATGAACCGGGGAGGGGGGATCCCGTAGGCCCGGCAAGCGCAGCGCCGCCGGGCGAAGGAGCTGTTTAACCACCGCCAGCCTGTTGCGCCATGGACGGTATTTTTTGCCGTGCTCAATACAAACGCGCTTTTTGGCAAAGCTAAGTCAATTAAATACTTTGTTATTTAACGTGTTATCTCACATCTTCGGAGGGAATGAGGCAACACGGCAAGGTATCGGAAGTGACGGAAAAGAAGACGGCTGTCTATGTAGATGATCAACAGCGCATCCTGATCCGCCAGCTGGCGCGCAGTTGGCTGTGGCGCAGCGAGCTGCCGACATGGCTGCTGATTGTGACGGTTTACGGCGGCTGGTTTGCCTGCGTGGCGGGCTGGCAGACGCTGGGGTTGATGTCGGCCACGCTGCTGCTGATCTGGTTTACCACCTGGTATATGTCCTTACAGCATGAGCTTATCCATGGGCATCCCACCCGGCTGGCATGGTTTAACCAGCTGTTGGGGACGCTGCCGCTGGCGGTCTGGTATCCCTATGGCATCTACCGCGACAGCCATCTGGCGCACCATCGCAACCATCTGCTGACGCACCCCGAGGACGACCCCGAATCGTACTATGTGACGGCGGAAAGCTGGCAGCGCTTCACTGCCTGGCAGCGCCGCCTTATCCACCTGCGCAATACCTTCTGGGGACGACTGCTGCTGGCGCCGCTGATGGATATAATTCACACCCTGAACAGCGCGTTGCACGCTTTCCGCGATGGTGACCGCCGCGCCATCGTCATGTGGAGCCTGCATCTGTTGCTGCTGACGGGCCTGCTGGTCTGGATGGCGGCGCAGGGGTTTTCCCCGCTGTGGTTTGTGCTGGCGGTGAGCTACCCGGCGCTGGCCCTGACCAAAGTGCGCTCTTTTCTCGAACACCGCGCCGCGGATGACCCGCTGGCCCGCTCGGTGATCAACGAGGCCGGGCTCCCCTGGCGGGTGCTGTTCCTCAATCTCAATTACCATGCGGTACATCATGACCTGCCCGGCGTCCCCTGGTACGCTTTGCGTCGGCTGTATCTGCATCGCCAGGCGGCATATCTGCAGCGTAATCAGGGGTTCCTGGTGCGTGGGTACGGTGAGTGGCGACGCCATTTTGGCCGCCGGGCGGTGGCGGTGAACGCCCATCCGGGCTTTGGCGAGCAGGCGCAAGCGGGAGGAGAACATGGCTGAACGCATGACCTTTCCGATGTATGCCATCCACCGTCAACAGACCCAGGCCTTGTGGCAGGCGGTGCAGTCGCTGCTGGCCGAACGCGGCGTGACGGTGACGGGAGACCCTCCGGCGACTGATCCCGAGGATCTGCTGGCCCACTGGCGCCAGCCGACGCTGTTGCTGAGCCAGACCTGCGGTTATCCGTTGGTGACTCAGCTGCCGGAGGTGCAGACGGTGGGCTGTTTCCACTACACTGCGCCCGGTTGTGAAGGGCGCCGCTACCGCAGCCTGCTGGTGGTCCGCGAAACGGATAGGCACCGGATGCTGGGGGACTTTTTTGGCCGTCGGGCGGTGTGCAATGCCGCGCACTCGCAGTCCGGCTACAACGTGCTGCGTAAAATGGTCGCGCCGCTCTCCCGGGAGGGGCGATTTTTTTCGGCGGTGGTGTTCAGCGGCAGCCATCGGCAGTCGCTGCGCGAGCTGCAGCAGGAAAACGCCGACATCGCCGCCATCGACTGCGTGACCTACGCGCTGCTGCAGCGCCATCAGCCGCAGGCCCTGGCAGGCCTGGTGGCGATCGGCTGGAGCCCGGCCGCGCCAGGGCTGCCGCTGATCACCGCCGGCGCCACTCCGGCGGCGACGCTGAACAGCCTGCGCGAGGCCCTCCAGCAGCTGGTGAGTGATGCGCGCTATCGCCCCCTGTGCGACGCCTTGCTGATCTGCGGCTATAGCGATATGTCGCGGGAGGCCTATGCGCCGCTGCTGGCGTGGCGGGATGAGGCCGCGGCGCTGGGCGTCAGCCAGCTATAGGTAAAATGCCCCGGCCAGCGATCTGCGCCGGGGCGGGACATGCCGGGCTACGGCGCGGTAAAGCGGTTTTCCACCGCGGGCAAACCGAGCTTTTCCCGCAGGGTGCCGGGCGGATAGCGATCGCGCATGACGCCGTTACGCTGCAGAATCGGCACCACCTGGTCAACAAAGCGGTCAAAGTCTCCCGGCAGCAGCGGGAACATCAGATTGAACCCGTCGGCGGCGCCCGCCTGCCAGGTCTCCGTTAAGGTGGCGGCAATCTCCTCGGCGCTGCCCAGCAGCAGCCAGCTATCGGAACTCTGTAATAACAATTTCCCCAACTCCAGCAGGGTGAGCCGCGGATCGTACTGGCGGATAAGCTTCAGCGCCGTGCGGATGCCGTCAAAGCTCTCTTCATCGGGCAGCGGCGGCAGGGGGTGGTCCCGCGGCAGGGCGCTGAGATCCATTCGCAGATAAGAGGAGAGCAGGTCGATAGCCATCTGGTCGCTCATCAGCTGCTCGTTAAGCTGCTGGCGGGCCGCTTTCTCCTCGCTGGAATCCACCACCACCGGCAGGACCCCGGCGATAATTTTGAAATGGGCCGGATCGCGCCCGTGCTGGCGCAGCCGCTGGTTCATCTCTTCGCGATAGGCCAGCCCCTCGGCGATCGAGTGAATAAATACGAAGTGCATATCAGACCAGGTGGCGGCCAGCGCTTTGCCCGCCTCTGAAGAGCCGGCCTGCACCAGCAGCGGATGGCCCTGCGGCGGACGGGGGACGTTGAGCGGGCCGCGCACGCGGAAGTACTCGCCCTGATAGTCGAGGTGATGCACCTTGCCGGCATCGGCGAATACGCCGCGCGTTTTATCGAAGATCGCCGCGCCATCTTCCCAGGAATCCCACAGGCGAGTGACCACGTCGATGAATTCACTGGCCCGCTGGTAGCGGGTGCCGTGGCGGGGAAGCTGCTCCAGACCGAAGTTTGCCGCCTCTTCTTCCAGCCACGACGTCACCACGTTCCAGCTGGCCCGGCCATTGCTGAGGAAATCCAGCGAGGCAAAGTAGCGAGCCAGGTTATAGGGTTCGTTATAGGAGGTCGACGCGGTGGCCATCAGGCCGATATGCTCCGTCACCGCGGCGAGGGCGGAGAGCAGCGTCAGCGGCTCAAGCCGGGCGTTGGCATAGTGGGTCAGGCCGCTGGGCACCGTATCCCACACCGCGATATGGTCGGCGACAAAGATAGCGTCCAGGGTCGCCGCTTCGGCCTTGCGCGCCAGCTCGGCGTAATAGTTGAGGGTAAATATTTCCGCTTCTGGTGCATCAGGGTGGCGCCAGGAGAAGCGGTAATCTCCCTGCGGATTGTAAAAGAACAGGTTCAGGATCATGTGTCGGGTAGACATAGCGTGGACTCTTGGCTGAACGCCATCCGTGGCGGGGTAACGGTTAGGGTTGCGGGAAGTTGGCATTAACCCACTGCTCGGCGACGGCTGCCGGATCTTTATGCTGGAGATCGACCTGCTGGTTGAGGGCAATTAGTGTGGCATTGTCCAGCTTGCCGGAAACCGCATTGAGCACGGCGCCGATCTCCGGCGTCAGACTGGCTTTGCGCACCAGCGGCACCACGTTCTGACTCGGTTGCTCATGTTTATCATCCTCGAGGACCACCCATTTCTCTTTCGCCAGGTTGCCCTGGGTGGAGATCACCGTCGCGACGTCGATTTTGCCCGAATTGAGCGCCAGTCGGGTCAGCGGTCCGCCCATGTCCAGCGATTTCACCGCTTTGAACTCAAGGCCATAGACGCGCTTCAGCCCCGGCAGGCCCAGAGCACGTACCGCCAGCTCCGGTGGTCCGCCGATCACCAGCTGCGGGGCGACGGGCTTCAGGTCGGAGAGGGTGCGCAGATGGTATTTCTCCGCGGTCTCGGCACGTACCGCCCAGGCGGTGATCGAGGTGGCCGGGGCGGGGGTCAGCAGGGTGAAATCAGCGGGCAGGGCCTGGGCCAGCTCGGCGCTAACGGCCTGCTGGCTGGTGGCTTCGGTTTTGCCGTTGTAATAATTGAGCAGGGCGCCAAGATATTCCGGCACGATATCGATCTCACCGCTCTGCAGCGCCGGAATAATAATTTCCCGGTTGCCAAGGTTGAGACGGGTGTTGGCCTCGATATGGTTTTTCTTTAGCGCGCTGGCGTAAATATTGGCGAGGATGGAGCTTTCGGTAAAATTGGCTCCGCCCACGGTGACGCTGGCGGCAAAGGTGCTAACGCTCAGGCTGAAGAGCCCGGCGGCCAGCAGCGAGAGACGAAATCGACGGACGGTGACGGCCTTGCCAAATAATTGCTTCATAATACCTCTTTTATTTTAAGGTTAATCAGCCCCAGGCGCTGGGGTCATGTCAGTTTCACGCTAATAAGGCGCGGCAATACGGCGGTGGGTCAGGCGGCCGGCGCAGCGGGCGAAAAGCAGTTCACCGCCTATCGCCAGCAGGGAAACCACCAGCGAGCCGCCGATCACCTGCGGGATATCCCGCTGCCCGAGGCCGTCGATCAGAAATCGTCCCAGCCCGCCCAAACCGGCATAGGCCGCGACCACCGCCGTGGCGATAAGCTGAACCAGCGCCGTGCGCACCCCGGCGAGGATCAGCGGCGCCGCCAGCGGGATCCGCACCTGCCACAGGCTTTGCCAGGGGGTCATGCCCAGCGCGATGGCGGCATCGCACAGTGGACGGTCGGCGTGATAAATCCCTACCCAGGTGTTAGTGAGGATGGGCGGGATCGAGAGCGCGATAAGCGCCGTCAGCACCGGGATATCGTTAAAACCGAAAACGATGATGCACAATAAAATCAGCCCTAACGACGGAATGGCGCGGCCGAGATTAAACAGGTTAATCACCACGAAGGCGCCTTTGCGCCAGTAGCCCAGCGCGATGCCGAGCGGCAGGGCGATGACGCAGGCCACGGCCATGCTGACCAGCACGTAATAAAGATGCTGTCCCAGGCGCAGGAGGATGCCCTCATCACCCAGCCAGTGCTCCGGCTGGGTTAGCCAGTGAAAGGTTGCAAGCAGCAGGGTCATTATTCCGTCCAGGGCGTAAGCCAGTCGCCAAGACGGGCAATCAGCCAGTCAAAGACCAGCGACAGAACCAGGCTCAGGATCAGGCTGACGACAATTGGCGTCAGAAAGTCCTGATTAAAACCCGCCAGCAGCAGCTGCCCCAGCCCGCCCTGGCCGATCAGCGCGGTGACGGTGACCAGGCCGACCAGCGTCACCGAGGCAATGCGCAGCCCGGCAAACAGAGAGGGCAGCAGTAGCCACAGCTCAATATCGAAGAAACGAAACCCGCGGGTGTAGCCGAGCGCCCGCGCCGACTCCAGCGCCGCCTGCGGCAGCTTCTCCATGCCGGCCAGCACGTTGCGCAGCAGGATCAGCAGCGAATACAGCGTCAGGCCAATCAGCGAGGTGGTCAGCGACAGCCCGGTAAACGGTAGCAATAAAATAAACAGCGCCAGCGAGGGAATGGTAAAGAGCACCCCGCACAGGGTGATGAGCGGTTGCGCCGTCGCGGGCCAGCGTAAGGTAATCGCTAACAGGCCGCCGGTGAGCAGGGAGCCGAAAAGCAGCGCCAGCAGGACCATCCGCGCATGCTGCCAGAGCAGATCGCCGATCATCGCGTCGTTATCGATAACCCAGCTCCAGTCAATCATGAGGTCCCACTCCTACCGCGCCGTCGAGCACCTGCTGCAGCAGGGTGTGAGATACCGCTCCCTGGTATTGCCCTTCGCCATTAACATGCACCAGCACGCCGGTCGCCACGTCGAGCAGCGCGCTGTAGGCAAAACGCAGGCTGTGGCTGCTGGCGAGCGGGCGCTCCACCGGCAGGGTGAGACCCCGCTGCGGATCGAACCAGTGCAGCGGGCGTCGCTGTCGGTCAAGCACCAGACGCAGCGGGCTGGCCAGCGGCGGGTGGGCGCTGGCGATCGGCGTCAGCGCTTCGTCGAGCAGGGGGACATCGTGACGCGGCAGCTGGCCGACCTGAATCATGCCCAGCCGCTTCAGATTGGGCTCCGGGCCGATAAAGCGGCGCACGAACTCGCTTGCCGGCTGGGCCAGAATACGGTCGGGGGTATCAAACTGCGCCAGCACGCCGCCTTCCTGGAAAATGGCGATTTTATCGCCGAGGCGGATCGCTTCATTGATATCGTGAGTCACCAGCACAATGGTTTTTTTCAGCCGCTGCTGCAGGAGCAACAGCTCATCCTGGAGGCGTTCGCGAACCACCGGGTCGATGGCGGCGAAGGGCTCATCCATCAGTAAAATGGGCGGATCGGCGGCGATGGCGCGGGCGATGGCCACGCGCCCCTGCTGGCCGCCGGAGAGCTGATGCGGATAGCGGTGCAGCAGATGGCTGTCGAGCGACATCAGCGCCACCAGCTCGTCAATCCGCGCGCGGATCCGCGCTTTGCTCCAGCCCGCCAGCCGCGGCACGGTAGCGATATTTTGCGCCACGGTACGATGGGGAAAGAGCGCGGCGCTTTGCATCACGAAGCCGATCTGACGGCGGATCTGGATAATATCGGCGTCAGCGAGGCGGACGCCCTGAATATAGACGTCGCCGCTGTCGGGAATATCCAGCTGGTTGATCATCCGCAGGATGGTGGTTTTTCCGCAGCCGCTCGGGCCGACGAAGGTGCAGAATTCGCCATGAGCAATATCCAGACTGAGGTCGCGAATGGCCGGCTGGGCGCTGCCTGGATAGGTTTTAAAAAGATGCGTTAATTTAATCATGGTGGAATTCAACACTCTGAATAATAAGGTCCTGACCCGGATAAAGTCGCGCCGGGATCCTGGCTCAAACTACAGAGCGCCCGCAGGGAGGGCAAATACGTTATTTGCATTTGCATAGTGAAAAGCTGGTTAATCCGCTGCGGCGGAGGTGAGGTCGGGCAGCCTATTTATGGATTTGTGATCGACAACACAAATGACTCCGTTCCGGACTACAGGAAATATAAATTGCTATGGTTGATTTTAATCAAAGTATGACCCGCTGCCGGAGGGCGAAAAAGCCATCGCTGGTCGTGGCGCCAACCCTCTTCGACTTGTAAATATAATGTTTCTTTAATGTAAGGAATGGCCCGTCTTTTTTACCGCCTCCCGGCGATAAATTGTGATGTCAGACAAGATTGCAGCAAAATAGCGCCGTTTATTACATGCGAATTTTATTGTTTATAGAATTAATTTAATTTCAGGCTTGCTGATTCAGCCGGCACGCCTGTTTGTAATATGGCCAAAAGGCGTATTTTTTATCGCCAGGTTGGCATCAATGTTATTGCCATCAATTATTTTTATCCCCGCATTCGCCGGCGATTATAAACGTTCAAAAAGCGCGCGAAATTATTTTATGTGATTGTATTTTAACCGTTATTTACTGCGGAAAGACAGCCGCTCTCCGCTGCCGCGGAGCCTTTGTGAGAGCTCTCACATAACCCGGCAAACGCGATTTGTTACACTTTCCGCCGTCAACAAAGGAATGAAAGTGAGACGCGATGAATACTTTTTCTCTGCCTAAAACACAGCATCTGGTGGTTTTCCAGGAAGTGATCCGCAGCGGGTCAATCGGGGCCGGAGCAAAAGCGTTAGGACTCACTCAACCGGCGGTCAGTAAAATTATTGGTGACATGGAAAGCTATTTTGGCAGCGAATTAATCGTCCGGCGAAATACCGGCGTTTCGCTCACCGAGGCCGGGCAGGTTTTTCTCAACTGGTCAGAAACGATCACCCGTGAAATGAAAAATATGGTCAATGAAATGAATGCCCTGACCAGCAGCACGGTGGTGGATGTTTCCTTCGGTTTCCCTTCGCTGGTGGGGTTTACCTTTATGTCGGAGATGGTGCATCAGTTTAAAATGACCTTCCCGAAGGCGCGGGTCTCGATGTATGAAGCGCAGCTCTCCGCCTTTTTGCCGGCGATCCGCGACGGGCGTCTTGACTTTGCCATCGGGACGCTGAGCGATGAGATGAAACTGCAGGACCTGCACGTCGAGCCGCTGTTTGAGTCTGAGTTTGTGCTGGTGGCGAATCGGGCGCGGATCGGCAACGGCACCGTCCGTCTGGCCTCGCTCCAGCATGAGCAGTGGGTGCTGCCGGAGACCAATATGGGCTACTACAGCGAACTGCTGGCCACCCTGCAGCGCAGCGGCATCCGCCGCGAAAATATCGTTAATACCGATTCGGTGGTGACGATCTATAACCTGGTGCTCAATGCCGATTTTCTGACGGTGATCCCCTGCGACATGACCACGCCGTTCGGCTCGAGCCAGTTTGTCACCATCCCGATCAAAGAGGCCTTGCCGGTGGCGCGCTATGCCGCGGTATGGTCGAAAAATTACCGGTTAAAAACCGCCGCGGCGTCGCTGGTGGAGATGGCGAAACATTATTCCTCGGGGCAGGGCAATCGCCACTGGCAGCCATTACAAATTATTGCGTAACTGAAAGTCGTTAAATAATCCAACACACGTCCTCGCTGTTATCAGCAGGATGACGCCCGGTCATTGACTTTATATTAAGATACAGAGGCCATAATGCATATTACCTACGATCTTCCGGTATCTATTGACGATATTCTCGAAGCGAAACAACGCCTCGCGGGAAAAATATATAAAACAGGTATGCCCCGTTCGAATTATTTTAGCGAACGCTGCCAGGGAGAAATATTCCTTAAATTTGAAAACATGCAGCGCACGGGCTCATTTAAAATCCGCGGCGCCTTTAATAAGCTCTGCGGTTTAACCGCAGCGGAAAAACGCAAAGGGGTAGTGGCCTGCTCGGCGGGCAACCACGCTCAGGGCGTTTCGCTCTCCTGCGCCATGCTTGGCATTGACGGGAAAGTGGTGATGCCGAAAGGGGCGCCGAAATCGAAAGTTGCCGCCACCTGTGATTATTCGGCGGAAGTGGTGCTACATGGCGATAATTTTAACGATACCCTCGCCAAAGCCAGCGATATTGTTGAACTTGAGGGCCGTATTTTTATTCCCCCTTATGACGACCCGCAGGTTATCGCCGGGCAGGGAACGATTGGTCTCGAAATATTAGAAGATCTATACGACGTGGATAATGTCATCGTGCCCATTGGCGGCGGGGGATTAATTGCCGGCATCGCGATTGCGATTAAATCCATTAACCCGACGATCCGCATTATTGGCGTGCAGTCGGAGAATGTTCACGGGATGGCCGCCTCCTGGTATGCCGGCGAAATCACCAGCCATCGCCACGCCGGCACCTTAGCCGATGGCTGCGATGTTGCCCGGCCAGGGAAACTGACCTATGAAATCGCCCGCCAGCTGGTGGATGACATCGTCCTGGTGAGTGAGGACGACATTCGCCAGAGCATGGTCGCCTTAATTCAGCGCAATAAAGTGATCACCGAAGGGGCCGGGGCGTTGGCCTGCGCCGCGTTATTAAGCGGCAAATTAGACAGCTATATCCAGAACCGCAAAACGGTCAGCCTGATTTCCGGGGGCAATATCGATCTCTCCCGGGTATCGCAAATTACGGGTTTTGTTGACGCTTAATTCAATACATAAGTGAGGACAGGATATGAGTACGACTGAGAGCATTGCATCCAGCCAGACAAGCCTTTCGTCCTGGCGTAAATCTGACACCACCTGGACCCTGGGCCTGTTTGGCACCGCTATCGGCGCCGGGGTGTTGTTTTTCCCTATCCGCGCCGGCTTCGGCGGGCTGATCCCGATCCTGGTGATGCTGGTGCTGGCCTATCCCATCGCCTTCTATTGCCATCGGGCGCTGGCCCGGCTGTGCCTGTCGGGGGCTAACCCCTCCGGCAATATCACCGAGACGGTGGAAGAGCACTTTGGCAAAACCGGCGGGGTGGTGATTACTTTCCTGTACTTCTTCGCCATCTGCCCGCTGCTGTGGATTTATGGCGTCACGATCACCAATACCTTTATGACCTTCTGGGAGAACCAGCTGCAGATGCCGGCGCTCAACCGCGGGGTGGTGGCGCTGTTCCTGCTGCTGCTGATGGCGTTTGTCATCTGGTTTGGCAAAGACCTGATGGTCAAGGTGATGAGCTATCTGGTGTGGCCGTTTATCGCCAGCCTGGTGCTGATCTCCCTGTCCCTGATCCCATACTGGAATAGCGCGGTGATTGACCAGGTCAACCTCAGCGATATCGCCTTAACCGGTCACGACGGCATTCTGGTGACGGTATGGCTGGGCATCTCCATTATGGTGTTCTCCTTTAACTTCTCGCCGATCGTCTCCTCGTTTGTGGTCTCCAAACGTGAAGAGTATGAAGCGCAGTTTGGCCGCGAGTATACCGAACGTAAATGCTCGCAGATCATCTCCCGGGCCAGCATGCTGATGGTGGCGGTGGTGATGTTCTTCGCCTTCAGCTGCCTGTTTACCCTCTCACCGCAGAACATGGCGGACGCCAAGGCGCAGAATATCCCGGTGCTCTCCTATCTGGCGAACCACTTTGCCTCGATGTCGGGCACTAAATCCACCTTTGCCACGGTGCTGGAATATGGCGCGTCGATCATCGCCCTGGTGGCCATCTTCAAATCGTTCTTCGGCCACTATCTCGGCACCCTTGAGGGGCTGAACGGTCTGATCCTGCGCTTCGGCTATAAAGGGGATAAAACCCGGGTCTCCAGCGGCAAGCTCAATACCCTGAGCATGGTGTTCATCATGGGCTCGACCTGGGTGGTGGCCTATGCCAACCCCAATATCCTCGACCTGATTGAGGCGATGGGCGCGCCAATTATCGCCTCGCTGCTGTGCCTGCTGCCGATGTACGCCATTCGTAAAGCGCCTTCGCTGGCCAAATACCGTGGCCGTCTCGATAACCTCTTTGTGACCGCCATTGGTCTGCTGACCATCCTCAACATCGTTTACAAACTGTTCTAATCCGGCTCAGGCCACGCGGAGTACAACATGACTGAATTTCCGGTAGTACTGGTGATTAACTGCGGCTCGTCGTCGATCAAATTTTCCGTCCTCGACGCCGCCAGCTGCGACTGCCTGCTGAACGGTGTGGCCGAGGGCATCAACGCGGAACGGGCGTCTCTCTCGCTCAACGGCGGCGAGCCGGTGGCGCTGGCGCAGCGCGGCTATGAAGGCGCCCTGCAGGCGATTGCCGGGGCATTAGCCCAACGCGACCTCATCGACAGCGTGGCCCTGATTGGCCACCGCGTCGCCCACGGCGGCGACCTGTTCACCGAGTCGGTCATTATTAGCGAGGAGGTTATCAATAACATTCGCCAGGTATCGTCCCTGGCCCCGCTGCATAACTACGCCAGCCTCAGCGGCATCGCCTCGGCGCAGCGGCTGTTCCCGCAAGTGATGCAGGTGGCGGTCTTTGATACCAGTTTTCACCAGACCCTGGCCCCGGAAGCTTTTCTTTATGGCCTGCCGTGGGAGTATTACCAGAATCTCGGGGTACGCCGCTACGGTTTCCACGGCACCTCGCACCGCTATGTCTCCCGGCGCGCCCTGGCGCTGCTTGGGTTACCGGAGCAGGAGAGCGGCCTGGTGATCGCCCACCTGGGCAATGGCGCCTCGATCTGCGCGGTGCGTAACGGCCGCAGTGTGGACACCTCGATGGGGATGACGCCGCTGGAGGGGCTGATGATGGGCACCCGCAGCGGCGATGTCGACTTCGGCGCCATGGCGTGGATTGCCGGGGAAACCCGGCAGACCCTCAGCGACCTGGAGCGGGTGGCCAACACCGCCTCCGGCCTGCTGGGGATCTCCGGCCTTTCCTCCGACCTGCGGGTGCTGGAGCAGGCCTGGCATGAGGGCCATGCCCGCGCCCGCCTGGCGATTAAAACCTTTGTCCATCGCATCGCCCGCCATATTGCCGGTCACGCCGCGGCGCTGCAGCGTCTCGACGGCATTATTTTCACCGGCGGGATTGGCGAAAACTCGGTGCTGATCCGCCAGCTGGTGAGCGAGCGGCTGGCGGTGTTTGGCCTTGAGATGGACGCCGCCCGCAATCAGCAGCCGAATTCGGCCGGCGAGCGCCTGATCTCCGCCGACGGCAGCCGGGTACGCTGCGCGGTTATTCCCACCAATGAAGAGCGCATGATTGCCCTCGATGCGATCCGCTTAGGCCGGATCCACACCGCGGCGGCGCTGGCCTGACTTTTTATTCTGTAGAGAGACGATGTTCATGAAAGTAGATATCGACACCCACGATGCACAATACGCCGACGCCTGGCAGGGCTTTCGCGGTACGGCGTGGCAAACGCAGATCGACGTCCGCGATTTTATTCAGCATAACTACACCCCTTACGAGGGCGATGAGTCCTTCCTCGCCGACACGACGCCGGCCACCACCGCCCTCTGGGAGCAGGTGATGGCCGGGATCCGCGTCGAGAACGCTACCCATGCGCCGGTGGATTTCGACACCAATGTCGCCACCTCCATCACCGCCCACGCGGCGGGCTATATCAACCAGCCGCTGGAAAAGATCGTCGGCCTGCAAACGGACCAGCCGCTGAAGCGCGCTCTGCATCCCTTTGGCGGCATCAATATGATCAAAAGCGCCTTCGAGGCCTATGGCCGCGAAATGGATCCCTACTTTGAGTATCAGTTTACGGCGCTGCGCAAGACCCACAATCAGGGGGTATTTGACGTCTATTCCCCGGATATGCTGCGCTGTCGCAAGTCGGGAGTGCTCACCGGGCTGCCGGACGGCTATGGCCGCGGACGGATCATCGGCGATTACCGCCGCGTGGCGCTGTACGGCATCCGCTATCTGGTTCGCGAACGCGAGCTGCAGTTTGCCGACCTGCAGCCGGCCCTGGAGCGCGGCGAGGCGCTGGAAGCCACCCTGCGCCTGCGCGAAGAGCTGGCCGAACAGCGGCGCGCGCTGCTGCAGATGCAGGAGATGGCGGCCCGCTACGGCTGCGATATCTCTCACCCGGCGCGCACTGCCCGGGAGGCGGTGCAGTGGCTCTACTTCGCCTACCTGGCGGCGGTGAAGTCGCAGAACGGCGGCGCCATGTCGCTGGGGCGCACGGCCACCTTCCTCGACATCTATATCGAACGCGATCTGCGCGCCGGTTTGCTGAATGAGGAGCAGGCCCAGGAGCTGATTGACCACTTCATCATGAAGATCCGCATGGTGCGCTTCCTGCGCACCCCGGAATTTGACTCGCTCTTCTCCGGGGATCCCATCTGGGCGACGGAGGTGCTGGGCGGCATGGGGCTGGATGGCCGCACCCTGGTCAGTAAAACCACCTTCCGTTACCTGCATACCCTGCACACCATGGGGCCGGCGCCGGAGCCCAACCTGACCGTGCTCTGGTCGCAGGCGCTGCCGGTGGCGTTTAAAAAATATGCCGCCCGGGTGTCGATCGCCACCTCGTCGCTGCAGTATGAAAACGACGATCTGATGCGCAGCGATTTTGACAGCGACGACTACGCCATCGCCTGCTGCGTCAGCCCGATGGTGATCGGCAAGCAGATGCAGTTCTTCGGCGCCCGCGCCAATCTTGCCAAAACGCTGCTCTACGCGATCAACGGCGGGATGGATGAGAAACTGAAGATCCAGGTGGGGCCGAAAACCGACCCTCTGCGTGATGAGGTGCTGGACTATGACACCGTGATGGCCAGCCTCGACCACTTTATGGACTGGCTGGCGGTGCAGTACATCAGCGCGCTGAACATCATCCATTGTATGCATGATAAGTACAGCTACGAGGCGGCGCTAATGGCCCTGCACGACCGCGACGTCTACCGCACGATGGCCTGCGGCATCGCCGGCCTGTCGGTGGCAGCGGATTCACTGTCGGCGATAAAGTACGCCCGGGTGAAGCCGGTGCGCGATCACCACGGGCTGGCGGTGGACTTTGTCATTGAGGGCGACTATCCGCAGTACGGCAACAACGACGATCGGGTCGATGCCATCGCCTGCGACCTGGTGGAGCGCTTTATGCGCAAAATTCAGGCGCTCCCCACCTGGCGTCAGGCGGTGCCGACCCAGTCGATCCTGACCATCACCTCTAACGTGGTGTACGGGCAGAAGACCGGCAATACGCCGGACGGACGTCGGGCGGGGACGCCGTTCGCCCCGGGGGCCAATCCGATGCATGGCCGCGACCGGAAAGGGGCGGTGGCGTCGCTGACCTCGGTGGCGAAACTGCCGTTTACCTACGCCAAAGATGGCATCTCGTATACCTTCTCCATTGTGCCGGCGGCCCTCGGCAAAGCGCCGTCGGCGCAGGAAAACAACCTCGTGGGGCTGCTGGACGGCTACTTCCACCACGAGGAGACGGTGGAGGGGGGCCAGCATCTTAACGTCAATGTGCTGAACCGGGAAAAGCTGCTCGATGCGATAGAACACCCGGAGCAGTATCCGAATCTGACGATCCGCGTCTCCGGCTATGCGGTCCGCTTTAACGCGCTGACCCGCGAGCAGCAGCAGGATGTGATCTCCCGAACGTTCACCAGCCAACTCTGAGCGGCCGCCAGGCCACGGGAGAGCCTTTAACGGGCTCTCCTGTTATCATCTTCACATTACCGCAACAAAATAATCACCACTGTTGATCATATTCGCATTTTTGCACCACGCTGGCGCGCAGCCAGCGCGAACTGCATCTATGTTTAGCTCACTGGCCGGTACGGATACCGCGTTGTCCGGCTCGCCACGTGATGGCTAACGATCTCCTGACCTGAAAGGAAATGTCCCCATGCCGGATGCGGCACGGGTTGCCGTCGCGTGCGTACCGACCGGGGCGTCTGCTCTTCGGTGTTCCACTCCTTCCTGGCGGGATTTTTGCTTCTTCCACCCTGGCCGTCCTGGCGCTGCGCCTGCGTCGGCACCACACGGTAAGTGATATTTTCTGCGTCATTCCATGACGCCAGGCTTTACATCGCTGAGGAATATCCGAATGTCTTTGAAACTGAAAACAATGACGCTTCATGTTGTGATAGCAGGTTGTATGAGCATGGCCTTTTACGCCCAGGCCGACGTGAAGATCGGCGTCGCCGGGCCTTTTACCGGCCCCAACGCCACCTACGGCGCCCAGTACTGGAAGGGGGCCTCGCAGGCGGTGGCCGATATCAATGCCGCCGGCGGCATCAAAGGCGAAAAGATTGTGCTGGTGCAGGGGGATGACGCGTGCGAACCGAAGCAGGCGGTGGCAGTGGCCAACCGGCTGGTGGATGAAGCGAAAGTCTCCGCCGTGGTGGGGCACTTTTGCTCTTCCTCGACGATGCCGGCCTCCGAGGTATATGACGAAGCCGGGATCCTGACCATTACCCCCGGCTCGACCAACCCGCAGATCACCGAGCGCGGCATGAAAGATCTCTTCCGCATGTGCGGCCGTGACGACCAGCAGGGGGTGATTGCCGCCAACTATATGCTGGACGTGCTGAAGGCGAAGAAAATTGCCGTGATCCACGATAAAGACACCTATGGTCAGGGGCTGGCCGATGCCACCCGCGCGGCGCTGGCGAAGCGCGGCACCAAAGAAGTGTTGTACGAAGGCCTCTCCCGCGGTGAAAAAGACTTTAACGCCCTGGTGACCAAGATCGGCGCCCTCAAGCCGGACGTGGTCTACTTTGGCGGCTGCCATCCGGAAGCGGGCCCGCTGGTGCGTCAGATGCGCGAGCAGGGGGTGCAGGCCAAATTCTTCTCCGGCGACTGTATCGTCACCGAGGAGCTGGTGACGGCCGCCGGCGGGCCGCAGTTCACCAACGGCGTGCTGATGACCTTTGGTCAGGATCCGCGCACCCTTCCGGACGGCAAAGCGGTGATCGAGAAGTTCCGCGCCAGCGGCTTTGAGCCGGAAGGCTATACCCTCTACGCCTACGCTTCCATTCAGGCTATCGCCGCGGCCTGGAACGCCGTAGGCACCGATAACGCCAAAGCCAGCGACTGGCTGAAGAGCCACGACGTCGAGACGGTGATGGGCAAGAAAGCCTGGGATGGCAAAGGCGACCTCAAGGTGTCTGACTACGTGGTCTATCAGTGGGACGACAAGGGCAAATATCACCAGCTCTGATCGGCCACGACCTGAGGACGCTCTGTCCTTTTGACTTGCGAATCGTCACACGACGGCGGTCGCCCGGGGATTGAACCCGGCGGCCGTCTGCCTGGCGGCTGGAGGGGCTATGACGGCGTTTTTTCTGCAACAACTGATCAATGGGCTGACGCTGGGCGCGGTGTACGGCTTAATCGCCATCGGCTACACCATGGTGTATGGGATCATCGGCATGATCAACTTCGCTCACGGCGAGGTGTATATGGTCTCCGCCTATCTGTGCGCCATCGGCCTGGCGCTGCTCTCTTTTTTCGGGATCCACTCCTTTCCGCTGCTGATTTTCGCCACCCTGGTGTTCACCATCGTGGTCACCGGGGTATACGGCTGGGCGATCGAGCGCATCGCCTACCGGCCGCTGCGCAACTCGACGCGGCTGGCGCCGCTGATCTCGGCTATCGGGATGTCGCTGATCCTGCAGAACTATGTCCAGCTGAGCCAGGGACCGAACCAGCAGGGGATCCCGACGCTGCTCAGCGGCGCGCTGCGCATGACGGTGGGCGATGGGGTGGTGCAGATCACCTGGACCAAAGTTTTTATCCTCGTCGCGGCGCTGGTGGGGATGCTGATCCTGACCTGGATTATCCAGTACACCCGGCTGGGGCGCATTTGTCGCGCCACCCAGCAGGACCGGCGCATGGCGGCGATCCTCGGCATTAATACCGATCGGGTGATCTCCCTGGTGTTTGTCATCGGCGCGGCGATGGCCGGCCTGGCCGGCGTGCTGGTGACCATGAACTACGGCACTTTCGACTTCTATATCGGATTTATTATCGGCATAAAAGCCTTCACCGCCGCGGTGCTGGGCGGGATCGGCTCGCTGCCTGGCGCGATGCTGGGCGGGCTACTGCTTGGGGTGGCCGAAGCCCAGTTCGCCGGGCTGGTGAATTCGGATTACAAAGATGTCTTTTCCTTTGCGCTGCTGGTGGCGATCCTGATTTTTCGCCCGCAGGGGCTGCTGGGACGCCCGCTGGTGGCCAAGGTCTGAGGAGGCTTTATGGGTGAACTGACGCGCCAGCCTGCGCGGGGTATCAAAAGCGCGCTGATCGACAGCGTGCTGGCCGGTCTTTGCGCGTTAATTGTCTTTGGCCCGATCGTCGGCGTGGTGCTCAAAGGGTATGGTTTTACCCTCGCGCCCGCGCGGGTGGCGATCCTGGTGGCGGTGGTGATGGCCGGCAGGCTGGCGCTCAGCCTGCTGCTGCAGAGCCGGCGGGGCAAGGCCTTTATTGCCCGCTTTGAGGGGGCGGATGACGGGGTGTACGTCCGGCTGCCGGGCTACCGATCGCGGCTGCGCTGGATAATGCCGCTGCTGGTGGTCCTGGCCATTGCCTTTCCGTTGCTCGCCAGCAAATACCTGCTGACCGTGGCGATCCTTGGGCTGATCTACGTCCTGCTCGGCCTGGGGCTGAATATCGTGGTGGGCCTCGCGGGCCTGCTCGACCTGGGCTATGTGGCGTTTTACGCCATCGGCGCCTACGGTCTGGCGCTGGGCTACCAGTACCTGGGCCTCGGCTTCTGGGCGATGCTGCCGCTGGGGGCGGTGATGGCGGCCCTCGCCGGGGCGTTGCTGGGCTTTCCGGTGCTGCGCATGCATGGCGACTACCTGGCTATCGTCACTCTTGGCTTTGGCGAAATCATTCGTCTGGTGCTTAACAACTGGGTGAGCTTCACCGGCGGCCCTAACGGCGTACCGGTGCCGTCGCCCACGCTGTTTGGCCTCGAGTTTACCCGCCGGGCGAAAGATGGCGGCATCCCCATCCATGAGTTTTTCCACGTCAGCTACAATCCCAACCTGAAATTCATCTTTCTCTACGCCGTGCTGTGCCTGGTGGTGATGCTGGTGCTGCTGGTGAAACATCGTCTGACGCGGATGCCCATCGGCCGCGCCTGGGAGGCGCTGCGCGAGGATGAGATCGCCTGTCGGGCGATGGGGCTCAACCACGTGCTGGTGAAGCTCTCGGCGTTTATGCTCGGCGCGTCGACCGCCGGTATCGCCGGGGTGTTCTTCGCCAGCTATCAGGGGTTTGTTAACCCGACGTCGTTCACCTTTTTTGAGTCGGCGCTGATCCTGGCGATTGTGGTGCTGGGGGGAATGGGCTCCACCCTCGGGGTGGTGCTGGCGGCGTTTGTCCTGACGGTCACCCCGGAGCTGCTGCGCGGTTTTGACGAATATCGGGTGCTGCTGTTCGGCGTGCTGATGGTGATGATGATGATCTGGCGGCCGCGCGGCCTGGTGCGCACCAGCCGCAGCGGGGTCGCACTGCGAAAAGGAGTCGCGCCATGACCGACAGCATCTTACGCGTGGAGCATCTGATGATGCATTTCGGCGGCATCAAAGCGCTGAATGATGTCAATCTGGAGGTGGAGCGCGGGTCGATCACCGCCCTGATCGGCCCCAACGGCGCGGGCAAGACCACGGTGTTTAACTGCCTGACCGGTTTTTACCGGGCGACGGGGGGCAGTATTGTGCTGCGGGCGCGGGAAAAGGTCACCGATGTCATTCAGGTGCTGGGGCAGAAGCTTCACCCGGACGATTTTCTCCACCCGGCGCAGCTGGGGCGGCGGATCTATTACAAGATGTTCGGTGGCACCCATCTGGTGAACCGCGCTGGCCTGGCGCGCACCTTCCAGAATATTCGCTTATTCCGCGAGATGTCGGTGATTGAGAACCTGCTGGTGGCCCAGCACACCCAGGTTAACCGCCATCTGCTGGCCGGGATCCTCAATACCCGTGGCTATCGGCAGGCGGAGAGTCAGGCGCTGGATCGCGCTTTTTACTGGCTGGAGGTGGTGGAGATGGTGGACTGCGCCAACCGTCTGGCGGGGACCCTCTCCTACGGTCAGCAGCGGCGGCTGGAGATCGCCCGCGCCATGTGTACCCGCCCGGAGATGATCTGTCTGGACGAGCCGGCCGCCGGCCTCAACCCGGTGGAAACCCAGGCGCTGAGCCGGATTATTCGCTTTCTGCGCCAGCAGCACGGCATCACGGTACTACTGATCGAGCATGATATGGGGATGGTGATGGAGATTTCGGATCATATCATCGTCCTCGATCACGGGGACGTCATCGCCCGCGGCGCGCCGCAGACGATCCAGGCCAACGCCAGTGTGATTGCCGCCTATCTTGGCGCTGAGGAAGAGGAGACGCGCCGATGAGCCAGCCACTGCTTGCCTTTAATGAGGTGGATGTCTTCTACGGGCCGATCCAGGCCCTGAAGCAGGTCTCCCTCACCGTCAACGAGGGGGAGACGGTGGCGCTGATCGGCGCCAACGGCGCCGGTAAATCAACGCTGCTGATGTCGGTCTTCGGCCAGCCGCGCATTGCCGGCGGGGAGATTTTCTATCGCGGGGAGGCGATCAGCCGGAAATCGACCCACTTTATCGCCAGCAACGGCATCGCCCAGGCCCCGGAAGGGCGGCGCATCTTTCCCGATATGACCGTCGAGGAGAACCTGCTGATGGGGACCATTGCCATCGGCAACCGCTATCAGGCCGAAGACAAGGCCCGAATGTATCAGCTGTTCCCCCGGCTGGAAGAGCGGCGGGGACAGCGGGCGATGACCCTCTCCGGCGGCGAGCAGCAGATGCTGGCCATCGCCCGGGCGCTGATGAGCCGACCGCGTCTGCTGCTGCTGGATGAGCCGAGCCTGGGGCTGGCGCCGCTGGTGGTGAAGCAGATTTTTCAGATCCTGCGCGAGCTGACGGCCCAGGGGATGACGCTGTTTCTGGTGGAGCAGAATGCCCGCCATGCCCTGAGTTTGTCGGACCGCGCCTACGTGATGGTGAACGGCCAGATCCGCCTGAGCGGCAGCGGCCAGGCGCTGCTCAACGACCCGGAGGTGCGTAAGGCATATCTGGGGATCGGCGGCTGAGGGGGTTATTCCCGCGGTTCGTTACGGGTTTTAATGTGCTGCCAGAAACGTTCGGCGGCCTGGTTAAGCCGCGAGCCGGAGCGGTAGAGCCAGGCGCCGATCGGCAGCGACAGGCGGTCATCGAGGATCGTCAGTCGGCCTTCGTCCAGCTCGCGCTGAATAGAGTATTGCGGCAGCCAGCCCACGCCGTCGCCATTGAGGATCATGCGCTTGAGCAGCTCGCTCATGGAAGAGACAAAGGTGAGGGAGAAGGTGATCTCCGGCGTGCGGTCGATCACCTGGTTCACCTGGCGCCCCATATAGCTGTCGTTGGCGTATTTCATCAGCGGCAGCACGCCGCGATGTAAATGAAACAGCGGCCGGCCATGTTCGTCGCAGGGGGAGACCAGATGCAGGTAAGAATCAAAAATTTTATGATTAATAAACGGATAGTTCATTAATTCTTCATTATAGAAGGAGAGGATAAAATCACTTTTTCCCTCTTTCAGGTTAAATACGGCGTCGTTGACGTTAATCGATTCAACATGAAAAGTCTTATTTTTACGGTCGGTGTAACCGGCGATGATCTCCGGCAGTAATAACACCGACAGCGACGGGGCGGCATCAATTCTTATTTTCTGGGTCGTGTTATTTAACCCCTTAATACGACTGATCTGAAAATCCATATCGTCGAGCATATTTCGCGCATAGCCGACGAAAATTTTGCCACGGTTGGTCAGCTGCAGGGGGTTGGCGCTGCGATCGAAGATGCTGAATCCGAGGGAGGCCTCCAGCGACTGGATGCGTCGGCTGAAGGAGGACTGAGAGATGTTGCGGGCTTTGGCCGCCAGGGTAAAGCTGCGTGACTCCTCGAGAGCAATCACATCATACAGCCATTTTACTTCCAGATTTGCCAACACCGATCCAGTCCTCAAAAACGCAATAAAGGCTATGCAATTTTAGCATAGCGCATAGAAACTATGCAATTAACATAATTATCGACAGGTGTTAACATTTTTTGGAAAGTTGAGATTTATGAATACGTATCGGCGACCCTACAAGAGCACGATATGAAATCGCGACTCACGTTTATTTATTGCTTTATTTCATTGCCCAGGATTTATCTTATTAAATAGCCGGCGACGATGACGAAAGCAATGAATAACCCAGGCCTCTTACCTTAAATAGTTTGTCAGGAGTTCCATGTCACAACAAATTGAATCAGTTAAAATGGCTCTGCAGGAGCTGGGGATTAATGCAAGCGGCGAATTCTTTTACAACCCTGATTACGATTTGCTTATTGCACATGAAACCGCTCCTGAGCTGACCGGCGCGGCCCGCGGCGTGATGACCGACTCTGGCGCCGTCGCTGTTGATACCGGGATCTTCACCGGCCGTTCACCGCGCGATAAATACATCGTCCGGGACGAACAGACTCGCGACACCGTCTGGTGGGCAGACTCCGGCCTCGGCCGCAATGACAACAAACCGTTATCGCCAGAGGTGTGGCGCAGCCTGAAAAGCCTGGTGGCGGGCCAGCTGAGTGGCAAAAAACTGTACGTCATCGACGCCTGGTGCGGCGCCAGCCCGGACACCCGTCTTGGTGTACGCTTCGTCACCGAGGTGGCGTGGCAGGCCCACTTTGTCAAAAACATGTTTATCGTGCCGAGCGCCGACGAGCTGGTCAGCTTTACGCCAGACTTCGTGGTGCTCAATGGCGCGGGCTGCACCAATGCCAACTGGCAGGCGCAGGGGATGAACTCCGAGAACTTCGTCGCCTTTAATCTGAGCGAGCGTATTCAGCTCATCGGCGGCACCTGGTACGGCGGCGAAATGAAGAAAGGGCTGTTCTCGGTCATGAACTATCTGCTGCCGCAGAAAGGCATCGCGTCGATGCACTGCTCGGCCAACCGTGGCGAAGCAGGGGACGTGGCGCTGTTCTTCGGCCTCTCCGGGACCGGGAAAACCACCCTGTCGACCGATCCGCATCGTCAGCTGATCGGCGATGATGAGCACGGCTGGGACGATGACGGCGTGTTTAACTTTGAAGGCGGCTGCTACGCCAAGACCATCAATCTCGACCCGCAGGCGGAGCCGGAGATTTATGGCGCCATCCGCCGCAATGCGCTGCTGGAAAACGTGGTGGTGCGCGCCGACGGCAGCGTGGATTATGCCGACGGCAGCAAAACTGAAAACACCCGCGTCTCCTATCCGCTGTCGCATATCGACAATATCGTCAAGCCGGTGTCCCGCGCGGGCCATCCGTCAAAGGTGATTTTCCTTGCCGCCGATGCGTTTGGCGTCCTGCCGCCGGTCTCCCGTCTGACCACCGAGCAGATGCAGTACCATTTCCTGTCGGGTTTCACCTCGAAGCTGGCGGGTACCGAGCGCGGTATTACCCAGCCGACGCCGACCTTCTCCGCCTGCTACGGCGCGGCGTTCCTGCTGCTTCACCCGACCCAGTACGCCAGCGTCCTGGCGGCGAAGATGGCGGAATCCGGTGCCGAAGCCTGGCTGGTCAATACCGGCTGGAACGGCGAGGGCAAACGCCTGTCGCTGCGCGATACCCGCAGCATCATTAGCGCGATCCTCAACGGCACCACCGGCCCGCTGCGCGATGAGGCCATCCCGGTGTTCAATCTTGCGATCCCGCAGAGCATTGCTGGGGTAGACAGCGCGGTGCTGGATCCGCGTAATGGCTGGAGCTCAGCGGAGAAGTGGCAGGAGAAGGCCGAGAGTCTGGCTCAGCTGTTTATGGATAACTTTAAGCAGTACAGCGATACCGAAGCGGGCGCGCGTCTGGCGCTGGCCGGTCCGCAGCTGCAGAATAGCGCGGTCGAAGCCTGATCCGCGGCCAGCAGGTCGACGCCTGGCGCCGACCTGCTGGCGAGCCGCTTTACTCCGCAAAGGCCCGCAGCGCATCGCCCGTGAGGCGATAACGCACCCACTCATCCTGCGGCTGCGCGCCAATGCTCAGATAGAAATCAATCGCCGGCTGGTTCCAGTCGAGCACGCTCCACTCCAGACGCCCGCACTGACGCTGTACAGCATATTGCGCGATGGTTTTCAGCAGCGCTTTGCCGGCGCCGATCCCGCGATAGTCGGGGGTCACGTACAGATCCTCCATATAGATACCATTGCGTCCAAGCCAGGTGGAGTAGCTGGTGAAGAACACCGCGTAGCCCACCGCTTTGCCCGCCACCTCGCAGATCAGCGCTTCGGTTTTGCTGCCGTTGCCAAACAGCGTCTCTCTGATCTCCTCTGCCGTCGTCACCACCTCTTCGGGGGCTTTCTCGTAGACCGCGAGTTCATAAATCATGTCGTAAATAGCGGTGGCGTCGTCCGGGGTGGCCTGGCGGATCGTAATGCTCATGGGTCGTCCTGTCTGAGTAGTCTTAAGGGAAAACAAAATTGCTGACCCTGAGCATAAGCGGTATTGTGAAAAGAATTAAGTGCAATGAAATCAGCAAACGATGAATATTATGCATCCTGTCCTGCGCCGGATTGACCTCAACCTGCTGCCGGTCTTTGACGCGGTCTATCGCTACCGCTCGGTGCGTCTGGCGGCAGAAGAGCTGGCGATGAGCACCTCGGCGCTGAGCCATGCGCTCTCCCGGCTGCGCAGCGCCCTCAACGATCCGCTGTTCTACCGCGAAGGCCACCGGATGTGCCCCAGCGTCTATGCCAGCCAGCTGGCGCCCTCGATTGCTTCGGCGCTGAAGTTTCTCAACCAGGAGCTGACGCCGCCGGCGGCGTTTGTGCCGGCCGCCAGCACCGACTGCATGCAGATTGCGATCACCGATTTCACCGCGTTCTGCGTCTTTCCGACGCTGATGCACCACCTGCAGCGCGATGCGCCCGGGCTGCGGTTTGAACTCCGTTATCTGCCCCACAGCCCGGCGCTGACCGAGCTGCTGGCGGGCGAGGTCGATCTTGCCCTCGGGTTCAATACCCCCGACCAGCCAGCCCATCCCGATCTCGAGGAGATTAACTGGCTGCGGGACGAATATGTGGTCATCAGCCAGGCCGACCGGACGGCGCTGACCCTCGACGCCTACCTTGCGGCCCGACATCTGGTGGTGACCCCGTGGAATGAGCAGCAGGGGGTGCTGGATTGCGAACTGGAACGGCAGGGGTATTCCCGGCAGGTGGCGATGAAAACCCCCTCGATGCTGAGCGCGCCCTTTATTATTGAGCAGAGCGACCTGTTGATGGCGCTGCCCCGGCGGGCGGCGGAGACGATGGCCCGCGCCGCCCGGCTGACCATTTTCCCGCTGCCGTTTCCGGTTCCGCCGTTTGACGTCAAAATTTACGCCCACCAACGCAGCGGGAAGCGCGAGGCTACCCGCTGGCTGATCTCGCTGTTGCAGATGCTGGTGCATGAGGCTTCCTGAGCCGGGGTGGCCCTGACTCCTGCGCGCCTGACTGCCTTGGCGACGTACCCTGGCCTCGGTCACAAAACGGAAAACTGGCTTTTCTGCCACGCTGGCCGGCGCCGTCTTAATGGGTTGTGTTAAATGATTGTATATAAAAGTAATGTTAATTATTTAAATGTTATTAATGCGTAAAATGCATTAATGGATGCGTTTATTACGCTTATTTCGTTCCCGGTTCTGTTTCAGTCTTCAGCAACAGGCGCGCGACAACGCGTGGATAACAAACTGGAGACCTGCATGCATTCGACAACCTCACTGATGAGTACCCGTGACCGGATCGGCGCCATCCTGCGCGTCACGTCCGGTAACTTTCTCGAACAGTTCGACTTTTTCCTGTTCGGGTTTTATGCCACCTACATCGCACATACCTTTTTTCCGGCGAGCAGTGAATTCGCCTCGCTGATGATGACCTTCGCGGTCTTTGGCGCCGGTTTTTTGATGCGCCCCATCGGCGCCATTGTGCTTGGCGCCTACATCGACAAGGTAGGGCGGCGCAAGGGGCTGATCGTCACGCTGTCGACCCGGCGTGGGAAAAACAAACCGGCAACCACCTCGTGGTGATCCCCGGCCCGTCGATGGGGAAAACGCCGCAGGCGATCCCTAATCGCCTGGCGCGGGGCGAACACGCGGACGTGGTGATTATGGTCGGGGACGCGCTGACCAGCCTCGAGAAAGCGGGCCGTACGCAACCGGATTCGCGCCGGGAGCTGGCCGACTCGCCGATCGGCGTGGTGGTGAAGGCAGGGGCGCCGCTGCCGGCTATCCACAGCGCAGACCAGCTGCGGGCGACGCTGCTGGCGGCGCCGTCGGTCGCTTACTCCGACAGCGCCAGCGGACGCTATGTCAGCTCGACGTTGTTCCACTCCCTGGGCATTGATGACGCGATGCAGCGCAAAGCGCAGATGGTGGAGCGCATTCCGGTGGCCTCGGAAGTGGCGAAGGGACGGTATGCGATCGGTTTTCAGCAGGTGAGCGAACTGCTGCCGGTACCCGGCGTGACCTTTGTCGGCGAACTGCCGGATAACCTGCAGTACATCACCCGCTTTGCCGGGGCGGTGACCATCAGCGCCGACCACCCGCAGGAAGGCAAGGCGCTGCTGGCGTATCTCGCCTCACCGGCGGCGCAGGAGACCATCCATGCCACCGGTATGCGGAGCGTGGCCGCCGCCGCGCCGGTCAGCCAGAAGGATACTGTTCAATAATCAGCTTCTCCAGCTCTGCCGCCACGTAGGACTGAATACGGCCGCTGAGGCGGATCAGACCTACCGTGCGCGTGACCACCGGGTCGGTGAGCGGCACGGCGCGGAGAACGGAATGCTCCCCGGCGGGCATCGACATCGCGGGCACGGCGGCAATGCCGATGCCCGCCTCCACCATCCCCAGCATCGTGGTGACGTGGCGGGTTTCGCAGATACTTGGCCGCGCCGGCGTCAGATGCGCCAGCTCCCGGTCGAGCAGCGTCCGGTTGCCCGAGACCCGATCGAGGCCAATATAATCCTGTTCAAAATACGCCTGCCAGCTAAGGTGCGTCTTGCGTGCCAGCGGATGATCGTACCGACAGGCGGCCACATAGCGGTCGTCGGCCAGAGGGGTGAATTCGATACTGGCTGGCAGGTTTTTGGCAAAACAGAGGCCAAAGTCAGCCTGTCCGCTGCTGACCGCCTCAATTACATTGCCGACGCTGCTGTCAATCAAGCGGATGCGCACCTGGGGATAACGCGCCTGAAAGCTGCGGATGATTTCCGGCATAAAGTAGTAGGCGGCGGAGGGCACCGTTGCCACCGTCACCAGTCCGGTGCGCGCCTTGCTGACCTGGCTGATATCCGCCAGCACCGTCTCGACATGGGCCAGCAGCTGCTCCGAACGTTCGGCAAAATTTTGCCCATACAGCGTGAGGGTCACCCGCCGGGTGGTACGCTCGAACAGCCGGTTGCCCAGCGCCGTCTCCAGCTTTTCGATGCGTCGGCTAAGGGCCGACTGCGACAGGCAGATGGATTCAGCCGCCAGCCGAAAACTGCCATATTCCATCAGGGCGCGAAAGGCGTAGAGATCGTTGAAGTCGAAATTAACGGGCATGGCGGCGGCATCCTTATCGGCTGTCAGGCGCATCGCCCCTCACCGGATGGGGCGATGGCGGGTAGGCTATCGGGCAGATCTTCGGGCGCGCGGGAAACCGCGCGCCGGGGCTTACACCTTAAGCAGTTTTACCGTGGCATCGATATCGATTTCGTCTTCCGAGAAGATCAGGGTTGTCCCCTGAAAGGTAGTGATCGCCAGCTTTTTCACCGAGCGCATCTCTCCCGGCTGCACCGTGGATTTTGGCCGGATGCTGTTCATCAGCAGCCCAACCGACAGCACCGCGTTTTCTTTATCGACGCGGGTCTCCACCGGCTCTTCTTCCCGGTACACCACATAGGATTTGATGGAGGTCAGCTTCAGCCGCTCGCCGGCAATATAGATATATTTGCTCTCCGGAATGACCTTCACCGCGTAGGCCGACAGCCCTTTATTGTTGGTGGTAGGTTCGAAAGTCACCGCCGCGTCTTTTTTGATAAGATCAGGATTGGCGACCTTAATCACGTGAAAATAACGATTTTCGCCGTTTTCATCTTTGATAAATCCAAAACCTTTATCTTTAAACCACGTTGTGATTGTTCCGTTCATCGCCATTACCGTATTACTCGTTGGTTAACTCAAATTTTGCAGCGCGCAGTGTAAAGCACATTGCCTGCGCAGACCATGCCTTTACGATAAGTGTGGGTGATAAATGACGCCGCCGCGAGGGCGGATTGTGCGCCAGTATCGTGCCGGCGGGCAAAATGGGGTACTATCGCCAGCCACTCCTTCTTCGGGCCGCCTGATGTCCACCATTATCGATACCTTTGTCGCGCCGCCGTGCCGCGAACAGATCACCCTCTTGTATCAGGACGAACACCTGCTGTTGATCAATAAACCCGCCGGGCTGCTGAGCCTGTCGGGCAAAGATCCGCGCAACCTTGACTCCGTGCATCACCGGCTGGTTCAGCGCTTTCCGGGCTGCACCCTGGTGCACCGCCTGGACTTCGGTACCTCCGGTCTGATGGTGGTGGCCCGCAACAAAGACGTTAACGCCTTGCTGTGTCAGCAGTTCAGCCAGCGCACGGTGGCAAAGGTCTATACGGCGCTGCTGTGCGGCCACCTGGCGGAAGACGAGGGGATCGTGGAGGCGGCAATCGCCAAAGATCCGGCCCGTTTCCCGCGCATGTCATTGTGCGCCCGGCACGGCAAACCGGCGCGTTCGCGCTATCGGGTCATTGATCGCCTGTATCAGGCACGGGAAGGCGAGAGGGCGCTGGCGTTAACCCGGGTGGCGCTCATCCCGGAGACCGGACGTACCCATCAGCTGCGCATCCACTGCCAGCTGCTGGGCTATCCGATCCTTGGCTGCGATTTGTACGGTGGCCGGGAGCTGCCCGGCACGGAACAGGCTCCGCGGCTGATGCTGCACGCCAGCGAACTGCGCTTTGTCCACCCCATCAGCCATGAGCCGATGCATATCCAGCAGGCGAGCCCGTTCTGATCGCCTGCGGCTGGAAAACCGGGGTTACCACATCAGATCGTCGGGCACCTTAAAGTCGGCATACGGATCGTCTTCATCCTGCTCATCCTGACTCAGGGCGCTGTGCAACACGATGCTGCTGGCGTCGCGCTGGGCGATTTTCTCGGCCACCACCGCCGGAATAATTGCATATTCACCTTCGGGCTTGTTATCCACCGCCAGGCGGGCAATCGCCAGACGGCCGTTAATCAGCTGGGTCTGGGTGGTCTTGTCGACCATGATTTTTTTGATCAGATTATTATCGGTGAAGTTAAAGCCGATATCGCCCCGGGCGACCGTAATGCGGTTCATCTCGATCAGCTGCTTCACCTGGGCTTTATACTCTTTCGCCAGCACCGCCTGCTTTTGCTGCTCGCTGAGCTGCTTATCGCGCTCCAGCTGGGCTTTTTTATTTTCTTCCACCGCTTCCCGGGCCTCACGGGCCTGAACGCGGGATTTTTTCGCCGTCCTCTGGACTTTAGCCATTTTTTTGCTGCTGACCAGGCCGGCTTTGAGCATCTGCTCTTGTAAAGTGAGTTTTGTCATCTGCGTGTCTGAAACTGAGGAAACATCTGGCAAGTATACCTGCATTGGCAGAAACGACGCCAGACTCGCGATCGCGCTGGGCTGCTGTACCATGCCGCGCAGCGCGGCGGGGGATTACCCCCGGGGCTGAAGCTGATAAATCCAGGCGCTGATATGCTGTCCATCGTCGGTGGTCACTTCCACCGGCACCCGATCGTACCCTTCCTCAAAGTCGTCCAGCATCGGCCAGTGCGCCGCCAGCCGATCGGACAGGAACAGATAGCCGTTGACCCGTGGGCCGTGAGCGTCGAGGACGATCCCCGGGAAATCGGCGGCTGCGCCCCAGCCGCGCGCGTAAAAGGTGCCGGTGACGTAGCCGGGACGCCACTCGCCCCCGATCGCCTCCAGAATATGCGCATTACTGCGACCGGGACAGAGCGTCCCATAGACAAATAGCGGTTTCATTTACTCTCTCTCGTTCGCCCTGATACCCGCCTACAGCGGAGCGGGAAACCAAAATACGGGGTAATGCAGCGCCTGGCAATGGCCGGGTGGGGGCGGGGCACTCCTCCGGGCATCTGGCAGTTGCCGGGGAGACTCTGGACTCATTGCTACTGAGGGTATATCGATTGCGGTGATATTTTTATTATTATTTATATTTAAGGTAAATATAAATATTCCTGACGGAGGGATTAATTCGCTAATTAATATTCAACAGGAAAATAATAAAAGGGCCGCTTATGGAATATTCCTTCTACATGTGATGACCGAGAGCAATAAAGCTACCTTGGGTTGAATTCAGATATTATTTAGGGCCAGGCGTTACCTCCCCCTGACTCTTTCGCTTTATGATAAACATCCCTTGACCAAAAAATACCATCTGACTTCGAAACTCTCGCGGGCAGGGGAGATATTTCCTTTCCCTGAAGCGGCAGGTAATAAATCCAGCCGAACACACGGCGGATGAGGGATATCCGTCCGGGCATTTGGTCCTGTCTGCAGACCAATGAAAGTGAAAGGCACAGGAGGTGCAATGAAGATTTTCCGCCCATTATGGCGCGACGGGGCTTTTCTGGTCCCGCAGCAGTTTCAGCAACAGGCCCGCTGGGACGCGCACGTCGCCGATACGGTCTCCCGCATGGCGCTCGCCCACCCGTGGGGGGTATTGCGCGCGGAGTTTGACGCGAGCGCGCTCACCCTTTCCCGGCTCAACGCCACCCGGCTGATCGTGCGTTTCGCCGACGGAACGCTGATTGACACCGAGCTGGCGGATATTTTGCCACCGGTCCGCGATGTATCGGACGTGATGCAGGACAGCGTGGAGGTTCTACTCGCTCTGCCGCTGCTCAGCGCCAGCGGCGGCAATCTTGATGACGGCCAGGAGAGCGCCCGCCCGCGCCGCTGGCGCGCCGAGCAGGTGACCGTCCAGGAGCTGGCCGGCCATGAACGCAGCGAGCTGGCCGTTCTGCGGCACGCGCTAACGCTGCGTCTCTCCACCGAGGAAAATGCAGCCTTCCTCACCTGCCCGGTAGCGCGTCTGGTGCACGACGCCCAGGGGCAGTGGATCGTTGACCCGGAATTCATCCCGCCGCTGCTGTCGCTGGCGGCAAGCCCGACGCTGGTCAGCGAGCTGGGCGAGCTGTTACATCGCCTGCAGGCCCGACGCAGACGCCTGATGGCCATGCGTCGTGAAAGCAATGCGCGGATGGCTGATTTTGCCGTGGCGGATGTTTCCCTGTTCTGGCTGCTCAACGCGCTGAACAGCGCTGAACCGGTGCTCAGCGAGCTGCATCAGGACCCTTCGCGCCATCCGGAGCTGCTCTATCGCGAACTGGCCAGGCTGGCCGGCAGTCTGCTGACTTTCTCCCTTGAACATCATCTGGAAGCAATCCCCCGCTACCGGCATGCCTCGCCAGAGCAGGTATTCCCACCGCTGTTTGCCCTGCTGGATACGCTGCTCGAAGTCAGCCTGCCCTCAAGGATGATCGCCATCGCTCTGGAGCAGGGCGCCGACCGGGAGATCTGGCGGGGCAGGCTGCACGATGCGCGGCTGCGCGAGGGGGCGGATTTTTATCTGTCGGTGCGCTCTTCACTCCCCCCTCACCAGCTACAGAGCCGCTTTCCGCAGCTCTGTAAGGCGGGTAGCCATGATGATGTCGCCGAGGTCGTCAATATTGCCCTCAGCGGCATCGCGATCAAACCGCTGAGCCATGTGCCGGCGGCCATTCCGCTACGTCTGGAAAACCAATATTTCGCTCTGGATCTCTCCACCGACGCCGCCCGCACGATGCTGGAGGCCGGCAACTGCACCTTCTATACCCCGGAATCGCTTGGCGACGTGAAACTTGAACTCTTTGCGGTACTGCGCTCATGAATACCTCTGAAAGCGATCTGATCAACAAAACCTTTTACCCGGGCTGGCTGATGGTCAGCCAGTTACGCTGCGGCCAGCCGGTGACCGATGGCGAGGCGCTCTATCGCCAGGCCTGTCGATGGGTGACCGAGGCGCGCGAGGCGCTGACGGCGGGGGGAGTCAGTGAAGCCAGCGCTGAGCAGATGCTCTATGCCTACTGCGCGCTGCTGGATGAGAGCGTCCTCAACCGCGCCAGTCAGGATGATGGCTACCGCAGGTGGCGCAAGGATCCGCTGCAGGCGCGCTTTTTCAGCACTCTCAACGCCGGGGAAGAGCTCTGGGAACGGATCCGCCAGCTGCTGCGAGAGCCCACGGCGGATGCGGCAGTGCTGACTTGTTTCTATCGTACTTTGCAACTGGGGTTTGTCGGACAGTACCGCGCCCAGGATGACGAACGGCGTGAGGACGTGGCGCAAGCGCTTGGCGCGCGGGTCCCGCCGTTCAGCCTGACCCAGGAGGCGCCGGTGGTGGTTCGTGCCTCCCGGCTGCGCAGCGGACGGCGGATGTACTGGTGCGGCTGGGCGGCTGGCATTGTGGCGCTGGCGGCGCTGTGGTTGACCTTCTCCTCCGTGCTGTCACAGATGGTGGCGCAGATAGCAGGGCAGGGATAAGAGATGCGTGATAACGCCCGTCGTCTGCTTACGATACTGACCGTCATCCTGGCCCTGTGGCTAGTGCTGGGCTTCTGGCCGCTGTCCATCGGCAACCAGGTGATCTTCAGTCTGTGCATCCTGCTGGCGGGCGGCGCGGCGCTCTGGCGTCAGCGTCGCCGGGCAGTCAGCCGTCAGCGATCGGAAATCGTCCTGCCGCCCGAGGATTTTCAGGGGGCAGTGGTTCTGGTCTGCGGGGATACCGACGGTCTGTTTCCCGGGCGTTCGGCGCACGGCGAAACCCGTCACGGCTGGTATCTACGGGGAGACAGCGCGGAGCAATTGCCGGGGCTGGCGCAGTACCTGGCGGCGGCGCGTCCGGCACTGGTATCGCAGGTTTCCGTGCTGCTGGCGGTGGTACCGGAGCACCACCCCTCCGGGGAGCATCTGGCGCAGTCGCTGCGCGACTGGCGGCGGAGTATCGTTCAGTGCCGAACCTGGCTAAACGGTCTGCCGCCGGTGTGGAGCGTGTTCTGGGTGACGCCGCCAGGCGGCCAGGCCGTGGAAAGCCGCTGGTTTACCATCACGCCGGAGAGGGCTGGTCTCCAGGTGCAGCAGAAGGGACAAGCGCCCCAGTCGGTTGCCGGGTGGCAGCGGGAGGGCAGCCCTGCCTCACGCCTGCATCAGACGCTGTGGCTGGAGAGCATTCTGACCTTGGCCGAAAACGCTCTTTTCCGGCCATTCCGCGCCCGGCAGGCGGAACTTCCTCCGCTGAACCTGTGTGCCGCGGGCATCTGCCTGACACCGGTAGCGGCGGTGGCGAACAACCTCTGGCAACAGCAAATCGCCGCGATCACCACGCTCTCCCCGGGCAACGACGCGGCGCCAGGTCCTCACCCGCTGCCGGATCTTCTTCTGTCGTCACTGCCGCACCGCCACGGGGTCAGCCGCCGGATGCGCGATGCCGGTCTTGCCGCTGGCGTGGGCTTCCTCTTTCTGGCGCTGGCGATGCTGGCTTCCTTTATCAACAACCAGCGCCTGGTGCGTAGCGTCGGCGATCATCTGGCGGTGTACCACCGCCTCAGCGGCACGCCGCCGACGCCGAAGCTGCAGGCGCAGCAGCGTCTGCGTGCCGACAGCCGCCTGCTGGATGACTGGTTGCGCCGGGGAGAGCCGCTGCGTTATCGGCTGGGGCTTTATCAGGGGGGGCGACTGATCCCCTTCGTTGAAGCCGCTATCAATGACTGGGCGCCGCCCCCGCCGCCGCGTCCGGTCATTAAGCAGGTTGTGCAGGGGCCGCAGACGATCCGCCTCGATAGCATGGCGCTGTTCGATACCGGCAAATCGGCGCTGAAACCGGGTTCGACAAAGCTGCTGGTGAACTCGCTGCTGGGCATTAAGGCGAAACCCGGCTGGCTGATCGTGGTGGCAGGCCATACCGACAGCATCGGCAACGATAAATCCAATCAACAACTCTCCCTGAAGCGTGCCGAGGCGGTCCGCGACTGGATGCGCGATACCGGCGATGTGCCGGAGAGCTGTTTTGCGGTGCAGGGCTACGGCGCAAGTCGTCCTGTCGCCAGCAACGAGACGCCAGAGGGGCGGGCGCAAAATCGCCGGGTGGAGATCAGTCTGGTCCCGCAGAAGGACGCCTGTCTGACGCCGGGCACGGCCAATACCTCAGGAGCAGAGACTAACGGATTAAAAAGCGAAACCGAGTAATCAGCGACCCCGATCGCGGAGGTTGAACAACAATCTGCCTGCCTGACCTTGTGCGCTACGGGTCCCTGATAAACAGGAAACAGCGATGGGCGGTAGCGTGCCTGCAGCCAGTCAATCTTGTCGGCTAAGCGAAGCCTCTGCGGGGATGAAGCTCGGGAAAGGGGATGGATAAAGGAGATCATTATGGATAGCGCTAAGGACAGTGGCAGAGAAATGCTGGCGGCGATAAACGTTGAAGGCTCCGGTTTCTGGCTGCTTTTTTTATTTCTCAGTCAGTGAATATAAATATCCCTGGGGTTACCTTTTAGTTACGAAACTCCTGGTGGGGTATCTGATATATCGATATGCACATAAATATATTTATGATGAATGAGATGATTATCATTAAACAAAATTAAACAGGGCGTCCTGTGAATTGATTTTTGATAGTCATTACAGCGGAGTAAAACAGGAATATAATGGATACCTCTTCAATAATTACCGGCACCACCCTTAACCGTTACCAGCTGGGTATTCCTTCATGTACCGCATCGCTGGATGTGGAAGAATTCAGTGGGGCAGAAAAACTGAGTGAACTTTATTATTACACTATTACGTTTACCAGCGCAGAGAAAAATATTGATGCCGCACAGCTCCTGAGCAAACCCGCCATGCTGACGATGGGCGGCGGCGCACTGCAGCAGCTGGCGGACTGCAAACGCGTCCATGGTGTGATTACCACCTTCCAGCGCGTCAATCGTTCTGAAGATCAGTCGACCTATCAGATAACCCTCCAGCCGTTTCTCTCCCTGCTGGATAAACAGTTTCGCAGCCATCGTTTTTTCGTCAACAAATCGGTACCGGAGGTGGTGGAGCAGGTATTGCAGGAACATCACCTGCATGACTGGGAGTATGAGTTTAATCTCAAGCAACACTATCCACGGCGCGAGCAAATTAATCAGTATCAGGAGAGCGACCTGGCATTTATCCAGCGCCTGCTGGCAGAGGTGGGGATATTTTATTTCTTCACCCTGCAGGAAGAGGCGCAGAGCGAAGTGGTTCACTTCGCCGACGCGCAGCGGGCGCTGATGTTCGATAAAACACTTCCTGTAAACAGCCCGTCCGGGATGAGCGACAGCGGTACGGAATCGATATGGGGTCTGAGCATCACCCACAACGTCGTAGAGGCGAACGTCACTACCCGGGATTATAACCCCCGCGATGCGCAGAGCGTTCTCCAGTCGGCAACAGCGGATATGACCCGGGGAAATGGTGAAGGCATCACTTACGGTGAGGTATACCACTATAAGCTTCGCCACCGGGAGCGTGGCGATAAAATCGACCCGCAGACGGAGACCGCCAACTTCTATGCCCGCCTCGACCATGAGCGTTTTCTGGCTCACCAGACGCTTATTACCGCGATCAGTACTGCAGCCTGGCTGGCGCCGGCCCAGGTGCTGACCGTTACCGACAGCCTGCCGTCGACCCTGCCTGCGCCCGTACAGGATCCGCTGTTAATCATCGGCACCGGTTTTACCGCCAGCCGCCGGGAGGCGCTGCGGGTGTCCCTGCTGGCGGTGCCCTACAGCGAAACATTGTGCTGGCGTCCGCCGCTGCTGCCGCGCCCGAAGGTGACTGGCACCATGACGGCGCGGGTGACCAGCGCGAAAGCGAATGATATCTACGCCTGGCAGGATGCGTCCGGCCTGTACAGGGTGAAATTTGACCCTGACAGAGATGAGAAAGGGCAGGGTCAGGAAAGCATGCCGGTGCGTCTCGCCAAACCCTACGGCGGCGACGTGTACGGCTTTCACTTCCCGCTGATCCAGGGCACGGAGGTGGCGATTGCTTTCCACGAAGGCGATCCCGACCGGCCGTATATTGCGCATGCGCTGCATGACTCGCGGCATGTCGACCCTGTGACGGAGAAAAACAGCACCCGCAATGTGATTCGTACTCCGGCCAATAATAAGCTGCGAATGGAGGATAAGCGCGGCGAGGAGCATATCAAGCTCAGCACCGAGTACGGCGGCAAGACGCAGCTGAACCTGGGGCATAACGTGAATGCGCAGAGGGAGTTGCGGGGCGAGGGTGCGGAACTGCGTACGGATAAATGGGTGAGCATCCGGGGCGGTGCGGGGGTGTTTATCAGTGCGGATAAACAGCCTTCGGCAGGCGACAGGATGCTGGCAATGGAGGAGGCGATTGCGCAGCTTGAAAATGCCCTGGGTATTGCGAAAAGCCTGGCGTCGGCAGCGGAATCGGCTCAGGCCCTGCCATCGGATACCGGCAACCAGCAGACGCTGAACGATGCGCTGAAAGAGCTGGCGCAGCCGGGGATAGTGCTGAATGCGCCGCAGGGCGTGAGCATCAGCAGTCCGCAGGCGGTACGGTTGTCTTCGGGTAGCGCCAGCGTGGGGATTGTGTCACAGCAGAATACGGACATCAGTGCGCTGAAACGTTTTACGGTGGCGGCGGGAGAAGCCGTCAGCCTGCTGGCGCGAAAGGCGGGGATGAAGCTGTTTGCGGCGAAGGGAAAGATTGAAATCCAGGCGCAGGATGATGCGCTGGAGGCGACGGCGAAAAAGGATATCACCGTGACCAGCGTGGAAGGGCGAGTGGAAATCACGGCGGCGGAGGAACTGGTGGTGAACTGTGCGGGAGCGTATATCAGGCTAAGTGGTGGCAATATCGAGCTGGGCTGCCCTGGGAATATTCTGCTGAAATCGGCCAATGTGCAGAAAATGGGCGCAGCTGATTATGATGCAAACAAACCTGAGCTTCCCGTCGGTTTCAGTGAGTTTTTTACTGCAAAAGATGAAGAGTCCGGGGAGATTTTACCTTTTACCCGGTACAGGATAACAACCGGTGAAGGTAAAGTATTTGAAGGCAGGACCGATGCGGAAGGTAAAACTGTTGCAGTTTATACTGCCCTGCCTGATGCCCTGCATATAGAATTACTTTAAAGAATGAAGGAATAGCATATGGCTACCGGAGAAGAGAAAAGTAAAACATCGGTACAAGGGACGGGAACGGTTGTAAAAGGAAAATATGGCCCAGAATGTTATTTTCACCCAGGTAGCGCAACATTGCTTTTTCTGGAGGCTTCAGATACTAAAATTATCGAACAGGAGCATGATTTTCTGTCTGGCTTGCTTGAAACTCAGAAACAGGCGCAAAAAAATCTTGATGATATTAATTTTGAAGCAATCACTCAGGCAGGCAGAGTGCCAGCAAGAAAATTTGAAAGTGAAATCACTAAAGCCTATGAAGCCTTAAACAAAGCAAATCAGGCTTTGCGGAAAGAGCTTATGTCACTAACAGCGAATCCTCCGGAGGGGGAATTGCTTAATGATAAAATGAAAGATACTGCCATTGGTATAATGGAACTTATTCCGCTTAAAAATAACACAGTGAAAGGATTCAAGAAAACTTATGTGCGTTCCGATAAAATAAAACACCAGTGGCGAACATATAAGCTCAGCGAAGTTGATAAAGAAAGTGGTGAAGCCAGTTTCATAAAATATAAAAACAAAACTATTGTTTCTCAGGATGCGAATGGTAATCAGGTTAATAAAACCATACGTCAGGGAAAAATAGATACAGCAGAACTAAAAAAACAACTAAGTAACGTACCTGTTTCATTGAAATTCGATCTTGTTGACGATACGAATGTTATTGTCAGTCACTGGGCAGAGGAAATGAACAAATCTCTGACCTGGCCAAAGGGGGATGGTAAAGTCGATGAATCTGTTTATCACCAGTATGTTGATATCAGCGCGCAGGCTCAACTGATGCGCTACAGCCATGGAGCGGGTGCATCAGCGGAATATAATCCGTCAGAAAAAAAACTGGAGGGAAAAATTGAAGGTCATGCCAGTTTTGCACTGGGGGAGGCGAAGGCCGAAACGGCCCTGTACCTGCCGGACAGGTTAGGTGTCAGCCTTTTATTTCCGGCGAAAAAAGTGACTCCACAGACACCGGATGGTGTCTGTAATATGGGAGCGCTGCGTTTTGCCATGAAACTGGTATTGTCAGGTAGCGTAGGTGCCAGTGCTGCAATTGAATTAGGGGTGACAGCAGACTGGAGTGGAGAAATGGGAAAGGGCTATGGCATTAAAGGCCATCCTGCAACCCTGACTGCCCCACCGTTACCAGGACAGCAGCAGGTGAATTTAAAGACCTCAACAATACCTGAAGCACAGGGGGGAGGTGAAATTGGTATTTTTGTTGGTGCTCAGGCGGGAGGTAATATCAGTGGTGCCATTGAGTGGTTTGACCCGCATCCTGATGATACGCCAGTAGCTATAGGTGTTGAGAAAGATAACAAACCCATTGTCAATAAAGAGAAGAAGTTTGCTGCGATAGCCAAACTGGAAGCGGGGATGACGGTGCAGGCAGGCGCAGGGGGAAGTGGGGTTTTTTATATCACCTATATTCAGGGACGTTTTCGTATTTACTGTAAAGCGGCTTTATGTTGGGGAGTGGGAGCCAAAGGGGAAGTCGGTTTTGAAGTTGATGGCAGCAGCTTTGCGGCTTTTATGAAGAGCTTTCTTTATATGCTGAGAAATGTGGATTATCAGAAGCTTGAGCAGATGATGGCAGGAGATGCCTTCCGTTCTTTATGTGCAATTCCTATTATTATGGCGGCACAAGGGATACAGGCGGGTGAGGCCATGCTAAAGAATATGGGAATAATATTACGACGAATTGAAACCGATCTTGAAGATGAAAATAAGCGCGTTCATCTGATGAATAGTATTTTGTCAAACCCCGACCAGCTTAAATATACCCCTCCGGAAACAAAAGGGGCAGTGATTGCCACATTAATTGATCAGAACTGGGTGGACTGGCTTGATCCACGAAATCAGAATAATGATTTTTTTTCCGTTAACAGCTGGAAGCTCGGTCCTCTAAAGAGGCGAAAACAAGCGGTGTTTATGGCGCTGAAGTGGATACAAAGTCAGGCAGATTATAACAATGTCATGCAGCATTTGACGTTGTCGCCAGGGGAGAAGAAAGGTAATAAAGAATTGAATGAAAAAGATGTGATTAAGTTTTTAGTCATTGGAGAACGAAAATTGTTTTTCTATACCAATTATGGCGAAAAGCTCACCTTATTGCATAATAACCTTCCGGTTTCCGTTGGCCCGGATGAACCATTTAGACCTATTCCGGATATCCTGATGTCAGAATATCTTGCCATGATCGACGACCAGCATCCGACGGGTACAATGACTGCCTGATGCAATGGCTGAGGTGATAAGATGAGAAAATTAATCGTAGTTGCTTCCGTTGCTGCCGGTTTACTGACCGGGTGCGATCAGGGAAATACCACCGGGAGTGAAAAAGCAGCTAAAGCACTTGTGGATAAATCGGTCTCTAATATGGTCCCCGTTCAGGGTGGTGAGTTTTTAATGGGTGATTTTGGTCCATTAGTTGGTCAAAAATTACCTTTCAGCATACAACAGGATGATAAAACTTTACATAAGGTTATTTTAAGTGATTTTTCGATATCAAAATATAAAGTCACTAACGATGATTTTAATGTTTATTTGAAAGTAAAAGATAAAAAAAATCCACCTGTGGATATACTGGCAAAACGTCATCCTTCTCTGCTAAAGGGGGATTATCCTGCAGGTGTTATCTGGCAACAGGCAAAAGATTATTGTCAGTGGTTAGGTAAAAAATCCGGTAAAAAAATTGATTTGCCGACAGAGGCGCAATGGGAGTTTGCAGCAAGGTCCAGAGGTCAGTATCTTCCGTTTGCTACTAACAATGGTGAGTTTTCACCAGGAAAAAATGTCCCAAGCCAGGATGAACTGAATAAATACACTGACGGGATGGGGCTTCCCATTTATCCAGTAGGTAAATACCCATCAAATCCCTTAGGGCTGTATGATATGGGATTGAGTGGTTCAGAATGGACCAATGACTGGTATGCAGCAGATTATTACTCCAACTCTCCGGTAAAGAATCCTCAGGGACCAGAGCAAGGGACCGAGAAAGTGTTGCGTGGGAATGTTGGCGGCGACAGACAGTACGCATTGACTATGTTTAGACAATCTGCTTCACCACTCCCAGAAGAAGTTGATGGTGACTATGAAAAATATGGTGTTGGTCCGCAGTATGTATTTCGTTGTGTCGTTAATAAATAATGTGTGATGCCATCTCTTATTTTAACCGAGTCAGAATGCTCAACGAATATTCGGCTGAACCGGATAGGATATTTAATCTATCCCGGATTTCCTGATGTCAGAATATCTTGCCATGATTGATGAGCTGCACCCGACGGGGACAATGACTGCCTGATGCAAAGGCTTAGGTGATAAGATGAGAAAATTAATCGTAGTTGCTTCTGTTGCCGCCAGTTTACTGCTCGGGTGCGACCAGAAGAGTACTGACAAGCGTGAAACCTTGTCTGAAGCACTTGTTGCTAAGTCGCTCTCTAACATGGTTCCCGTTCAGGGCGGCGAGTTTTTAATGGGGGATTTTGGCCCATTAGTCGGTGAAAAACTGCCTTTCAGCATAAACCAGGATGACAAGGTATTACATAAGGTTGTATTAAGCGATTTTTCAATATCAAAATACAAAGTCACCAATGATGATTATAATAAATATCTGCAGATAACAGGAGTAAAAAAACCACCCATTAATATTCTGCTAAAAGATTACCCATCATTGCAAAAAAGTGATTATTCTGTTGGCATCACCTGGCAACAGGCAAAAGACTATTGTCAGTGGTTAGGTAAGGAGTCTGGTAAAAAATTTGATTTACCAACAGAGGCGCAATGGGAATATGCAGCAAGATCCAGAGGGCAATACATTCCGTTTGCAACGAATAATGGTGAGTTCCTGCCCGGTAAAAACATCCCCAGCCAGGATGAGCTGAGTGAATATACTGATGGAGCAGGTATTCCTATTTATCCAGTGGGGAAATATCCCCCAAACCCCCTGGGTCTGTATGATATGGGACTTAGTGGCTCAGAATGGACCAATGACTGGTATGCGTCAGATTATTACTCTCATTCTCCGGTAAACGATCCTCAGGGACCCGTAAAGGGGACCGAAAAAGTCCTCCGCGGGAATGTTGGCGGTGACAGACAATACGCTTTAACCGTGTTCAGACAATCAGATTTGCCAGTTCCAAAGATCAATAAAGACGATGATTATGAAAAATATGGTGTTGGTCCGCAGTATGTTTTCCGTTGCGTCATCAATAAATAATGTCGTTTGGTGGTGACATATATCATTTTAACCGGAGCAACAACGTTGAATGAATGTTCCAATAAACCGGAGAGACTATTTAAACCTGTCCCGGATAGCCTGATGTCAGAATATTTTGCCATGATCGACGACCAGCACCCGACGGGGACAATGACTGCCTGATGCAAAGGCTTAGGTGATAAGATGAGAAAATTAATCGTAGTTGCTTCTGTTGCCGCCAGTTTACTGCTCGGGTGCGACCAGAAGAGTATTGGCAAGCGTGAAACCTTGTCTGAAGCGCTTGTTGCTAAGTCGCTTTCTAACATGGTTCCCGTTAAGGGCGGCGAGTTCTTAATGGGGGATTTTGGCCCATTAGTCGGTGAAAAACTGCCTTTCAGCATAAACCAGGATGATAAGGTATTACATAAGGTTGTGTTAAGTGATTTTTTACTATCAAAATATAAGGTTAGCAATAAGAATTATAGAGAGTATTCAAAACTTACTAATAAAAGAGCACTGCCGGTAGGTCCATTTATGAAAAATTATCCATCTTTATTATCCGATGATTATTCAGCAAATGTGACCTGGCAACAGGCAAAAGACTATTGTCAGTGGTTAGGTAAGGAGTCCGGTAAAAAAATTGATTTGCCGACAGAGGCGCAATGGGAGTATGCAGCAAGATCCAGAGGGCAGTATCTTCCGTTTGCTACCAACAATGGTGAGCTTTTACCCGGGGAAAATTTCCCGAACCAGGACGAACTGGATAGTTATACTGATGGTATTGGGCTTCCTTTTTATCCATTAGGGAAGTTCCCGCCAAACCCCTTAGGTCTGTATGATATGGGACTCAGTGGCTCTGAATGGACCAATGACTGGTATGCAGCAGATTATTACTCTCATTCTCCGGTAAACGATCCTCAGGGCCCTGCGCAGGGTACTAAAAAAGTCCTGCGCGGGAATGTTGGCGGCGACAGACAGTACGCTTTAACCATGTTCAGACAATCAGATCTGCCGGTGCCAAAGATTAGTAAAGACGATGACTATGAAAAATATGGTGTTGGTCCGCAGTATGTATTTCGTTGTGCCGTTAATAAATAATGTGTGATGCTATATCTTATTTTAAAAAATCGGTGGTGTTCAACATATAAGGTTTTTTTCTAATGGATGGTAAAATCATGTACAGTAGTGAAATTATTTCATCGTCATCAACGATGATTGTCAACGGAAAAGGTGGTGCTCATTAAAAATCTGAAAGAAGAAATGTTAAGGTTTGAAGATGAAGCCAAAACTGACTGGCTGTTTCCTAATCCTATGCCGTTTGGTCTGGAACGAGTTATGATTCACCAGTGGGTGCGGGCTTATCTAGGATTTCCGATGGTTTACGTTGAAGCAAAAATTGTTATGACTGCTTATAGGGGGGAAGAGATATATACCTTACCTATACCTCATCAAAATAGTTCTGTCGGATTTGCCTATAACAATGATTTATTTTCAGAAACCGTGACTTTTTATCCACTGGAGCGAGAAAAGGAGATTCATATTGCGCTTGATAAAAAGCGACTTGGTGGCAAATGAATATTGATATCGAACACTTGTGAAGCAATTAGGTAAACCTTATCAGGATATTTATGAACAAGGTTTAATTCCCTACAAAACAAAACCAACGATTACTGTTAGTGATGATATTTTCAGGCTGGATATGAGGCGAGAAAGAATATTTTCATCTTTTATAAATAACCAGAAAAAATCTTGAGGAAGTGACTTTGCGGTTAGAAGATGAAAATAAAACGGCTTGGTTATTTCCTAATCCGCTGCCTTTTAGTCTTGAACCAGTAATGACGCAGCGATGGATGCGCGAACGCTTTGGATTTCCCATAGGTTATGGCGAACGCAAAATGATAGGGAGCAATAGTCGTCATATTAGCGAGGTATACCCACTGTTGCCACCTAATCAGAAAATGTCTGTTTTATTTGCTTATAATTCTGATTATTTTGTTGTTAGTGTGTTTTTTATTGTATAGAGCATGCAATAGAAATTAAGGCGACTTTCACGAGTATAAGGTCGTCTGGCAATTGGCGTTCGAAGTGAAAAATTATTAATGTAGGGGATATCACCTGGGGGAAGAAGTATGTATTAAGTAAAGAGAGGTGTGCAGATATTCCAGATATTATTTTATGTTTATTATTCTTCCTTTGACAGGAGTCGCCGTTTTTTGTCTGTTATTAAATGTTATTGCCTCACTCTTTAGGTTGAAATAGATGCGATTGAGTATTCTAATTAATAATTACTGTATCGCTGATATATAAAAGGAAATTCAATGTCCAAAGGTTTTGTATTACTCGGCGATAAAACCACGCACGGCGGTGCTGTTATTTCCGCATCTTCCACCATGATTGTAAATGGAAAGCCCGTAGCGCTGGTGGGGGATAAAGTCAGCTGCCCGATTCCGGGACATGGCACTAATGCCATTATTGAGGGATCGCCGGAATGGTCTTCCGATGGTAAAGCCATCGTGGTCGATGGCTGCAAATGTCAGTGCGGTTGCCAGGTGATTTCCGGCGCGCCGGAATGCGCGATAGGATAAAAAATGGGCTGGGTACGAACAAAAGCATTGACCATGGAGCAGCCATCGGCTCCTTCACTGACCCGATGGCTGTTTGCCGGTGTACTGATGGCGATTATCGGTGTCCTGCTCTTTATCCTCCATGCCTCCGGCACCGTAAAAATTATCTCAGTGATAAATATCTGGTGGGTATCCCTGATGCCTGCAGGATGCTGGTTGCTGATTTTTTGCCTGCGTTGCTACCTGTGGGACAGGGATCTGAAAGCGCATCAGTTCTTGCTGAAAGAGGCGGAATACGGACAGCAGAGGTGGGAAGACTGGGCCGGGCGCTGGCTGGCCGTTCTGGGCAGTGCAGTGCTGTTGCCGGATCATATTTCTGCGGCGCATTGGGGGAGTGAGCGGCCTCAGCAATACGGACTTACCCGCAGGATTAATTACCTTCCGGTAGAAGAGCCCGTGCAGTTGAGTGCGATGCATGCGCTGCTGACCAGTATAGAAGAGCGCGTGCAGTGCCTGCCGGAAGAGCTACCGCTGTATGTCACCCTGATCACGGATAATCCCTCGCCTGAGCTGACCAGCAGTTTCAGTAATCTCTGGAAAGAACACATTCCTGGTCGTGCCGTGCCTGATGATATTACCGTTACCGGCTCATTCTCACTGTCGGAAGTGGAGGAGCGCCTGAAGCAGCCTGTACTGACGGTCAATTTACTCCTGGTCATCCAGCTCAACGGTGGTACAGCATACTCCGACGGGCTGGCCGTGCTGCTGCTGACCAGCGATGATGTGGCGCAAAAATACCATCTGCCGCACTCATCACGGCTGTTACGTCCTATGCCCTTAGATATGACGAACTTTGAAGACGATATCACCCTGTTTCTGGAAACCCAGACTGTCGCCTGCCATACGCCCTCCGTTATCGGGGACGCAAAAAAATGGACGGAAAGAAGCGCCGCGCTTATCACGCAGGGCGGCAAAATGCATACCCCATGGAAAGCTGAAGATATCGCGCTGCTGGAAAAATGGTGCGGTATTCCGGGACCCGCAGCGCCCTGGCTCCTGATCGCGCTGGCAGCCGATCTGGTCAGCCTCCGTAAACAGCCCCTGCTGGCGTTATTTTCCAGCGAACAGGAACATTTTATCAGTACCATCACCCCAGGGAGTGAAGATGAATATACCGGGTAATGGCCTGGGCCGGTTTGGCCTGGCCGGGCTTACGTTGGCCGGGATGGCTGCAATATGGTGGGGGATCACCCGCTATGGCGGCATGCTGAATATCAATACGCGGGGCGAGCAGGTACTGGTGTTTGTCCTGGTCTGTCTGGCGTTGGTATTTGTTTTTTACCTTCCTGCAATGTCCCGCCGTGTGAAGGAGAGTTTATATCGCCGGCAGTCGCAGCAGGCCAGCGTCTTACCCGGCGAAGAAGGGCGCGTGGCGCTGACACCTCCCCATCATATTACGGTGGGGGAAATTCGCCAGACTCTACGCTATCAGTATGGACGCGCCTGGTCCCGCAAAGTCCGTATTCTGCTGATAATTGGCTCAGTCAGAGACGTAGAACAACTGACCCCAAAGCTCACGCAGGAACTCTGGCAGGAAGATCAGGGTACATTATTGCTGTGGGGTGGAGACCCTGGGGCAGCGGTAGATAACGCCTGGTTCACAGCGCTGCGTAAACTGCGTTATCGCCCGGCTGATGGTATGGTGTGGGTAACATCGGGCTTTGACGGCGTTTTGACAACGATGAACAGAACGAAGCCCAGGCTCACGCCAGATGAAATGGACAGTGTGTCTCACTCTCTAAAGCTACGCTACGAAGCTCTTGGCTGGAAACTACCCCTATACGTCTGGTCGCTGTATGAGGGGGGCAACGAAAAAAATGGACGTATCACTCAGCCTGTAGGCTGCCTGTTACCTGCAGGTTGTACGCCGCAAATAGTTGCCGAACAGTTCACTGCCCTGGCGTCGTTACTGATAGAGCAGGGCATCCAGCAGATATGCGGTCAGCCACAGCACAATTTTTTACTCGCGCTGGCCGATCAGTTGACCCGTAAACCGGAAACGGTGACGGAGCCGTTATCGGTATTGCTTAATCCTTACCGCCCGCAGCCGCTGGCCGGAGTGGTGTTCAGCGCGCCGTCGGCGGAGGCCGGCCGCAGTATCAGCCATCACTGGGGCCGGGATAACCGCTGGGATATTCTGCCGGACAGGATGACGGAATTACCCGCAGGTCTACGTCCGCGCAAACAGGGAGTCAACTGGATGCGTGGGATGAGCGTGGCCGCCGCCGCCCTGATGTTACTCTGGGCCGCCTCAATGACAGTCTCTTTTATCGCCAACCGCCACCTGGTGGCGATCGCACAGGAGCAGGTGCAGCAGGCCTCGGCGGGAAAACAGCCGCTGGCCGTACGCCTGCATGCGCTCTCCGCGTTACAGAAAACGCTTTCTCAACTGGAATACCGCTCGCAGCACGGAGCGCCGTGGTACCTCCGCGCTGGCCTCAGTCAGAACGATGACCTGCTGGCGGCGCTGTTCCCGCGCTACGGAGAGAGGGCGCAGCCGCTGCTGCGCGATGCGGCGGCGCATCATCTGGAAGAGCAGCTCACCGCCTTCGTGCACCTGCCGCCGGACAGCCCACTGCGTGAGAAGATGACGAAGACCGCTTACGGACAACTGAAACAATATCTGATGTTGACCCGCCCGGAAAAAATGGACGCCGCGTGGTTCGCCACCACGCTAATGCAGGACTGGTCGCAGCGCTCAGGCATCGCCGACGCCGTCTGGCAGGGCAGCGGCCCTTCGCTGCTGGCATTTTATGCCGCCAGTCTGGTGTCGCATCCGCAGTGGCGTCTGCCTGTCGATGATGGTCTGGTCAGCCAGGTGCGCACACGGTTAATTCGACAGATGGGCCAGCGCAACAGTGAGTCCACGCTTTACCAGAAGATGCTCGCGCAGGTGGCGAATCAGTATGCCGATATGCGCCTGGCGGATATGACTGCCGACACCGATGCTTCGCGTCTGTTCAGCACTGATGAGGTGGTGCCGGGCATGTTTACCCGTCAGGCCTGGGAGCAGGCCGTGCAGCCGGCCATTGAGAAAGTGGTCGCGGAACGCCGCGATGAAATGGACTGGGTGTTGAGCGATACGAAGCAGACTGCCGCGCAGTCGACGTCGCCGGAAGCTCTGCGAGCCAGGCTGGCGGAGCGTTATTTCGCTGATTTCAGCGGCTCCTGGCTGGATTTCCTCAACAGTCTGCGCTGGCAGCGCGCGGCGACCCTCTCCGATGCTATCGACCAGCTGACCCTGATGGCCGATGTGCGCCAGTCGCCGCTGGTGGCGCTGATGAACACCCTGAGCGTGCAGGGGCGAACCGGCCAGACCGGGGAAGCCATCGCCGATTCGCTGGTCAAATCGGCCAGGCAGCTGTTCAACCGTGACAACCCACCCGTCATCGATCAGCAGTCCGGCTCGCGCGGTCCTCTGGATGCCACCTTCGGGCCCGTACTGGCGCTGCTGGACAATCGCGACGGCGGGACACCCACCAGCCGTCTTAGCCTGCAGACCTTCCTGACCCGCGTCACCCAGGTGCGTCTGCGCCTGCAGCAGGTCACCAACGCCACCGATCCGCAGGCGATGACGCGCCTGCTTGCGCAGACGGTATTCCAGGGCAAGGCCGTGGATTTAACCGAAACGCGCGACTACGGCAGCCTGGTGGCGGCGGGGCTGGGCCAGGAGTGGAGTGGATTTGGGCAAACGCTGTTTGTTCGCCCGATGGAACAGGCCTGGCAGCAGGTGCTGACCCCGGCGGCGGAAAGTCTCAACGCCCAGTGGCGCAGCGCGGTGGTGGAGGACTGGAATAGCGCTTTTGGCGGTCGCTACCCCTTTAAAAATACCAGCAGTGAAGTCTCTCTGCCGCTGCTGGCAAAATACCTCGACAGCGAGACCGGGCGCATCGCCCGCTTTCTGCAGACCCGGCTGAACGGCGTGCTGCATAAAGAGGGGAGCCGCTGGATGGCGGACAGTATCAATGCTCAGGGGCTGACGTTTAACCCGGCCTTTCTGCAGGCGATGAATACCCTGAGCCATCTCTCCGACGTCGCGTTCGCCAACGGCGAAGCGGGATTGCATTTTGCGCTTCGCCCCGGCACGGCGGACGGCGTGATGCAGACGGAGCTGGTCATCGACAATCAGAAACTTGTCTATATGAACCAGATGCCGGTCTGGCGGCGGTTCAGCTGGCCCGCTGACACCGAAGCGCCGGGCGCCAGTCTGAGCTGGATCAGTACCCGGGCGGGCACCCGCCAGTATGGCGATTTCCCGGGCGCCTGGGGGTGGATCCGTCTGCTGGATAAGGCGGTGGTCAGCGCTTATCCCGGAACGAGCAGCAGCTGGAGCCTGAGCTGGAAAGCGCCGGATGGTCTGTTGCTGAACTACACGCTGCGTACCGAGGCGGGGGAAGGACCGCTGGCGCTGCTGGCGCTGCGAAACTTTACGCTACCGGAGACGATATTCAGCGTGCGCGCGTCTGCTGAACGTGTTCCGCTGACCGACGATATACCCGGCGAAGAGGGATACTGAACCTTCTCCCTCACTGATTGGCGTTGACCTGCAACGCCAGGCCTCCTTCGCTCATGGCCGCCCGACGGCCAACTAATCTGACCGCGCAGCCATGCTGCGTGTCTCCCTGTAGACGAATAAGGGAATATTCATAATGGACGATTTAACCCTGCGATATTTTGATGCTGAAATGCGCTACCTGCGCGAGGCGGCAAAAGCGTTCGCGCAGGCTCACCCCGATCGGGCGGCGATGCTGGATCTCGATAAAGCCGGTACGCCGGACCCTTACGTTGAGCGCCTGTTTGAAGGCTTTGCCTTTTCCGTAGGTCGCTTGCGCGAAAAAATTGATGATGATCTGCCGGAGCTGACCGAGGGGCTGGTCAGCATGCTGTGGCCGCACTATTTGCGCACTATTCCATCGCTATCGATCGTAGCGCTGACCCCAACGCTGCCGGCGATGAAGATGGCGGAAACGGTGCCCGCCGGGTTTGAGATTAGCTCCCGCCCACTGGGGCCGAAAAATACCGTGTGCCGGTACCGAACCACCCGCGATCTGACGCTTAACCCGCTGGCGATAGAGGAGGCGGTGATGACGGCGGAGCCGGACGGACGTTCGGCCCTGCGACTACGATTCGCCTGTAGCGAGCTGGCTGACTGGTCGCAGACCGATCTCCGCCACCTGGCGCTGTACCTGGGGGAAGACGCTGTTACCGGCAGCGCCCTCCATCTTTGGCTGACCCGACGCCAGGCCGCGCTGTACCTGCGTCTGCCGGGTCAGACAGAGCGGGTAAGCCTCGATGGCTATTTTTCCCCGGGGGGATTCAGCGAGGAGGATCGTTTATGGCCGAAGGGGGAGAGTGCTTTCAGCGGCTATCAGCTGCTGCTCGAGTATTTCACCTTTCGCGAAAAATTTATGTTCGTGCAGCTAAATGGCCTGGAAAACATCACCCTGCCGGCGGGGATATCGCATTTCACGCTTGAGGTGGTGTTCAGCGAGGTCTGGCAAAGTGATTTACCCGTCAGCGCAAGCAGCCTGCGCCTGCACTGTGTGCCGGTGATTAACCTGTTTACCCTTGAGGCCGATCCGTTGACCATCAGCGGGCTGGAGAGCGAATACCTCCTGCGTCCGAAGCGCCTGCAGGACGGGCATACCGAAATCTATTCTGTTGACAGCGTGACCGGCTCCGGGCGCACCGGGGAGGCACGCTATGTGCCTTTCACCCGCTTTCGTCACCAGGGGGGAATGATGCGTCGCCATGCGCCGGAGCGCTACTACCACACCCGCGTAAAACGGGGCGTAACCGGCATGCACGATACCTGGCTTATCCTCGGCGGACAGCAATGGGAGGCTGACCGGGCGCTGGCGCGGGAAACGGTCTCCTTGCGCATCACCGGCACTAACGGCCAGCTGCCGCGCCGGGCGCTACAGAGCACGCTGCTGGATCGCTGTGAGTCGATATCAGCCACGCCGCTTACCGTGCGCAATCTCTGTAAGCCCACATTGCCGGTATATCCCCCGGCGGAAGACCGCTACCACTGGCGGGTCATGAGCCATCTGGGCACTCGTTTTCTCAATATGATGAGCAGCGCCGAGGTGCTGCGCGGTACGCTGTCGCTCTACAACTGGCGGGAGGATGAGCTCAATAACCGCCGTCTGGACGCTATTCTGGCGGTCAGCCATCACCGAATCCAGCGTTTCGAACAGGGATTCCTGCTGCGCGGGCTGGATATCGAAGTGACGCTCGACGGCAGTGGATTTACCGGCATGGGGGATGTCCATCTGTTTGGCGACATGCTCAACCGCTTTTTCGCGCTGTATGCCGATATGAATCAGTTCAACCAGCTAACGCTCATTGTTCAACCTGAAGGAAAATGTATCCGGTGGAAAGAGAATCACAGTCTGCGGCTGCCCGGCTGATGGATCAGCTCCGGCCTCAGTTGCCATACATGAATTTTTACCGCTTCTGCCAGCTGCTGGAGGAGATCCAGCCGAAGGCGCCGGTCATCGGCAGCGACTGGCAGTTGGGTGATGAGCCCATACGCTTTCGCCCGCATCCGGGGATGGGTTTCCCGGCCGGCGAAATTCGAGGAATGGACGATCCTGAACCGTCCCGGCTGCCGACGGTGCGCGTTGCTTTTATGGGACTCTACGGCGTGGAATCCCCGCTGCCGACCCACTATAGCGATGACATTGCGCAACGGCGGGAAGGCGTCGAGGCGACCGAGGATTTTCTCGATATCTTTAACCATCGTCTGATCGCCCAGTATTACCGTATCTGGCGCAAATACTCCTACCCGGCGACCTTTCGGGCGGGTGGCACGGACAACACCTCGCAGTATCTACTGGGCCTGGCGGGGCTGGGCATACCAGGATGTGCCGCCGTTGCCGCAGCGCCGCTGTCGCGCTTTCTGGCGCTGCTGCCGGTGATGATGCTGCCGGGGCGATCCGGGGAAGGCATGGCGGCGCTGGTGGCGCTCCTGGCCCCGGGGACCCGAGCGACGGTGTACCACCACGATCCCTGCCGGATCCCCTTATCGCAGCCGTTAACGATGAGCATCCGCCAGCCGGTTAGCCTGCAACATCGGCCAGTGATGGGAACCCACGCCACAGATGTGAACGGCCAGGTGTTGCTGCAGCTGGCGACCGACCTGCCTGACGAGGTCCGCGGCTGGCTGCCCGGCGGCGAACTGCTCAGCGACCTGATGGCACTCCTGCACGTCTGGCTTGGATCTCATCTCGACGTGCGGCTGCAGCTTTGCATCGCCCGCCATTTACTGCCGGATGCGCAACTTTGCTGCCAGCAGGCGCATGCTGTCCAGCTCGGCCGTACCGCTGTGCTGCGTCCGCTGGATGCGCGGAAACAGGCTGAAGACAAGATCACGATTTATCTGGGGCGCTATCAATGTGTCCAGGAAAATATTCACCGCAAGGAGAGCGATGAAGATGGCGATTACCGCAGTTAAACCCTCTGCCACGTTGCTGGCATTCCTCATGGCCACCCTCTTAACCGGCTGCGGCCTGACGCAGACCGTGAAAGACGGCGCCGTTTCCGTGACCCAGTCCATTTTTTACCCCCAGGTGAAAACGCTTCATCTGGATCTTCGCGCCCGGGAAGGGGTGAATAACAACGCCAAGGGCGCCTCCCTGGCGACGGTGGTGCGTATTTACCAGCTGAAGGATCGGCAGGCGTTTGACAATACTGACTACCCGTCGCTGTTTGCCGGCGATGGCCTGGCGCTGCAGGCGGATCGGGTGGCGGAAAAAGATGTTCGCCTGCGTCCGGGCGAATCGGTGACCGTCGATATGCCCATGGAAACCCGCGCGCAGTTTGTGGCGGTGGCGGCCATGTTTATCGATCCAGACCTGACGCAAAACAGCTGGCGGCTGGTACTCACCCGGGACGATCTTGACCCGGCGAGGCCGCGCATTATCGAAGCCAGCCAAAATCAACTGACGCTGCACCCGCTTAAGGAGAAGTGAAAATGCCTCGTCCCTCCCTGTATGACATCCTGTACGGTAATTTCGCCGGCGGGCTTGACCTGAATACTGTCAGCGAAACGGATCAGGTCATCCTGTCGGTGCTCGATAACATGCAGCGCATCCTTAACTGTCGGGCCGGAACGCTGGCGCATCTGCCAGACTACGGCTTGCCGGATATGACCGCTATCCTTCAGGGCATGCCGTCATCGGCGCACCAGCTGATGAGCACGTTGTCGGCGGTGTTGCTCAAATACGAACCGCGCCTGCTGCGGATCGCGGTAGTGATGCTCGATCAGCATGCACCCGGCGAGTTGCGCTATGCCATTGATGCGGAGCTGAAAGGAATCGGTCTGGTGCGCTATGGAACGGCGTTTATGCCCGAAGGCAGGGTGTTGATCCGCCACCTTAAACGTCAGCAGTATCTTGACGCCCGCTCCGCCCTCTAATCTCTCGCTGAAAGACATCATGATGACAACATACAACGACCGCCACTATAAAACCGGTGGCGACCCGCGCACGCTGGCTGATTTTATTGCCCTGCGTGCGGAAATGAACAAGCTTAGCCACCCGGCGCGGCCGGATATTAACTGGTCATATGCCGAGCAGCTTGCCCGCGCGTTGCTCGAGCATCACGGCGCAGATCTGCAGACCGTCGCCTGGTATACGCTGGCTCGCGCCCGGCTGGGCGGGCTGGCAGGGATCAACGAGGGCCTGTCGCTCATGGAAACGCTGCTGGCCCACCAGGGGAAAAACCTGTGGCCGCAAGCGGTCCCCGCCCGCACAGAGATCCTTCGTACTCTGAGTAAGCGGCTGCGGCAGGTGATCCGCACCCTGAGCCTGACCCCGGACGATCTTGAGTCGCTTGGTCAGGCTGAACGTTTGTTGCAAACTTTCGAAGCGGTCCTGCTGCGCCTTGAGATTGCTCCTGAAAACCAGCTGAGTGAACTGCGTGCATTGCTGCACAGCGCGGCAACTCGCTTCGATAGCCTTGACTCTGCGCCAGCGCTTCCCGCCGTACCGCCGATGGTGGCGTCCAGCCTGGAACACTCTGTTTCTCTGGCCAGCGAAGAGGATGCAGCGAAGGCTGAGCCAGCGGCAGACCTAAAACTAAGACCACAGGCTGAGCCGCTGGCTCCGCCTTCACCAGCAACGCGCTGGAAGCCGTTTATCGGCGGGATGGTCACCATGCTGGCGGTGGCGGGCATCGCCGTCGGCGGATGGCTGGCGCTGCGTCAAGCCGCTCCGCCACCGCCTTCTCTGACGCAAAAGGCCGGGCCGATACCGGGCCTGCCGGCAGCGCTTCTCCAGCGGCCGGGCGATGTTCGTCAGATGCAGGACCTGCTGGACGAGCTTGCCCACCTGACGCCGGACTGGGCGGTCAGCTACGGCGACCAGCTGGTCCGCCATGCCCTGAGCCGCTGGCCGGATCAGGCGCAACCGCTGGCACAGCAGTGGCGGCAGCAGTTGAGTGCTGCTGCGTTGCCCGCGGAAAACCTTACCGGCTGGTCGGAGGGTATGCAGCAGCTGCAGCGGCTCGCCGACCGGCTCAATGCCCTTGACGAGCAGAAGGGGAAATACCTGACGGTGAGCGAACTGAAGACCGCAGTATTTGCCATTATGCAGTCGTTCAACCGCGCCGTTCCGCTGGAGGAGCAGCTGCGCCAGCTGGCCGCGCTTCCCGCTGATGAACCCTGGCCTGCCGCCCGCGGAAGCCTCGCGGAGCTGCATCTGCAACAGCTGTTAGTGGAGTATGCCCTGTTGAAGCGCAAGCAGTCGACGCCCGCTGCGCTCCCCCCAACCGGTGAGTCCTCGGTGAGTCAGACGGCAAAATAAAGTGTGCGCATGGCAACATTTTCTTTACATCATCATTGCATGTTCAGAACGCCCTTCGTAGTCTGAAAATGATTTAAATATACCATTTGTATTTATATTGAAAATTTCATTTCGAACCCTGAGGGCGTGTTATGAAGCACTGTAAAATCATCCTGTTAGCAGGGTTACTGGCCAGTTCCGCCTCGGCGCTGGCGGAGAAGATCGGCGTCTCAATGGCTTACTTCGATCAAAACTTTCTCACCATTATCCGCCAGTCCATTGAGAAAGAGGCCAACGCCCGCCACGTCGACGTGCAGTTTGAAGATGCCCGCGGCGACACCGGACGTCAGGCCGATCAGGTGCAGAGCTTCATCGCCTCCGGTGTGGACGCGATCATCGTTGACCCGGTGGATTCCGCCAGCACCCCGCAGCTAACGAAGATGGCGCAGCAGGCCAGGATGCCGCTGGTGTATGTGAACCGGACGCCGGGGGATAAAACACTTCCGCCGGGCGTGGTGTTTGTCGGTTCGGATGAGCGAGAATCCGGCACATTGCAGATGGAGGCGCTGGCGAAGCTGGCAAACTACAAAGGCAATGTCGCCATCATGATCGGCAACCTCACCGATGCCGGCGCCCTGCAGCGCACCAAAGACGTGGAGCAGGTGGTTGCCAAGTATCCGGCAATGAAAGTGGTGCAGAAACAGCCGGCCAACTATTCCCGCAGCGAGGGAATGGATCTGATGCAGAACTGGACAGGCAACGGGGAAGCGATTGATATTGTGGCGGCGAACAACGACGAAATGGCGATTGGCGCGGCGATGGCGCTCGAGAAGAGCCAGAAAAAGCTGTTGATCGGTGGGATCGATGCCACCCCGGACGGCCTGAAAGCCCTGGCCAGCGACAAGATTCAGGTGACGGTCTTCCAGGACGCAGTCGGTCAGGGCAAAACGGCCTTAGCGGTAGCGCTGAAGCTGATTAAAGGAGAAAAGGTCGAGTCTCATGTCTGGATCCCGTTTGAGTTAGTGACCAAAGAAAACATGCAGACCTATGTGGAAAAGAGTCATTAACGGCAAGGCGCAAGTGAACGAACTTTGCTGATAAAACCGGGTTGACAATGTGACGCCCGGGCAACGAAACCGGAGGAAAAGACATGGCAACGGCAAGAAGCGGCTATACGCTGCAGGTAATAAAGGCAGGGCAACAGGGGCACGTTGAGCTGAGATGGTCGCATCTCGCAGAAGTTGATACGCGCGCGGCGGCGGCGACCATCGTGCAGCATATCGGGCGACCGTCGTCCTCGATGGGCCAGCAGGAGATCAGTCTGTCACTGACCAATGCCGCCAGCGGGGTCTCGGTGGAGCTTCATCATCCGGCCTCTGGCGAAAGTGCCACCCCGGCTTTTATTGAGAGTGAGTTAAAGAAGATTGTGCAGATCATTGATGGCTACGAGGCGGCAGAAGAGACCCATATCGTGGAGTAGCGTGCCGCCTGGCGCCTGGGCAAAAAAATCCACGCTGAGCGTGGATTTTTTATTGCGCGGTGGCGGCGAAAACGCCAGCCAGCGGGATTAGACGTTGAACCGTGATTTTAATTATATTTTATTGATATTTATGTTTTATTTAAAAATTAGTCTTAAGAATACTCAGTCTTGTACTCATTTTGGAGTTGGCTTGCTTTCGTAAGGCGAAGGTCGTAGGTTCTACTCCTATTATCGCACCAATCAAGTATCTCTCAAAGTCTACTCCAGTTCACTGAAAACCATTATAATCAGCATCTTCCAGCTCTCGCTTGTATTCTGACGTCTACTGACACCCCCAAAAATATACATGCATATGGGGGTACATTTGGGGTATGTGCTATTCGGTCTTATGGATATACCCCCAATGAAACTTAACGCCCGTCAGGTTGATACCGCAAAGCCAAAAGATGAACCTTACAAACTCTCTGATGGTGGGGGACTTTACCTTTTGATTATTGGCGGCTTAAGTATCGTGTTGTAGGCAAGGAGAAGCTGCTTGCTCTTGGGGTTTATCCCGACGTGACTTTGGCAGATGCTCGTAGTAAACGTGAAGAGGCTAAAAGGGGCATTGCTGTTGGGATTGCCCCAATGTAGCGAAGAGAGAAGAGAAACTAGCCCGATGCCCTCATTGCCGAATCAGCCTACCGAGAATTTTTGCAGAAAGATCCGACGCTGCTAACCAATCAAAGACAAAAGGAAGAGGAGGAAATCCGTGCTCAAGAAGTTGAACCTCACCAGCGCAGGAATTTTATACAGGAACTTACTGTGTGGTTTGTTCGTGTCAGTAGAGTATGAAATGCATTCTGCACGGTTCGCTATCAGTGAGCTCATTTCCCGTTAGCAGAGTCAGTTCTGACAGCAAATAGATAAGGATAATTACCGCCAGTTCCGCATCCATGTAACAGCTACACGTATGTTTATGCAGAACCAATTCAACTTCATTCTGATTCGAATGACCCACAAGCAATCGCATGCCTTCAAAATTTCTGCTTGAAAAGCATGCTTAATCAATGAATTAATTTGGATTGCATTTTGGTTTGAACCCTAGCGATTTAGACGTATTATTTTGAGATTAATCCACTTGCCCAACCTTCATTGCTGCTTGTGAGTGTGCGTGAGGAATGATTTTAAGGTTATATATCATGGAGTTATTGAAGTTTCTGGCGGCGGTTTTAGTAATTTACTTGTTGTTTTTTAGAAAGAAAAAACGTAAATCTCCAAAGTCTTATGCTTCAAGCCCCGTGAAAGCACCACCAAAAGAATGGATCGCTGACATCAAGAAAAAAGAGGCGGTTGTGCGAAACGATGATAGTGAAGACGATAACCTTGCAACTTTTACATTGAGCGGTGGCCGGGGCGTTGAACTTCGGGTGACAACCAATCATTACCGGAACACCTCGAAGTCAGCAGGTGCACTAGCTCGATGGGTACTTCCGGGTGAGATGATAACTGTAGCTGGTGTAGCAATTAGCGGTGGCCACATTTACGTGGGGCAACGTATGAAGCCCTCCGGTCAGGAATCAGGCGGCTATTATGACGATGGAAGTGAGGCATCATTAATTGATGACACTTGTAAGATAAAACCTACTTCTTATCTTTACGAGGACAGTTCATTAGGATACTGGCCCAGTTTCTCCTCTCTTTCCCCAGAAGCACGCGGTGCGTATGTCAGTTGGCTTGCCAGCGATAGGTCTGATCCATCGTGTCCTATCGGCTATGTTTTTATCTACCTCTACGGCCTGGAAAGAAAAGCGCTCGTAGATTCCACTGACCCAAAATTCCCTGATGCTGAGTTCCGTAATCTGTTCAATGAAGTCGCTCGGTTAAGATCGGTATTCATTGAGAACCGCTCCTTCCGTGCATATTCGACCCAATTACTCGAAGCCATGTCTATTCTGCGCCCGAACATGGGCTTAGCCACGGAGCTCGATAGCAATTCAGGTTTCAGCAACAGCATGCAATTTAAGCTGGCTCTGGCAAAAACTGTACATGAAGGAGTTCCTGTATCAACTGAACTGGCGTTGAACTGGGTAATAAACCACACCGAGTATTCGCTGCGTACCCCGGCTCGCCGCTGTGCTAAAGAGTTTGCTGCGCTTTTCAAACGGCGTTACACCCTCAAATATGGTGAAGGGATGGTCGTTAAGGCGAATAAAACGCGCCTAAGGTTAGATTACACACCAGCAAGTCCTAGTTTGCGAGGTGTTCGACTTCCTGTTCCCGACCTGCCTGATCCAAGTGCGTTGAAGAGCCCTGTCCAGAAAATTATGGCTCTTGCCGACATATGTACAGATGAACTTGATGCTTACAGTCGCTACCTTGGTAGGAAAGGTACGTCAGTCAATGATACGGCTGCAATTATGTTGCTTCCTTCAGAGATCGTTAATGAAAGCGCAGAAAAAATATTAAGCTCATTCAAACGCTGGGCTGATGAGGCGATCCTCGTCAAGGAAGGGTTAGTCTCAGTTGCTGACTTTTGGGCACATATGAATACCAGTTGCCCCAATAAGATCAATAAAAAAGAGGCCGATTTGATGCAGGCCTTTGCTCTGAAGATGGGTTACGGTCTGGCACCTGACCCGTATTATCATCATGTGAAGGCGGATGTTGATGGGACACTTGTTCTATTTCCTGCCGCCGAAGGTGGACGCTTCTCACCTTCTCCAGAATTTATCTCAGCCGTAATGACGCTCAGATTAGGGGCGATGGTCGCCTTGATTGACGATTATCTTGATCAAGCTGAACAGAAAGTGCTTGAGAATGCCATCAACAACAATCCTGGCTTCACCGATGATGAAAAACGCTCTCTACATGCGTATTTAACGTGGCAACTTCATACCCCAGCCAATATGACAGGAATGAAAAGCAGGATTGAGTTGATGGGGGCCGCGGAAAAAGCTGCTGTGGGTAAGGTTATCGTTAGTGTTGCCTGTTCGGATGGGGCAATAGCGCCTGCCGAAATCAAACAGCTTGAGAAGATTTATTCAAGTTTGGGGCTGGATCCCTCATCTGTCTTGAGCAATATCCATCAGCATTCCGCAAGTGAACACGATCTCGTCTCGTCTGTACCAACTGATCAGACAGCAGCAGGGTTCACACTGGATGCTAATGTACTTGCCCGCCACGAATCTGCCACGGATGATGTTCGTAAATTGCTGAACACAATTTTCACCGAAGAAGAACCGGAAGAGCCAGAAAGCGCTCCAGCCTCATTAACGGAGGCGGGGGTGCTTGACTCCGCACATAGCCAGCTTTATCGCAGTTTGCTGGAGAAAGAACAGTGGTCCCGAAAAGAGGCGACAGAATTGTGCGGAAATTTGAATTTGATGCTCGGCGGTGCGCTTGAGGTGATCAATGACTGGTCCTATGCGGTGGTTGATGCTCCAGTACTGGACGATGCCGATGATGATATCTGGGTTGACCTGGAAATTGCCAAAGAATTAGAGGGATAGTGAATGTCTGTAACACGTATAAGAGTGAAAGAACGTGACGCTATTATTCAGTCACTTAAGTCAGGTGTAACGCCAAGGATAGGCATTCAGCATATCCAGGTTGGCCGCGTGAATGAGATAACCGCTCTCCATCAGGATATTGAGAGGATTGCTGACGGTGGTGCAAGCTTCAGACTTATCATCGGTGAGTACGGTTCTGGTAAAACGTTCTTTCTAAGTGTTGTGTGCTCTATTGCGCTAGAGAAAAAGCTGGTGTCAGTCAGTGCTGACCTTTCTCCTGACAGACGTATCCACTCATCGGGAGGTCAGGCTCGTAATCTCTACTCAGAGCTCATGAAAAACATGTCCACCAGAAACAAGCCGGATGGTAATGCGTTACTTAGCGTTGTTGAAAGGTTTGTTACTGAGGCAAGAAAGGAAGCTGACGCGGATGGCTCCGAGGTTTCATCAGTCATTCATAAACGCCTGGCAGCTCTGTCAGATATGGTGGGCGGATATGACTTTGCGAAGGTCATTGATGCATTCTGGCGCGGGCATGAACAGGATAACGAAACGCTAAAATCCAATGCTATTCGCTGGTTGCGGGGAGAGTACACCACCAAAACTGATGCCCGTAACGATCTCGACGTTCGGACTATTATCTCAGACGCTTCATTCTATGATTCTTTGAAGTTGATGAGCCTTTTTGTCCGCCAGGCAGGCTATGCCGGTATTTTGGTCAGCCTCGACGAAATGGTGAACCTCTTTAAGCTGAATAATACGCAAGCAAGAACAGCGAACTACGAACAGATTTTGCGGATCCTGAATGATTGCCTGCAAGGCTCAGCCGAGAACATTGGTTTTATCCTCGGGGGTACGCCAGAGTTTCTTTTCGATCCGCGTAAAGGTCTTTACAGCTATGAGGCGCTCCAGTCGCGTCTGGCGGAAAACCGGTTCGCGCAAAAAGCAGGAGTGATTGACTACTCATCCCCCACTTTGCATCTTGCCAGCCTCACCCCTGAGGAACTGTATATTTTGCTGAGAAACCTTCGTCATGTTTATGCAGGTGGAGATCCAGAGAATTATCTGGTACCAGATGAGGCACTGACTGGATTCCTGCATCACTGCAGTAAAACCATTGGAGACGCTTACTTCCGTACCCCCCGTAATACCATAAAAGGTTTCCTGGACATGCTGGCCGTGCTGGAACAAAACAGAACGATGAACTGGCAAACACTAATCGAGGGTGTGGCGATTGAAGAGGACAGGCCCAGCGATATGGATGACGGCAATACGGAGGAAAGCGATGACGATGACGGACTGGCGAACTTCAAACTATGAGCAGTGCCTACGATAGCCTCGATCCCCGCGTCCGTAAGTGGGTTTACAAGCAGGGGTGGTCTACATTAAGGCCCTTGCAGGAGAGTTCTATCCCGGCAATTTTAGCCCGTGATCGAGACGTGTTAATCAGTGCAGGTACAGCAGCGGGTAAAACAGAAGCTTTCTTTCTTCCTGCCTGTTCGGCAGTTGCAGATCTCACGAATGGATTTGGCATCGTCTATATCAGTCCGTTGAAGGCATTGATTAACGATCAGTACCGTCGTCTTGAGAGCCTTGGAGATGCATTGGAAATGCCAGTGACTCCCTGGCACGGGGATGTACCACAAAGCAAAAAGAAGAAGGCTCGGACGAATCCTGCTGGCATTTTACTGATTACACCTGAGTCACTTGAGTCTTTGCTAATAAATTCAATGGGCTGGCTCAAACAGGCGTTTTCTTCAGTCACATACATCGTTATTGATGAGTTTCATGCTTTTATTGGCTCAGAGCGTGGTGTACAACTGCTTTCTCTGCTCAATAGAATTGACCATGTGCTAGGACGTCAGGTAAATCCAATTCCCCGTGTTGCGTTGAGTGCCACGCTGGGGGAACTGGAGAAAGTGCCAGAACTGTTGCGCCCGGACAAACGACTCCCCTGCGTAACTGTTACAGATAGTAATAGCACGGACACTCTTCAGGTACAGGTCAAAGGGTACCTGGAGCGAGTGATCCAAAAAGAGGAAGAACTTCAGAGTTCAGCTGAACGTGACGTTTGCGCTGATATTTTTAGACTTTGCCGTGGCGATTCTCATCTGGTCTTTGCAAACAGTCGAAAGCGCACTGAAAGCATTGCGGCAACGCTGAACGACATGTGTGAGGAACAAATTGTTCCGAATGAATTCTTTCCCCACCATGGTTCCCTTGCCAAGGAATTACGTGAGGCGCTTGAATCTCGTCTTCAGAAAGGAAATTTGCCCACAACAGCTGTTTGTACAATGACGCTCGAGTTGGGAATTGATATAGGTAAGGTTAAGTCGGTTATACAAGTTACGCCTCCGCATTCTGTTTCCAGTCTACGTCAGCGTATGGGACGTTCTGGGCGACGCAACTCTCCATCAGTTCTAAGAATGCTAATTACAGAAAATGAGCTTACTGTAACTAGCAGTATCGTTGACCACCTACGACTGCAGTTGGTCCAGTCGATGGCAATGATCAGATTGATGATCTCTAAACAATGGTTTGAACCAGCAGATGCTCGACAGATGCATTATTCCACGCTGTTGCACCAGATTCTTGCTATTACGGCACAATGGGGCGGAGTTCGTGCCGACCAGCTCTGGCCGCAACTATGCCAGACAGGACCATTTAGAAATGTAGATTTAAACGATTTCAAAAGCCTGCTTAAACATATGGGAGCATGTGGCCTACTCACTCAACTTGCTAGCGGCGAAATGGTTGTTGGGGCAGAGGGGGAGAAACTGACTAACCATTACACTTTTTATGCCGTGTTCAATACACCAGAAGAGTTCCGCATTGTCACCGGAAACAGAACCCTTGGAACAGTGCCTGTGGACTCCCCACTACTACCAGACCAACACATCATCTTCGGTGGGCGGCGCTGGAAAGTGACAGAGATCGAGACAGAGAAAAAAGTTATCTATGTCGAGGCAACCAAAGGCGGTCAGCCACCACAATTTAGTGGGGGAGGTATGTCTGTTCATGATGCCGTTCGTCAGGAAATGCTCGCTATCTATAGGGAAGGTGATTACCGCATAGCAATAGGTAGCAAGAAAGTAGATTATGCCGATACTGCCGCCAGAAACCTATTTGCGGAAGGTTGTAGTAACTTTCAGCGTTATAACCTGCAAAATGAGTATTTTATTTCGAGTGGGCAACGCTGTTACGTAATTCCCTGGATGGGGGATAAAGTTGTGAATACGATTACAGCTTTGCTCATACGCTGTGGTTTTAAAGCCAATTCATTCGCAGGTGTTATAGAGATTGATGATGCAAGTTTAGCAACTGTTCAGCACACGCTTAAAGAAATGCTGTTGTCAGACTTACCCTCAGCATTTGATCTTGCCGCAGATGTTCCAGAAAAGTACCTGGATAAATATGACGAGTATTTACCTGAGTTCCTGCTTGCGAAGGGATTTGGGGAAAAAGCGTATGACATTGAAGGCACTCGTATTTGGTTGAAGCAGCACCTTCAGTAAACTGGCTACGCAATAAAGGGGGTCTTGCTCCCAATAGATAGAGGCCGGTTGATGTTAGCAACGTCTGCTCTTGGCAAGGATCGGAAAGAAAGACAGGTTTTAAATTCCGCTTTGGGCTGTGAGTTCAACTGAGGGATGCAAGAGGGGGCTCTAACTGTGGATGGCACGTTTATAAGGGATAATTACAACTAGATAGCCCCCTTTTGGGGGCTCTGAGGTATTTGTTAAATCCGTGGAAGTGCCCTATAAACGGATATCTCGAAACGACTCATTTAATTGTAACAAAGAGCTCCGTCTATCCCCCATATCTACAAGTACATCAAGAATCCTCAAGAGTTTCTGTGCCAAATCGACTGACATTGGCGTATTTCGATGTGCAAAATACTCAACTAACGCAGCAATACGTTCTAGAAGTAGAGTGCTGTGCCATCCTTGGAGGGAATCTGGGCCCTGATTTAAAACCGATATGATTTGATCGGCAAATATATCCGCGGGATAAGTTACTTTTGCACGTTCACAAAGTGTTAAAAATCTTTCCATGATTGGAATCAACCCACCAACTGCCCTAATAAAGTGATCAATAACTGGTAAGATTAGTGGAAGTTCGGACCAATCACCATTCGCATAACGAGCTGATTTCTCTGCCTTCTCAACAGAAACAAACATCAAGGCATCAATTAGCCCCTGATACTGAAAATTATTCAGCTTACCTTTGAGGAAAGAATTTGAGTCAAACTCCGGAAGTTTAAGGAATCGGTCTAAACAGATATTAAGTATGATAACTGTGTCAGATGGTATTGTTAGTGCGTCGTATACATAGTGACAGACATAACCATTTACTAACGGATACAAAAGTTCCAGACAATGACTATCTTCAATTTCTAAAATAGGTATGAGAAAACGTGTATTAAAAGAGCTAAATGGAATTAAGCCAGCAACCAAGCTAAGTGTTGTACCTAGCGATTGTGACCATTCAAAGGTGTCATGTAGCGAATAATTTCCACCTTTGGATTGTTCACCGTTAGCCTCATACTCTTGAACGGTCCAGTTTAACGCACTCTCAAGAAAAATTAAAAAATCTTCTTTTCTTTCACTTGCCATAATGCTTTCAACAGGAACAAGACTGAATGCTTTCGCAGCATCTGCAGCTAGCCAGATAATGTCAGAGGCATTCTTTTCTTCGTCACTCTCGGTTGGATTATCTTTGTTATGATTCTGAATGTTTAAATTATTACGTTTTACCCATGGCGCTGGAATTAGTGGGAGTTTCGGCCACTCGCTACTCCCTTCATAGAATTCAAGGAGTGCATTTATTTCAATCTCAGCCTCAGGCGACGGCAAGTTTATATCTCCTTTCTTACGCGTGTCTTGTAATGAATGAATAGATGCGCAATTGCGAGAAAATGCCAAAACCAGTGCCACCCATGTGAGTTTTGGCGCTGTGTTCCATAAATCGCAGGCTTCTTTGAGTGCTGCTAATGCAACGGCTTTAAGTGGATGAGTTATCAGAATTAATAAGCTGCGAGCGATTTCATATTGATGAGCATTCTCACGGAGTTCGGCTGCAAGTCCTTGCGCAGCAAATATCGCTGGGTGGTCTATGGTAATGGCATCGGGGGTCCAGAACTTATCTTTTATTTCTTTTCGTTTTAGCACGCGCATTAAAATATCTCGCGCCCAACGAATACTCGAAGGTGTGGTTTCTTGACGAAAAGTTAATATAACGGCCGCAATTGCTGAAAGTGCACCTCGATAAATAGCTAAGTGAGTTTCTTCTGATTCATCTGCAGAATAGATCATAACATCAGAGGTGTCGATTTGTCTTCCAACAGCAATAGCCTCTGGTATTGAGAATGTGTCTAGCAATGCTTTTTTTTCAAGGCATTTCAAACACCATGTTAAAAGTCGAGTTGCGTTAATAAACTTCGAAGCAGTTTCTCTTTTGGCAATACTTTCCGGGGTGGATGAAAAAGAACTGGTATGAGAAACCGCTATCAGGTCTGGCCTATTCTCAACTTCATGAAAATTGTAGTTATTCCAGTCTACCAATTCAGCATACTTTAAGGCTTCAGTCCTCAATCTAGAAATACACTCAGGCCGATCACGCAACTCTTCGTACTCAAAAGGTAGATTATCAGTAAAGCTGAGAATGTTCTTTTTAAGAATATCGCTATATTCATCACCCTTAATGAAATGTGATGAAATAAGGCTTGTCAAAGTTTGTTGCCGTTCTGGCTGTATAGATGCGGTAGATGTAGTCCCAATAAGTGAGGGATCGGTCTGACCGTCGGAAGAAAACATGCCCGAACAAGAAATTAAGTCTTGGTGCATTCGCTGTTGATCAGCACTTAGCACTCGTTGTGATGTTAGCAGCGGCAATGTAGCAGGGGAAACTGTCTTAGTATGTAGTGTTAGCATTGCGGCGACGCCCAGGATAGCAATGTTATCATGGCCGATAACAACTTGTTCAAGCAGGTCATCGAGTGGGCGAGCACGCATTAGTTCTTCATAACACCACTGTTCGAGTGCCATTAAAGCACAGCCAATTACATGAGAAGCTCGGGCTGCTCTGAACCACTGGAACTCACGAGCGTTTCCCCAGAATTTCTGATGACCCCAACAAAATGTAAGCTCAAGCGGGATAGGCGTACCTTGTGTATCTCGGGAGCATGTATGCATTTGTCTCCATGCCATTGTCGCATGATTGCAAAGCTCTCTGACTAGAGCTAATGCCTCATTAGGTGAGTGCTGGAACAATGACTGGAAAGGCTCTCTTCGCGGTGTAGGTGGATAGAAATTACGAAAACCATCATCCAAACACAATCTATCCCAATCATAATGGGAAACACCGACAGTTGTGAATAAGCTGAAATTATTGAGATATGCCTGTTCTTGTGAGGTCCTTTCGGACTCGGGCTTGGCCTGAATGGTAATCCGCCTCTCCCTGTCCCGCTTGTTTTCTGCTGCTTCTCGAGCAAGTTGTTCTTCGGGTAATTCTTCTTTTAAACAGGCCAATGTAATATTAACAATTTCGCTAGGGTGAGATTGTGCCAATATCGGGCAAAGAGTTAATACGTCGTCAAAAACATCTCGGCGTAGCGTATTCGACCGACCTGAGTTGAGTAGATAGGTTGAGACTATCTCAGGTTCAGCCTTTGATGAGAGAAAAATTAGTCGTCTCAAAGATTTTCTGAATTTTTCAAGTTCAGGTATTTCATGCCAATCAAAGGAATTTGCATGCCAATTGTCACGGTAATTAATATTATCAATATCATTTAACCATATATTACATTGAAGTAAGAGTTTATGGGTGATGGGATTAGCGGTACAAAAGAACACGTTCTGCCAAACCTCAAATACAGCGAGAATATCTGGATAGAGTCTCTTTGGGACAATAGATATGTGAGCAAGAATGAATTCAATAAAACGCCGCCATAAAAGATAATCGGAGGGCAAGCTTACAAGGTAGGCATATTGCTGTTGAGTTTCAGAGGGAAAGGCGAAAGTATTGATGGACTCGTTCGGCGTAATTTTAGTCGCCTGGAACCAAACTAAAGCTTTTTTGAAAAGCTGACAACCATCAGCAAGAATGGCTCGAGTGTATGGATCTTGCTGCTTGGCAAAGTCAGGCAAACCTAAAGGTCCTAACAGCCATGCTCGTAACCATTGTGTTCTCAACCCGGAAGACTGAGTTAGGGCTAACCAGGCAGCCCAGTTTTCCCCATAGTTGTACTCCCATTGAGAGGCCAACTCTATCGTGCGAGCTAAAGCAGGAGGCTCACCACAGGACCGAATCTCATCAACCCATCGCTCCTCACACTCAGCAATGACATGGAGAAAAGCCCATTCGAAGAAGATATCATGCGTAAAACGTACAGAGATACCGTCACGCACAGAGTCAAGAAGGCCATCAGACTTCATTGCGTCAATATGCATCATTGTAGAAAGCTGATTCATTTTGATCGGTTTGTTTAAGGCATGAGCTTGGAGCTTTGCCAACTCAATGAGTTGGCGCTGACGCTCTACAGCAAACTGACCTGTCTCATTGTATCCACCTCGTTGCCACCATTGGGCAATCAAGTCTACTTCTGAACGAGGCTGAAAGGTTGACTGGGGATCAATGGTGTAATTCTGATGGAGTACTTTCGCAAAGAAGGGACGCCTAACAATATCTTCAAGCTGTGTTGAACTAAAAAGCAATGATCTAAGCAGAGGATTAGCAGCTGCAAGTGTTTCAGCTTCCTCGTTACTTAGATTGTTGAGGGACACGGTTCCTAATGTCATTCCATTAACTGTATCCCCAAGCCAGTGCTGGAGTGCATCAACGCTAGTATCACGTAGAGATGCTATAATACGCCAATTTGCAAGCTCTGGTGACTGTATGATAGTACGAATGATATCTAGAATAATAGGCTGTTGCTCTTTTTCCGTTCTATCAATGGCATCAATGAATATAACGGGAGTACCAACTTTCTCTATTTGGGAGAGCAACTGGGATAGCGGCTGTGCTGATAACCCCTGCGTACTGGCATAACTGAACCAGCTTTTTCCTTCAAGCTGCTCAGCCCTGAGAAAAAGTACGGGACCTTTATCAAGAGCCTGCTGAGCCAGTTGTTTTAGTAGTACAGACTTCCCACTACCAGGTAAACCGCGGACTTGAATGAATTGGACTGATTTGATGAGGTTATTTATATCCTGCAGAAATGCCGTACGTTCTATTTGTATACCACCTATATCGCACTGAATGCTTTCTGCGTTATTTTGTGCAATTCTGACAATCTGCCGTATGTCGTCAGGTATCAGGTTATTAAGATTTTCGCTCAGACTGCTCAGAAACTCCAACTGCTTGTCCCCATAAGCCTGAACAATAGCAGCAGTACCTTTATCTTTAATGGAACCCAATACACTGGCTTCGAGTACCGCAAGTGCTGTAGTGATTATCGAAATAGCGTACTGCTTACTCTCAAAAGATTCTTCAATGTAGCTTGAAACGAGTATATTAAGGCTTTCTTGTGAGTATTCATTACCAGTAAGCTTATCCCTGATAAATTGTTTAAGAAGGTATTGCGTCTCTTGCTGAGTTAACCACTTTTGTATATGTGGACGTTTAAATGATTCTGGCTGAACAGCTGCTTTACCTAGGGCATTCATAGCAGTTGACCACCAAGGTTTCGAGTCATCCACAACCCCCAGCCGCCCCAAGGCTTCATTTAGAAATTTATCCAATTGAAGTTCGATGGCTTCATCCGGCTTATTTGCCGCCGTATGCTCAGCGTAAATTTGCTTTGCTTTAGGCATAACGATACGCCCAATAGGACCTAGGCATTTTAATAAAAAAGTAGATAAACTCATATTGTCTTGCCATTCAAGCTGTAAGATAAACGTAAACTTATTATATCCAGATAATTTGCCACTGCCAGTGACTTGTTCTCCTTTACAGATATACCCAGTTTAAAAATATCCACCTCACTGGTAAAACCTTCGGTTGCAGTTGCTCTACATCTGCAGGCGCATTGTGGGGCACAACTTGAGAAGTTTGTATGGGCGCCGAATCAGGATGACGTTTTGATGGGCTGGAAGCCGACATGGCGACCACGCTGCGGTCGCTAAGTATAGTTTGAGATTACTCGATTTTAGACGTTAGCGTCCGCGTCCTGGCAGTGTTGCGAAAGGTCAGCTCGCTCAACAGCTGTTCAAGTTCACTAACATTGTTGCGGGACTGTTCGAAGATTGCTTCCAGACCGAAGATTGATTTTTGCGCATACTGCCGTGTCTTCATTTATTTCTGCGGCTCCATATCCCTTCAGTTACGAGCATATTATGCTGATTAGCTTGATTTCTAAACTAATAACTTGCACTCCTGACCCAGATCCAAATCTCGGTTGGATGTTTAATTGGCTACTTACGTGCGAAGACGCACTCTGTGCAAATCAATATAATGCAGGTTCGTTGCTATGACTTGATGGTTGAGAGCTAGCCAAAGGCTATTACCCGTGAGCTTGAGGTACAGTAAACAGTAATAAGTTTTCGACATCTAGATAGATTTTTATTCTCGTGCCTATGAGCACATTAACTTCGTCCATGCACATTAATGATATGCGACATATTGCCCAGGCCCTCCATACTCTTTGACCTCTTGTTAGCAAGTAGATTTCCTTATTCCCATTAGCTAAACTGCGCGGCTGGATTCCTCCCAGCGACCACGCGCAGAGCGAACCATGATTCGCAGAAACAAACCATTTAATACTCTTTCCCGCCGTCGGCGTCGTTCCCAGACACAATACGCCAAGAATCTGATCCACCGGGAGCGTCACCGTTGCGGAGGACTGCATTATGATGATTGCGATTCTGAAAATGCAGAGGCTATTGCTGCGGGTTGGGTGTGGACCTGGAGCGATGTTTTATTCTTGGGTAATTCGCCTGATGTGTACTGGAATGCGGAGATCATTACCATTGACGTAGCTGGTGCGGATATTGTGGAAAATCTGGTGTTTGAAGAAGCCCATGCTATGTTGAGCCAAAACCAGCAGGAAGATGAAGCCCGCATGGATACAACACCAAACTACAATGCGAAAGGGAAGGTGGTTAGCCATACGGTGGTAGAACGTACCCGCGTTTCTTATCCTCAATTCGGTGGATTAACCTATTTCGACTACATTGATAAACGCTTGGCCGAGGTCATGCGTGACAATC
>NZ_JBMAXV010000011.1:0-112184 GCF_048589245.1 Klebsiella sp. 10982
CTGCTGCGATGCATCCGGGTTGCGTCATCATTATCACGTCATCAAAAATTTCCTTGCGAGGCAGTAAGTTGACCGCGTAATCAATGCTTCGCTCTTCGATGGTCTGTCGTCTTTTCGCGGTGATCCCCTTATTTTCAAGCAAGTGCGCGAATACGAACTTCGCCTCTCTTTCGACAAACGCTCTGATCTCTTTCATTTTAACGCCTCGATTCCTTTTAACATTGCCATCATTTCCAGTGCCTTGGTGTACTGCTTGGCACGATAGAAGGCCAGGATGATTTGCTCGTTAGTTGCTGAGCCTGGGTCGAGCCCTTCCTCGCCCAAACAGGCGATCCTGACTTTCAACCCAATCGAAATAAGACGTCTGGCCGCGCCAAACGTGTTGTGTATCGCTTGCTTCTCGCTATCCCACATCATGACGACGGTTTCCAGCCCCTGCTTTTTGAGCTCCAGAAACGCCCCCAGCTGGTCTTCATCCTCACCACGGACGTTTCCACTCAAGTGCATACCGAACGTCCCCACTGGCTCCACAAGCTCTCTGATGGACATTTCCGTCGCCAGCGCTCGCTTGGCCCCTATGACATCGAAAACACCTTCACAAACGACGACCGTCTTTTTGCCAATCGCATTGTGGCCGTTGTAGAGAAATTTCCCCGACGCCGGCAGTCCGTTGGGGAAGAGGTAGCGCTTCTCCGCTACGCCGGTGACGTCACGCCCCTGGAACGTCTTCATCTCACCATCGAGACTGTAGACGGGGATCAGGATGCGCATATCGAAACACTGCATCTTCGGCTTCTTCGTCACATAGTCGAGATAGACGTGCTGGCCGCTCACGCAGTAGCGCAAATCGAAATACGTGGTCAGGTCGACGCCCACGTTTCGCTCCACCAGATACGTTGGCAGCTGGCCCTCGATGGGAAGCATGTAGTGAAATGGCAACGTCAGATCGCTGACCAGCTCCCGCTTGCTTTCCAGCGTCTCTTCTTCGGTTGTCTTTGGCTTCCAGCCCTGCTGACGGAGCTCGTCTTTGATCGCCTGTTTAAGCTGCGTCCAGTTGCAACCTAAATGGCTTTTCATGAATGTCAGCTTGTTAAACTGAACGTCTTCCGGGTGATCGCCCGCGAAGCACTTACCCAAACCGGTCGTTACGTTGAAATAAAGTTTCCAGCCGGCGCTGCCGCAGTGCGGACACTCTTTGATATTCAGCTCTCGACCGCGAGACGAAACAGAACCGCGACGATACGTTACGCCCTCGGAGTCAAGCCACTGCTCGAAGTCCAGCTCTTCTGATAGTTCCTGAAGCTCTGACATATCTACCTCTTGCCAGAAATGGCGCTTTTGGTAAGATTTAATCTCATGTGTATTTTCTCGGTTCCAAAAACCGGTGAAGCTTGATTTCGATTCTGAAATAAGGTGCGTAGCGTCAGCTCGCACCTGTTTTTTTTAGATGACGCCTAACACGCTCTTAATGAATCGCATTTGCTCCAGATCTTGCTGGACACGCAGAGCAAACCCGCCTTTCTGGTTACGAGAGCCCGCAAAGAACAAACGCGCTTCGCCTTTCTCCGCTTCCTCTTCCGTTTTGTTGATTGAGATAATCAGGTCGGCGATACGGACCTTCTCGATGTTGTCTGCGGCGTGCATCATGGTCGCTGTTTCTGCACTGCCACCGTCACGGTTTGTCTGCGAAGCAGTCATACCTGCAACGTTATGTTTATCGAACACGGCACGAAGATCGGTGTAAATGTTCTTCACATCAACGCGGTCGTCTTTGGATGGGTTCGTCGCTCTCATCAGATCGGCATAGTCGACAACAACCATATCGACCTTCTTCCCGGATGCTCCCATGCTATCGATAAGACGGTCCAGGTCTGCCGGTGAGAAGGAGCCAGACGGACGCTCGACAATCCATAGCGAACCGAGTTTCCCATCCGCGCCGATATCGCGTAGCTTCCGATGCACCTCATCGCGTCGTTCCGTCAATTTCTCCATAGGAAGCTCAGAGAGACGCGCATCGAACCTGTCTGACAAAATGGATGTGTGTACTTCCAGAGAGACGTAGAGCGCGTTATAACCCGCTAGAATTGCGTTTACTGCGAACTCGCCCATCGCAGTCGACTTACCTGCTTTAGCGAAGCCCATAATCAGAACCATCTCACGGCGGCCCCAGCCCTTCTGATAAAGCGTCTTATCCAGAATGCGGACGCCGGTCGGAATGGAGTTTGGCACGTAATCATCCGACGCTTCAAAGTCACGCGCGGCCAGACGTTCCTCTTCACGGGCCAGATAATCGTAAACATCGTCTGCGCCTGAAGCGCCAACCATGTTGACCTTGTTCATGACGACCATCGCTTTCTCGAACTCGCCCTTCTCCTTCAGCGTGGCGGCTTTGATCAGCGCGTCATCGAAAGCACAGGAACGAGCGAACGTGGCCACCTTATCGACCATGTAATTCGTGTCCGTCAGCGGCTCTTTGATGCAGCGGGCAATCGCCGCCTTAATATCTGGCATGAGCTCGGCGCGGATGCGACCCTTTTTGTTGGCCTGAAGAACAAGCTCGACCAGCACCTTCGTCGAAGGAATGCTGCGGTACATCTTGAAGTACGAACCGACCAGGTCTACCAGAAAGCCGTTGGCTGCACTTGAAAACTGATCGGGCTCAACCAAATCACCGGCGCGGCTGGTGAACTGGAAGTCGCGACAAAAATAGGCGGCCAGGCGGTTCTGAAAGTCGTCGTTAAACTCTTCAGACAGTGGCTTACCGGTGTGCAATACGCTGGTATCTTCTGACATGTCCTTTCTCTTATTTCCTAAACAACTTGTTTCATGGGTTAATTATTTCAAACTACACAAGGGCATCAACAGAAGACCTGAGCTCTCTCCGACTCGGCCGGAAAGCACTTCTGCATGACGGACATCGGCACGAGGCGATTCAGGACGGCGACATTAGCGATAGCGTAAACACGCTTGCTGGACGGCATATCCTTCACGCGGTTGATGATCCACTGGCAATAAGCCATCTGAATTTCACGGTTGACAATCTGGGATGCGTTCTGGAAGCTGAAATCGGAATCGTCGAAGGTGGTCTTCATGCGCGTCTTCATCTTCTCTTCAAAAATCTCAATGAGATCTTCCTGCCACATATGCTGCGGTCGCGGCAGCTTATCCCATAGTCTCGATGCTGCGATGCTGAGGATGGTCTCGACAAAGTAGTCGTATGGGACGCAGTACCTGTCCGCCACCTGCCTCGCTTTCCAAAGAGACGTGATGTTCGCCTTCGACATGTCAAGGTATGAAACTCTCTTCAAACCTGTGGTGAAGTAGGCTCTCACCAGATCCTCTCTTCCGTGGGTACGGGTAATCTGGGAGTGTTTGAGCTTATACACTTCGGTAAAAAGACAGGTGGCCACAAGAGGGTGCATGATGCGGTAGTCGAACCACTTACTGGTGTACAGCGACGATTCAGCCTTGCATCGGGAAAGACCGACGTGCTGGGATACCCACAAGTCCATTGTCGCGGTATCCATCGTCTCCAGAATGTCGTACTTTTCGAAATCCAGCGCCATGTGCAGCTTTATCATTTTTATGATGCCTATGTATATATACACTTACATACTTACAATTGTGCCAAGTGTAATGTGGCTGCGTGATTTTTGAAAGTGGGAAATGTAGGTTCTTTGGCGGCTTCTTTTTGAGGTCTGGGGTGAACGTCGAATACCCCTATATGTTTTTAAAGACTTTAAAAGAAAGTATTAAAAGATATACAGAGCTAGGTCTTTTTGAAGGAAGAAAAGGCTGGGTTTTGGCTTAAACAATCACCCCAGAACCGTCTTTAACTGAACGGAGTAAGGCATCTGAAAGATGCCTGGCTCCGTGGTTTTGACTCTGGGTTTTGACGTTAACAGCCAGTACCTGAAAGGTATCTGGGTGTTGTCTTTTCAAGCCTTTTGAATGCGTTAAAAAGCCTAGCTCTGTATATATTTAATAACTTTCTTTTAAAAGATCTTAAAACATATAGGGGTAGGCCAGCTTTCCAAAATCAGCTGCGGTCAATTAGCCTTTCCAGCTCTTCCGGCGTGATAGTCTTCAACAGCTCTTCTCGTTCAGCTTTGTCAAACTCTCGCTCCAGTTCGGTAATGCGAAGACCGACTTCATTGCTGGTGGTCAAACGGTTCTGTTCGATGACAGACTTCAGCTTCTCGGCTTTCATCTTGCTGAGAGCGACCAGTGCAACACGGACGATATCTGACCGTGACAGGCTTAGGTCAGGAAGGCGCTTAACCAGAACTTCCATGAACTCAACGTACTCTTCTTCCAGGCTGATGGTGCGACTTCTGATTGCCGTCTTACCTTTCAGTGGAGCGCCTTGGGTCTTGTTTGATACGCGAGCCGGTTTGTCGGCTTCTTCGATGCGCTTCGATTGACGAGCACCGCTTGTCAAGTCACCAAACCCACCAGCCTTCTTCAAATCGTCCGCCATGCTTAATTACCTCCAGAAAGAATAAAATTGGTGACTTCTTGAATTTCCGATTCCGCTTTCGGATCACGTTCAGAGCCAGTCACTTCAAAGATGGAACGCCCCGCCCACTCTGCATCGTCGTACACGTTGCGGTTGTAAAGATTGACCGGTGTGGTTTCCAGACCAAACGTCTCACATACATCCTTCGCCACCAGAATGCGCTTCGCCTGAGACGGCAGTGACGGACACTGATTCATGACGACGTAGGCTTTCAGATCTGGATTAGACGCTCTGGCTGCCGCGACAACGGTATCCACATCGCCAAGTGAACGCAGATCGCGACGTTTCGGTCTTAGCGGCAGAAGAACAACGTCAGAGTGTCTCAGAGCATGTCGCTGAATGTCGGAGTCAAAGCCCCCTGCATCGATAACCACAAAGTCATATCTTCCTCGCAAGCTGGCGATAGTCTGATCGATATCGTGCTGTTTGGCGGCGAATGGGATGATGGTCAGATCTTCATTCTCAGAGCGGTCTTCGCACCAGCGAGCGGTCGTCATCTGGGGGTCGATATCGAGAATGAACACGGTTTTTTTCTTTTTCAGGATGAGATAGGCGGCTATTTGCTGGGCGATTGTTGATTTGCCCGGCCCGCCTTTTGTTCCACCAACAACTATAACGGTAGTTTGCATATACACTGCCTCGTTAGTAAACATGTTGTTTTCTTGTTTAGGGAATACTAGCCGCTTTTCGATTCGCTGTAAAATGCAATAGCTTGGTTTTGATGTCGTTTTAAACGAAGGGATTGGGGCGCTGGTGGCATGGAGAGAGGATCGATAAGCAAACGTACCAGTAACAATTAGAACGTCTCAAAATGCGTTACGTTGCGACGATGTGCGGACATTAATCAGGTGCATCTTGTGGTTTTTTTAATTTGAAGTACGATTCATTCAGTTCGAAAAACTAAGACACATCTGAAAACAAATACACACAAGGCTCAACAAAATGAAAAGAATCGTTTTCGCCGCAATTCTGTCTCTATCATCCGTCGCATCCTATGCACAATGTATCGGAAGCGAGTCGTTCTCAACCTGCAACGACGACAACGGCAACAACTACACCGTGATGCGATCTGGCAACATGACCACGGTAAACGGCTCAAGCCAGGACGGGACTACCTGGAATCAAACGACAACGTCTATGGGTGGTGGCAACACCTACACAACAGGGACTGCATCTAATGGCGCAAACTGGAACGAAACCAGAACAAACACTGGTGGCGGGAGCTACACGGTTAGCGGGATTAACTCACAAGGCGAGAGCTACACACATTTTTGCAACCAGTCAGGCTGCAACTAACATGTATTAGCTCAGGCTCGAACTGACAGTTTGCGTAGGCAAAATGCAACCAAATCTGACAGTCTGCTTTGAGCGAAGTGCAGACATTTTACTCATGGCAGTGGAGCGTTCCCGATTAATTAGACAGCACTTTCCAGTAACAAATTTAATTTGTATTTTTCGATCCCGGACAAGCAATTCTTGTTGCAATTGATGATCGATGAATTCTTTTTTGAGTGCCTGCAACGATTAACATCATTGGTAATCACGGAAAGTAAGATGTCTTAATACTTGCATATCTTTAACAGAAAATTCATGTAGTCGATGACTATGATGGTCATCGCCTTTAATGAAATATTTACGTCCCAAAATCCCGTTCTAACCGCGAGTAAAATATCCGGCGTGGGGCATCAGGGAACAACGGCTGAAATTATCCCGCATTACGCTGGCGCCAGCTTAGCCTTGGCCACCAGATTGAAGGGAGTTTCCGCTATTGATTTCTGAAGAACGCGGTCCTTGAAAGGGTCATTTGCGTCTGGCAGTCGAGCATTTTCTTGACTTCAGCATCTGTTCCCTGCATTGAAACTTTGCCGCACATAGCGTCCTTAGTTTTGATCCACTGGCGCTGAGAAGGCAGCAACTCTTTTTTCTTCTCTGGTGTTAATGTGCTCCAAGCGGTATTCAAATCAGAGTCAGCATTCGCAAAAGCCATTCGGGACTGATCAAGGTTGTCAGCTTTTTGTTGCTGAGGCTGCTGGTAGGATTGTTGTTGAATGGTTTGCTGAACCTGCTGCTCCGCCTCATATTTATCCTGTTGCTGCGCCCTGAGTTGTGCCTGTTGTTCCGCTTCAATTTGACTTCGCTGGGCATCCTTAGCCTGCTGGATTTTTTGCTGCTCAACGATCGGGTTGATGATGGAAAGCGATGTCAGTGCAGCGGCACCCACTGATATTGGGTTGTTAGAAGTAGCTTTCACAAAAACGTTTTTCTGATCGTCGGTTGCCTGTGCGGTGTAGGAGATGCGTTTTGAAAAGGCGTTTGCGTTGTTATCCAAAGACAGGCTTTCCATTTGCTTGTCGAGATTACGGTTAAAGTTCTTTCTGTAAGCATCAGAAAGCTGTGCGTACTCGTTCGCAGGTAGGGTCATCGTCACGGTCCCTTCACAAGTTTTCATTGTGCTGCCCGTGTCACTTGAAGTTGTGGAGATTTCAGAGATGGTCAGTTTAATCTTGTCCAAAGCGCTTCGTTTGGTCTGATTAGTGACGTCAGGGTATTTGTCGACCTGTTCAGAGAGACCTTCATAAGCAGATTTTTTTATTAAATCCATGAGAGCTGACTGGGTCATTTCAGAGGAACAACCGATCACGTCTTTTTTGTTATCACAGCCTGTAATGGCAACGGCGAGTAAGAGTGCTGAGTATTTTAATCTCATGAGTTCCCTTTAGAGTAAGGATTGGCTTTTAAGAGGCGGTCTGTAATCAGTCTGGAGGGCTACAGCAAACAGCGCTGAACACTGAACGCATCACAAGCAAGAACCAAGGTGATATCGGCAAAGAGTGTGGAATCCTTAATTTAACTGATGAGAACGGTATGCACAAGGTTCAGTATCGATTATCCCGACGCAGGAAACCTGCAAGGCAGGTTTTGCTGCTGAACTTAAAAAAAGCTAGGTAAAGTCGGTGCTGGCGTACCATTTATGACCTTTCACCTCCGCGGTGCACGAAAAAAATTTCGCAGAAATTCGTTCTTGGCTCATGTGTTCTGCTCCCTTCAAATTAATGCAGACCAAACTTAGCAACTTCCGCTCCTGGCACAGAGCGGACTGTCAGCTTAGGTTAAGCCCTATACAGTAAAAGTGTAAGATCAAGTTTGAGCTAATACAACTAACAAAAAAAACGAGCGCCTCTAAATGTGGGCGCTCAGCCATCAATCAACGGATTTCTTTTTTCCCCAAGCACACAGTCTCTTACCTAGTAAATTATGTTCGAGGATCTGACGCTCCGTTTCCGGCGTCATGAGATCGGATCGACTTGCGTATATTGGTGCCGACACGTCACAAAAGCCTATTGTGACCGGCTTTTCAATCGCGCATCCAATCAGACTGAAGCTCAGAATGCACGGCATCATCAGACCGACTTGCAACTTGCTTTGATGTTTCAACCTTTGCCTCTACGATTTTCTTATTGCGAAGACCTTCTTCGCGGATCTCTTTAATTTCGACCGCTCGCCGAGCAGAGCGACCACCTAACATGTAAGCGCCGAAAAGCACTAAAACGACGGCCGAAACCGTCGCCAGCGCCACTTTGAACTTACTAATCAAAGCGACTACTAAACCCATCAGATTGTCCCTTTCTGATACTTGCGAACCTGCGACCAGGCAATGAAGCCGGCAATCACGATCGTCGCGACACCAAACCCAATGCGCACCCAATCACCGCTGGAAATGTTGTCCTGCGCCTTGTTCATTGCATCGTTGATCTGCGGTGCAATCTGCGCCAGCTGTGCAATACCGAGAGAGGCGGTCAATGAAGCGCCGGCCGTCTCCTTGGTAACAGGGATGGACTTCATTGCCTTGGTCGGCTTCACAACACCGGCACGGCGTAAACCTTCGTCGATGACGTCGTCGGAATACCACGTATTTGCCGTCTTCAGCGGACCCTGCCCGTTTTCGTGACGAATAATCGCCTCGACGGTAGGCTTCAGGATCTGGTACTGGTGCAAATCGATTTCCATATCTGGCGACACGCCAACCGCCTTGGACACCGCCTTAACGTAAGCCACGGTGTCGTTTTCGGACGGTGGCGCCCAGCGCTCGACAACTTCGCGGATCGTGTCGATTCGAGAGCCGTCTTTCGCTTTGCGCTTGTCGTGATAAGTGATCAGCGTGACCGCTAATGCACGAATCCCCCATGTCGCATCCTTGAATGACGCGAACCGCGATTCGTTCTTGTTGGCCACAAGACCTTGCCACGGGTTCGTATTATCCAGGTTGCCTGGGTTGTTGTTGCGAATACCTCTTGGAGTCATCCTTTTCCCCTTACTGTCCAATTCCACTTTTAACGCCGTATGCTGCAAGCCCCAGCAGCAATGCTGTGATCAGGAAAGACGTCACCTTCGAAACGACCCCACCGAAAAATCCGCTTGAGATGGCGTCCATTCGGTTGAGCAGCTTGTCCAGATTCGCGTGTTGAATGCTGTGCTGCGTCGACGTCATGTCTCCGAGATAAGCCTTAAGGCGCTTATCGACCTCTTCCCCAACCTCGTCGCGCAAGCCCTGCAAGACCTCTCGTGCGACAATTTGCGCAATGCGCTCCACTTCCGTGCGGCTCACACCGTGCATTTCGTTTGACATTTTCGTCCTCCATGTCTGTCAAACCGATTCCAGCCTGTATGATAGCCGCACTAGGCTAGTATGTATACACTTACATATCATCGCAAGCTAAGAGCGCAAGGCTAACTCAGCTTTTAGGGATTCAATCTCTCTCGACAAAACCTGAATGGCACTCAGTGCATCCATCAAGAGAGGGTTGGTGTCCAGAACGAGCTTCTCAACAACAACCGGAGTCCCCGTGCCGTCTTCAGTTTCATCTTTGAGTATTTCGCCACGACTAGTCTTCACATAGCATGGGTCAATCTCCTGAAGTTGCTGCGCTATCACGCCACGTCTCGTTCTGCCTTGTTCGTCATCGTTATAAACAAACGTAACGAGATCCATAGCGTTGATGTTATCCAGAGACTGTCGACCGTCTGTGGGTTTAATGTCATGCTTGAGATTTTTATCAGAGGTTGCAGCCCACGCCACATCCCCACGTTGACTATTCCAAATCATCCCATCGCTGCGATGATGCCAATACTGAACCGCCGCACCATATCCCTTGACCTGAGTTACCAGACGGTGGTTATTACCTATGTGTTCCTCAAACCAAAAATTCGAGCCAGCGTTCCCGTTTCCATCATAGCCTACAGTTGCGAATTGGCTGCACAAGATTGGGGCAACTCGAATATCACCGTTATTTCCGCCGGGGTCACTGTCATATTGCGCAATGAAACCAGAACGACTGGCCGCGCGTACATACTTATCTGCTTTTATACCTTCTTGCGCTCTTATATTTTTGGAAACTCTTATACTGCACTCAAACCCCAACGCCACCGGATCATCCGCAATAATTCGATGAGTATAGTCGGCTGCGCTATTCCCATAATGAAAATCGATGTAAGGCGAGGAGAATGAAAGCTCGATACTTTGTGCTCTAACCTGATAATCACTTTGCACAACGCCTTTAACATAAAGTGAATTTGCGACTTTGGCGTCACCGTTACTCTCAATGCCAAAAATCTCCGTCTGTTCATCGGATGCCGAAATCCTGTCATTGGCACTTCTCACGAGGGAGAATCGGGTCGACTTGCCGACCATGAGCTTTCCGTAGGTCCCGCTCTTTTTAACCAGACCAATGTCGCCATTCCTGCCGAGAATAAACCCGGAGTCGTCGCTGTCGAGACTCTGCGTTCCGGTTAAATTGTTGCCGCCGGCAATCCTGGCCATCCCATTAATGGCAGGGATCGTAACTGACACTCCTGTGATGGGATCTGTCATCGTAATGTTGCCCGTCGACGTCAGCGCAGCAGACCATCCTTCGACGACGCTACGCCAAAGGGAGAACGCGCTGGCGAGCTGATTGGCAAAAGCTGACGTGCTGGCTGTCTCTGACGTAATAATGCCATACGACGCGCCAGAGAAAGCGACAGTGATATTTCTGGACAGCGTTAACTGCGTGTCGCTATCGACAGACTTGATCGCATACAGATCGGCATTGCCGCTCCTGTAAACAACCAGAATAGAACCTTGCTGGACACCCAGCGCGGCATTGGACCACTTGGTCGTTGTACCAGTCACTTTCGCCTGGTTTGCGGCACCCGCGATGGTGCCAACTTCATACATACTCATTTTTCTTCCTTGAGAAATAGTATTTTAGCTTATGGAGGTTGTGATAAAGATCACAACCTCCGTTCAGTATTGCAATTACAGGGTCGCCTCCATGTTACGGCGTGGACGAACCACGAACTACGTTGTTGTTCCGCGCTGCAAAAGCGTCGAATCGTGAAAGGATGGTCAATACCATCTGACCGTTACGATCAAGGTAACAGCCGTAGCGGAGGATTGCATCACCTGAGCCGGCAGGGACAACGAACGACATGTTATCGACGTCCATCGACGCTTGCGCCGTCAGCAGGCGAGTAGCCCCGCCAGTCTCGTAGGCCAGCTCAATGCCGATTTCCATGCTGCCGCCGCCAGAAGTCGCACCAGTACCACGCAGCAACATAGCATAAGACAGGTAGCCCGGATCGAGGCCGCCATCTGCGCCAGGGGAATAAGACATCCCCGCTCTAAGTTTCGCGCCACCGTCAATGGTGATGCTGTCTGTCTGTATGAGCCCGCCTCGAATGTTGATCACTTGATCGAAGTTCTGACGACGGAATCGAGCCAGCTCGAACCACTGCCACGTAGCCTTCGGCACCTTGCGGGTACGGTGCTGTGCGATGTTAATGGCGAAAGAACCAATGTCCCCCTCGACCCTGTTAGCGTACACGGTGCCGTTAAACCAGCCGTCAGTCGCGTAAATAGTACCGCGAACGACAACGTCGTTGAACTGCGCTGCTCCATTCTTATTGATCGCCCAACCCCGCTGGCCATCAATATAATTATCGGATTGGATATGCTGCGCAATTTTAGCACTGCTAATGGAGGCGTTAGCAATCTTAGCATCGGTAATTGCCCCATCTTTGATGTACGCGGAATTCATGTAGGTTACGCCGTTATCGATAACAAACGGTGTCGTCGTATTGCCGTTGCTGGTATTAATCAGCGCGAAGCGATCTGCCTGAACCAAGAACTGGCTTTGCTGGCTCTTCCCATCCACACCCAGCGCGATACCCGCTGCATATTTCTGGCCGGCGCTGTTCGTCTCCATCTTCACCATCCAGGTGCTCTTCAGAGAATCGTTATTTGCGACAGACTCCTGAAGCGTCTGGATAGACGCCGACTGATTGTTCAGCGATGCCGTCATATCGGTTTGCTGCTTGGCAATTGCGCTAAGCTGCGTAGCCTGCGTAGACTTAATGGTCGCAATGCTCGTGACCGCCGAGTTCAGATCAGTCTGGTTCTTGATGTTGGCGGAAGCCTGGGCATCAATCTGAGACTGAAGGCTGGTGTTCAGCGAAGCCTGAGTGCTCTGGCTGTCAGACAGCGTCTTACTCATCTGATCCACTTTCGACGATGAACTATCCACCTTCGAAGAGAGAGAGGACAACTGCGACGCTTGCGCCGTAACCTTGCCGTCGATATCGCCAACTTTCGTTTGCAGAGAAGAGATGGCGTCGGCGTTAGCGTTGGCCGTACTCTGCGCTTCAACGGCGTCAGTAACGTCGGTGATAACAAAGTCGTCGATATACAGGTTGTACCCCGGCGTACCGGAGCCGCTCAGACCGCGTGTGGAAATCCACACATGGGCACGGGTGGCCGACGATCCAAGCGACACGATGCCTGATACTTTGGCCCACTTGTCACGACCACCGAGAACGGCTTCGCTGACAACAAGCCCCTGCCAGTCGTTCGCCCCATCTTTGTTGATGGCGTGAAGACCGACGACGGCGGTCCACCCGGTAGGCGGGGTTTCGCTGGCCGGCATCATTACCCAGAACTCAACGCGGTATTTTGCACTCTGACGCACAACCGAATAAGAGCCGATGCTTTTGTCGGAGTTGCCACTGGCGTTCGCCGGGCGTGTCGCTCTCAGGCACTTGCTGCCGGAGTAGCTAAAGTCCGTCGTAACAACCGCAGAGCTCCCGGCCAATTGCTGGCCGTTGTCATAGGTTTCAAACGTACCGTCAATCCAAGGGTTACTCTGAACCTTGATCGTATTCAGGCTGCTCTGAAGGCTGGTGATGCTTCCGCTCGCCGACGAAATATCCTTACCCTGCTGCGTCACGGTATTCTGAAGTGAAGACAGCGCCGTGGCATCGGCCTTGGTGCTGACCGTCTTGTTCAGAGTGCTAAGACCGTTGTTCAGAGTGGTGATGCTGTCGGATTGGGAAGAAATATTCCCTTCAGCATTGGACACTCTCGTCGTCAGACCGGAAACCGCAGACACCGTGGCATCCAGATCGACGCGGTCGGTGATGTCGATAACGTAGAAGTCGTCGAAATACATCGCACCGGCGGACAGGTAGGCGGTGATCTGTGTCGCCGCTGTCACATCTTTACCCGGCCTCCAGGTGAAGCTAATCTCCTGCCAGTTTGACGTGAAAGGACCGTAAACACTACTAGCCAGCAAACCTGTGCTATCCGCGATACGGAACTTCGTGTTGTCCGCAGCCTGAATAACGGTGCCTGAATCCTGCTTAGCCCATGCGCCGATTTTATAGGTGCGACCCTTCAGATAGGTAACGTCCTGCCCGACTAACACAGATCCGCCGGCAGCCAGCTTGAGGATTTTACTTCCTGAGTGTGGCACCGACGCTGCGATGACGGAGGCGATAGAGCTCCAGCCGGTGTAGCCATCTTTATCGCGCTCGAATGACGAGTTGACGATCAGGTTCCCAGGGATCTTGCCCGACGCATCGATGCTGGCATTCGTCGCGCTGAGGCTGTTATTGAGCTGCGTCAGCGACGCGCTTTGGGTAGAGATATCTTTACCCTGCTGCGTTACCGTGTTCTGCAAAGTCTGAAGCGCCGATGCATCTGCCTTTTTAGAGACATTGTCATTAACCGTCCTCATGTCGTTTTGCAGAGAGGTGATGGCACTACTGCTCGAAGCGATAGTGTCGCCCTGCTGCTTAACGGTGTTTTGCAGAGTGGTGATTGCACTGGCGTTCGCATCCGCCTTCATCATCACACCGCCGGCGGCGCCCAACCCCATCATTACCCCGTTCACAAACTCAACGGACGTGGAAATAAATGCGCTGGAGTCACCACCTGTAGGTGCGCGTAACTCCAGACCGTCGCCGGCCTTCATGCCTTTACGGCCAAGGAGAATGTACGCGCCGCGATATGGCAGAGAGTTAATAACTTCAGTTGTGCCACCGAGCAACTCTAAGGCAGATGCAATCGAGTTACGCTGACCCGACGGCTCGTCATAAGTCATCACGCAAACGTAAACGCCATTAGCCAGAGCCGCAATATCGTCAGACATCGCCTTCCCGTTGTTGGCAGAGCCAAAAACGTCATAGGTTTTGCTGGTATTAATGACCGTCGAGCCGTCGCTATTCGCTTTAAACGTGATCAGCGCATAGCTGCGACCAGGCGTAAACAGACTTTTACCTGACTCATCAAAGAGACCGTGATTAGCGCTGTTACCGTTGCCTTTCGCCGTTACCGTAAATACAGTGCGACGAGTCAGTGACGCTTGCATGGAGGTGATGCTGGTGTTCGCCGCAATTATATTGGCTTCTGCTGCATCCAGATCCTTGCCTTGTTGGGTCACGGTATTTGTCAGCGATGACAGTGCCGATGCGTCCGCTTTCAGTGAGAGAGCACTGTTAGCGCTACTCAGCCCATTTTCCAGCGAAGTTGTACGGCTTCCGATCGAGCTAAGCGTGTCACCTTGCGTTTTGACGGTGCTGTTCAACGTATCAATCGCAGAGCTGTTGGCTTTGGTTCCAGCATCACGGCGGGTAGCAATGATGTTATATACGGTACGTGCGGAAGTCGCCTTAGCGCTTGCCTGGAACATCGCCTTTGTTGCACCAGCAGGTACGGTAATAGCCGCAGATACACTCTTCTTCTCTCCAGCCGCGAAGGTCAACGCAGGGGCGTAGAGACAGAAATTGCTCAGTCCAGGGCCGTCGAAGCGGAGCCCCCATGAGATGGATGCTGCACCTTCGCTCTGACTCATCAGGCTCAAATCGATAATGTCGCCTGGCGTCACTTGGAAGTAGGACGACGATGGCGACCAGCCTGAGCTGCTGACGACCGCCGCGTAACCATCAACCGTTGTAGCGGAGCCCGCCCAGCCCTGAGCGCCGTTAAGCATCGCTGGGTTAGGAATGAGGTTTGCTCCGGCCGTCAGGTTATTTTCCAGAGACGTTACGCGAGAACCTTGGCCAGAAATGTCATTACCTTGCTGCGTCACCGAGTTCTGTAGCGTCTGAAGCGCAGAAGAATCAGCCTTCTTCGAAACGTTGGCGTTGGTAGTGCTAAGACCATTCTCAAGCGACGTTGTGCGAGAGCCGATCGAGGAAATATCGCTGCCCTGCTGGTTCACTGTGGACGTCAGAGAATCGACCGCCTTGGATGTGGCATTCGCTGTATCCTGCGCCTTAGATGCCGCAGTGATGTTGCGCATATGCCAGTCAGTCACATACCAGATCGTGCCGAACGGTGAAGACTGGTTGATTTGCAGGAACGGACGAATGTAGCCTTTATCAACCATTGCCTGGCTAACAGTGAACTTCCATGTTACGCGAGTCCAGGTGCTTGTAGCTTTGGTATTTCCGCCATTATAAAGCGGGCCACCTATCCCACCAGTTGGGCCGTTTGCTGTGCCAATATAGAGATTAAAGTCAGCATTGCCGGCGCCACACGCCACCAGCGCAGAAATTTCAAACACATCGCCCAGCGTTGCGACAATGGTGTTGAAGTTTGGATGATGGTCACGGGCCGCAAGTTTAGCCGCATATCTGAATGGACAGTTTGCTGGAACACCATCTGTGTCGGCTGAGACGACGGTAAAGCCCATCTGAGCGTACTGAGGGTCAAATGTAGGGTTGGTAATCAAATCCCCACTGCTCGCGTTCTCTGCGCGAATAGCCGCATTCAGAGACGTGATGCTGGAGTTCGCCGCCGTAATCCCATTTTCAGTGCTGGACACCCGGCCGCTCAGCGTATCGAGAGACGACTGCTCCGCCTTTTTAGCCACAGCTTTATTTGTGGTATCAAGGCTGCTGTTCAGCTTGGTGATCGCATCGTTCTGGGTGCTGATGCTGGACTCCGTCTTATCGACGCGACCAGACAGCGTCTGAAGCGCGGTGGAATCAGCCTTCGTGGAAACCAGATTGTTGGTGCTCGACAAATCACCCTGAAGCTTAGTGATCGCGGTATTCTGCGTGGAGATGCTGTCTTCAGTTTTCTGGACGCGAGAGGTCACAGACTGAATAGCGCCGCTATTCGCGTCAACCGTAGTCTTCAGCGATGACAGATCGTTAGACGATGCCATATCGCTCGGCGCCGGAGACCACTCTGTAGGCATATTGCCAACTTCCAGCTTAGGACTGGTGATAGAGACGGTCTGGTCTTTCGTCGAAGATGCCTGGATGCGAGCAAGGATTAGTTTCTTAGATCCAGTTCCCGGCTTCTGCTTCCACTTAACCCAATAACGAACCCACTCAGTTGTCAAAGTGAATGACATACGACCATCAACACTGCCGTCTGACACACCTTGACTACTAACCCCAGATGTCGTCGAGTTAGGGTTGTAGAAGTAAGCGGTCATGCTTTGACCGTTCTCACCACCTTTTGCAAAGAAACTGTAAACGTACTCTGCATTGTCGACTGGAGCGTCGAGAGTAATCTCCTTGAGATCTCGGTAGGAACTGCCCGCTTTAGTAGTCGCGCTAATCACCGCATTGCCACGGAAGATTTCATTGGTTTTACCAGACCACCCGGCCATGTCGCCTGAGTTTTTGATCAGGTTGACGCCACCAATAGAAACGTTACTTAGTGCGTTGCTGAGATTCGTAACACTGTCGCTTTGGCTTGCAATATCCTTACCTTGCTGAGTAACCGTGTTTTGCAGCGTCTGAAGAGCCGAAGCGTCCGCTTTCTTCGCAACGGTAGAGTTGGTATCGCTCAGGCCGTTCTTCAGAGAGGTGATCGCCGTGCTGTTGCTGGAAACCTGATCACCCACCTTGCTGACGTTGGAGCTGATCGAGTTCAGCGCCGAAGACAGTGAAGAGACGCCCAGACCAGAATACAGCTCGGCAACCTTGTCGCCCAGCTTGAAGCCCAGATTGACATAGGCATTACCGGTCCACTGGTTAACCAGAAACTCTACAGTATTCCAGCCGGCGGACAGTGTGAAATTGAGTACAGCTGTTCCAGACAACGCAGCAGCCTGACGAACACCATTCACATACACCGCACCGGAGTCATCAAACACACGAGAGCCAGGCGACACAGAGATGGTGGTATCCGCAGCAACACGAACCATCGCCTTGTAATGCGCGACTACATACGATCCGGCGCCAGAGAAGTCCATCCTGGCTGCGTCGGCCACTTCATCCATAAATACCGGGGAAAGCCCCTGAATGTCGCTAAACGTCGGTTCGGTGCCGGCGTTGGCGAGCTGGCACTTGTAGATGCGGCGAGCCCAAGTGTCCTGCTTGCCGTTGACAACCTGATTTGACAGCGCAGTGATATTGCTGGTGTTGGCAGCAACGTCTTTACCCTGCTGGGTAACGGTGTTTTGCAGCGATGACAGCGCAGAGGCATCAGCCTTGGTGCCAATGGCTTTGTTCGCCGTGGCCAGGCCATTATTCAGGGTTGTGATGCTGTCGCCCTGCGAGGTGATGCTGTCGCCCTGCCTGGACACAGTCGTCTGAAGCGTTGATACCGCGCTCGCAGTGGCATCAGCCGTCTGCTGGGCATTGTAGGCGTCTGTCACGTCGGTAATGACAAAATCATCGACGAGGAAGGAGTTACCCGCCTTAACAGTCGATACGTTTGGCATGGAGATCCGCACCATCGCCTGTTTGATACCGCTCTTGCTGCTCTTCAGATAGCCACTGACTTTCGTCCAGGTGTCTGCGGACAGATCTTTTGCCGACTTAATGAGTGCCGGCCACTGCCAGGAGTTATCCTGATACTGCAACGACATGCCGACCGCAATCTGCACCGAGCCATCCATCGTCGTGCTCTTGGCGTCCAGCTTAACCCAGCACTCAACATAGAATACCGCGTTGTCGCGAACCTGGAAGCCGCTGAAGATGTGGTTGTCGCTGTTGTCAGTTGCATTGGCATTGTAGTCGTTCGGACGTGTCACACGGATGCATTTGTTGCCGCCGTGAGAATCGTCAGCAGTCACGATGACGCGACCATTGGTGATATTGTACCCGCTCGAATAACTCTCGAATGTCCCGTCTGGCAGGATGTTTGCGCCGCGCTTAGACTGCTGGTTCAGCGAGCTGTTCAGCGAAGTGATGGCGTCACTGCTGCTGCTGATCTTGTCTTCGGCATTGCTGACGCGAGTGGACAGGTTATTCAGCGCCGTGGCATCCGCCTTCTTCGCAACATCACCCTTCACGGTGTCCAGTGAGTTGCCCAGGCTGGTGATAGAATTACCCTGACTGGCAATCTTATCCCCTTGCGTAGAGACGGTGCTCTGGAGCGTCTGAAGAGCGGATGCGTCCGCTTTCTTGGCAACATTGGCATCAGTCGCCGCGATGCTGTTCTTCAGCGTCGTGATGGAATCAGACGCCGACTTCAGGTCCGTACCCTGCTTGGTTACGGTGTTCTGAAGCGAACTCAACGCTGAAGCGTCCGCCTTTGTTGCAACGGTCGAGTTTGTTATCGCCAGACTGTTTTTCAGATCGGTGATTGCCGAACCCTGAGATGAAATAACGCCTTCATCCGAGGTTACACGGCTGGTCAGCGTACTGAGCGCGGAGGCTGAGGCGAAATCACTGTCTGCCGCCTTCCAGTCGGTTACGACGTTGCCGGTTTCCAGCTGCGGCGAGCTGATGAAGACAGTCTGGTCGGCAGTTGAGGAATTGTTCAGTCGCGCCGGAATGAAGCGCTTCGTTCCGGTTGTCGGAGAATGAGTCCACTTAACCCAATAACGCGCCCATGAGGTGGTCAGTGTGATCGCCGCAGAGCCATCAGAACTGCTACCCTTAACACCCTGGCTTGTTTCAGAACCGGTCGTGTTGCTTGGGTTGTAGAAGTAGGCGTTGATGACAGTGCCATCCTTCGCGGCTTTCGCCCAGAAGCTGTAGACGTAGCTGTCGGAGTCCACCGGGCCGGCCAGCACAATCTCGTTCGACTGAACGTAGCTTGAGCTGTTGGCTTTTCTCGTGAACGAGAAGACCTTGTTGCCACGATAGGTGTCGCTAATGACGTCAGACCATCCCTCCATTGTGCCGGAGTTCGGAATCAGGTTTGCGCTACCTACCGCGATGTTGCTTACCGTGTTGGACAGCTTCGTTACGGCGTCACTTTGAGAAGAGATGTTCTTCTCGTTCTGGGTCACTCTCGTTGTGAGGTTGTTCAACGCAGAAGCATCAGCTTTCGTTGCGACGGCAGCGTTTGTGGTGGCAAGGTTTCCAGTCAGCGCCGTGATGTTGCTGGCATTGGTGGAGATGTCTTTACCCTGCTGTGTTACGGTGCTCTGAAGGTTCTGAAGCGCAGAGGAGTCGGCTTTCTTTGCCACATCACCTTTCACCGTATTAACGGTGTTATTCAGCGCCGTGATCGAATCACCCTGGCTGGTCAGCGTCTTACCCTGATCGGTCACGGTGCTTTGCAGTGTCTGAAGCGCCGACGCATCCGCTTTCTTAGCCAGATCGGTCTTGGTGGAGCTGAGGTCATTCTGCAACTTGGTGATCGCCGTACCCTGAGAGGTGACGGTTTCACCCTGCCTGGAAACGGTCGTCGACAGATTGCTTAACGCGCTGGCCGTCGTCTCATTGTTGGTCGCGTCGGTAATGTCGAACACCTGGAATGAATCAATCCAGATCTCGCCATTATTCGGATGGCAGTAGATGCCAAAGGACTGACCGTCAACGCCGTCTTTCGGCGAGAAGGATGTGTCCCAGGTGATGGTTTGCCAGTCGGTTGTCAGCGTATTGTTCTTGTCTTCATACGCCCCTTCCGTATTGCCGTTAAAATTCCAGCGGCGCAGCAGCATATTCATTGCCCCGGAAACACCCTTCGCGCGAACAATGTAACGGTATTTTCTCGCGCCATTTACCGGAACTGGCAGTTTGCTGTTAGCGAACAGACCAGGCGACGTACTGTTGACTTTAACCATACGCACACCGGCCGAGTTTTCACCAAACGCACCAAACGCAACAATACTTCCAGATGTTCCAGAATTTTGCTGAGTCCTGAACGTTTGCCCGCCGTTGTCAAAGCTGGAGTCCTGAACCAGATTGTCGCCCATGTTAACCAAAGAACCGACGCTGTTTTTCAGACTGGTTATTGAGTCGCTCTGAGACGCAATGGAATCACCGTGCTGTGATACGGTATTCTGAAGCGTTGACAGAGCGGAGGCGTCCGCCTTCTTCGCGACGTTGCCGTCCGTTGTGGCGAGACTATTCTTCAGCGATGAGATGTCGGACGCGGAGGATGCAATGTCCTTGCCCTGCTGCGTTACCGTGCTCTGGATTGTCGCTACAGCGGACGAGTCAGCTTTCTTCGAAACGTTGGCGTTGGTTGTCGCCAGGTCGTTCTTCAGAGAAGTGATGCTGTTGCCCTGAGATTCAACATTACCCTCGGTTGAAGCAACGCGCGTCGTCAGTGCATTCAGTGCAGACGCATTGGCATCCAGACCTGACTTCACCTCATCCGGGCTTGCAGACCAGTCGGTTGCGATGTTGCCGTTTTCCAACTTAACGCGGTAGAAGATGGCGCCAGTCTTCTGGGTTTTATCTTCCAGAATGAAGCGGATCGTCGTCGGGTCATTGAACATCGTGTCGCCGGCTTTCAGGTTAATCGTACCGGTCCAGACGAACATATCCCCTTTCTGCGACACACTTCCGTTGCTGGCCCAGAAACGAACGCCCCAATTATCGCCGGCAGCGCTTTTACCAATTACGACGCTGGTGAACGGTTTCGTCGTGCCGAATCCAGAGGACAGCTCCTTGAACCATACGGACAACGTTATCGAACGAGGTGTCACCACTGACACGCCACGAATATCGGCAGTCACGGTACGATCGAACGATTTAAAACTTGTCGTAGTGGAAAGCAGAGATACCGGCGCCGCGCTCATATCGCCGTTGGTGATGAGGTTCACACCGCCGACGTCAATGCTGGACACCTTGTTACTTAACTTGGTCAGAGAGTCGGATTGCGTGGCAATGCCCTTCTCATTCTGGGATACGCGAGACGCCAGATCACTCATTGCTGAAGCGTCAGCCTTGGTATCGACTTTATCGTTTGTCGCATCCAGACTGCCTTTCAGACTGGTGATGCTGCTGTTGGCGGTGGAGATATCCTTGCCCTGCTGCGTCACAGTATTTTGCAACGTCTGGACCGCAGAGGAATCAGCCTTCTTCGCGACGTTTTCGTTGGTTGTATTCAGGCTGTTGTTCAGGCCAGCGATGCTGGTGGACTGCGACGAAATGTCTTTACCTTGTTGCGTGACGGTACTCTGCAACGAAGAAATCGCGGAGGCGCTCGCATCGATGTTCACGGTGTCGGTTACGTCGATAACGTAGAAGTCATCGAAGTAGCGGTTGCCGGCGGTCAGATAGTTGCTCAGCGTAACGGGCAGACTTCCCGTCTCGGTAGCCTTCCATCGTTTGCTAACTTTCGTCCAGTCAACGGTGAGGTTTACGAACGGGACCTCAAACACTGGCGCTCCAGCACTATTGCCCACTCGCAGTTTGTTGTTACCCTGCCCATTATCTGTTGTTCCAGAAACCTGTTTAGCCCAGACGCCGATCTCATAAGTACGGCCTTTGACAAAATCGATGTACTGGCCCGGAGATGCGGAGCTACCTGGATCAATTTTCAGTGCTTTTGTGCCGACATGCGGTATCTGAATAGCAACGACCGTGCTGAGACTGGATACGCCAATATAACCGTCCATACCACGCTCAAACGATGAGTTGACGATCAGGTTGTTCGGAGTCTTGGCTGAAGCGTCAGAGTCCGCCAGAGCGTTGCTCAGTGAGTTATTCAGCTGGACAATGCTGTCGCCCTGACTGGACACGCTACCTTCTGTCGCGCTTACGCGAGAAGACAGATCGCTGACCGCCGTCGCATCAGCTTTCTTGGCCACCGCATCGTTCGTAGTGTCCAGAGAAGACTTCAGGGTGGAGATGCTGCTGTTAGCTGCCGCGATATCCTTGCCCTGCTGGGTCACAGTTCCCTGTAACGCGGTCATGGCCGTCTGGTCGGCTTTCTTCCCAACATTGGTGTTGGTGGTATTCAGATCGCCTTGGAGCTTGGTGATCGACTGTCCCTGAGTAGAGATATTCGAGCCCTGCTGCTCGACCGACGCCTTGAGTGTCTGAACAGCCGACGCATCAGCTTTGTCGTCTAAAGAAGACTTAAGGCCGGTGATGTCTGACGCCATCGCCTGGTCTTTCGTGTTCAGCGTATCGAGCGACTTGTTGATACTCGATACGCTGTCATTCACTTTGGTTTCCAGTGACTGACGTGCGGTCGCCTCTACTTTATCGGCAGTTACACGCGCTTGCTGCTCCTGGAAGATGAGGCCAGAGCTCAGCTTTGTAATGTCAGTCCCGTCATAAGAGCCACGCAGCTGTGTTGCCAGAGTTGAGCGGCTGGCTGCTTCTGCTGCATCAGCGTTGGTACGGGCGGTCTTCTCATCTTGCAGAGCGGCCATGCCGGCGCCCGGAGTTGGTCGGCCGACGGCGATCCAGTCGATTTCGATGTAGTTTGAATCATCGGTCGAGATGGAAAGATCAAGACGAATCTGGTGAATGGTATCGTTATTCCACTTGATATCGCTTGCCGTCAGCGTAGCAACACCCTGGGCGTTGTACTCCGGTTCGCTTACCGTGATGAAATTTGTATTGTTGAAGGTATCGCCGCTTTTGGTGATCCAGCGAATTGCGCCTTCCCAAACTGGATTACCCACTTTTCGGATACGCATCTTCATGAAGCGATAGGACGCGCCGGCGATAGCAAGACCTGCTGGCGATGTCAGCCATGTATCCCCGCCATTGCCTGAGCGAATCCACCCGTCAGCAGACAGAATAGCGCTCTTGTTGCCGCTCCACCCTTCAGTTGTCTGTGCATCGAAATACCAGATCTTGAGACTGTCGAACTGCTCGCCTGTTCCCGCTGCGACCTGTGAAATCTGCTGCGCCAGAGACTCGTTGGCGGTCTGCATTTGAGCGGACACATTTTTAATTTCCGCCTGGCGGCTGTTCTTCTCCTGAAGAATAGCGTCAGCGCGAGTCTTCGCCTCATCAGAAATGGCAGCGATGCGGCTTGATGATTCGGACGAGATCGCGTTTGCGGTTTTGGTGTCCAGATCGGAAACAGCCTTGACGCGATCGGTGACCTCTTTTTCAATTTTGTCGCTGAGAGACGACGCGGAGTCTGCGATAGCCTTCGCGCGAGCGGTAGCCTCAACCGCCACCGAATCGCTAATTGCCGTAGCGCGTGCGGCGGCTTCGTCAGATATCGCCTTGGCGCGAGCGGTGGCCTCATCAGCGACAGCTTTGGTTCTGGCCGCCACCTCATCAGACACAGCCTTGGCGCGAGCGACAGCCTCATCAGACACAGCCTTTGTCCGGGCGGCGGCTTCGTCAGCTACAGCCTTGTTTCGTGCGGTGACTTCGTCGGCCATTGCCCTCGTGCGAGTGTCGGACTCTTTTGTAATTGCGTCAGCGCGAGCGATAGCCTCATCGGAGATAGCCTTGGTACGCGCATCAGCTTCTGCCGAAATAGCCTGGGAGCGCTGCTTAGCTTCGTCAGCAACAGCATTATTGCGGTCAGTCGCTTCCTGCATGATGGCGTTGTTCAGCGTGGTCTGGGCTGCGCTTAAGGCGCTGGACGCCTCTTTCTTGGCGGCTTCAACCTGCGCGGTAGCTTCGGACTTCGCGTCTTCAATGGAAGCATCAACCTCAGCAGCAACCGCCTTGCTGTCGATATCAGCCAGAAGGTCTTTGGCGAGCTCGGATTCGGTGATCTTGTTTTGCAGGAACGACAATACATCGCGCGTCATTGCCGACGTACCGAGCTTCGAGCTCCAGTCACTGGTCATGCCGCGTTTGTTGGCCGAGCGAATCCAGTAGTACCACGTTACCGAATCTTCCAGACCGCTGTGGGTGAAGTTGGTGGTCGTGGATTTAGCCAGAAGAGTCGCCTTGGTGACGTCGTTGGTCTTCGAGGCGTAAATCTGGATGTGATCCAAATCGACGGACGACGGGTTAGACCAGCCAAGGATAATCTGGCGGTAGTCGCCAACGGCAGTCAGAGACGATGGGGCGCCCGGAGGCGTCATGGTTCCCAGAACCTGATACGTTGTGCTGAGGATTTCGGTCTTACGTCCGGAGACGGAAACGCCGTACACCTGGAAGTCGTATTTGCCGCTCTCCGCGACCGGCTTAACTTCGAACTGCTCTTCGTTAACTTTGGCCGTCTGCCAGTTGGACACATTACCGGCATCTGACCGGCGCCAGCTAACCCAATACTCTGCGGATTTGCCTTCCCATGTCGCCGTCAGCGATACGTTTAGGTTGCCCGGAGAGGACAGGTATGTTCCTTCAGTGATCTTCAGGTTCTCGGGTTTCGAGAATGTCGGATCAAGGACGGTCGTGTTTTGCGGGATGAGCACGGCGCCGTCATCAATGGCAGCATATTTGGACGGGTTATTCTGGATACAGGTGATCGTGCTACCAACGCCGTCTTCACCCTGGGTAACACCAACTACGCGAGCCTGAAGCGGTTTCAGATCGCTTTGAGAAATCACCCAGATGCCATCAGCAACCGGGCGGTCGGCCTCGTTCACTGCATCTTTAAAGGTGACTTTGCTCACTACGCCAGATTCAAGGATGTCGCGGCTAATCATCCGGCCTTCAGCGTTAATGAAGGTGATGGTGCCAGCCTTGGTCATGTCGACCGTAGAGTCCAGTGTAATGCTGTTTGCGGTGGATGCGACAACACGACCAGAATTACGACGGCCGGCGCGGAACTTGTCGTGAATCAGGATGACGTCGCCCGGAACGAGGAATGCTGAGTCCATCCCTGTCTGGAACGTGATAACGTCCGACTCCATACGCCCTGTATAAAGCGTCCACAAGCCCACACGATGAGCCATGCCACGAGAAGTACAACCAAACGCTACAGACTCCGTCTTGCGTATCCCGTAGCGCTTAATGGCTTCTAAGTCTTCGACATACTCAATATTCTGCTTGTAATTGTCTTCTTTGTTGTTGTAGGTGATAAGCGCGACAGAAGGGCGATCCTTACGGGCAGAGCCTTTGTAGGAGAATCGACCATCAATTACGTTGGAGTTTGAGTAGATGGCGATCGGGTCTGACGGGCTATCCTGCGTCACATGAACCATGCCGCCGGCCCAATAAACCATCCCACGGAAAGCACCAGCAATATCCTGAACGCAGCGATAGGCGTCCTGAAGCGTGGTGATCTGCGTGTTGATGGCGAATCGTTTCTCTTTGCCACCAAAGCCGTCGTCAACCAGCGCATCGCAGTACCGGCCGATCTGATAAAGCTGGCCAAGGTCAAACATTGACTCTCTGACGAACTCACCCAGACCATAGCGCTTATTGGTCACGAGGTCATACAGAATCCATGCCGGGTTACTGGACGACAGCAGTTTGAACGAACCGTCCCATGTCCCTCGGTATTCGTTGGTGACTTCATCGTAGTTTGACGGGACGCGGACCTTCATACCGCTAATCAGGTACGAACGAGACGGCATGGACGAGCCGAACTGCTCTGAGTTGACGCGAAGGCCGACCAGCGCAGAGTTCGGGTAGTTCATGTTGGTGTTGATGATCTCCCCGACGGTATCCACATAGATATCGTTGGCAAGGTAGGTCGTGTCTTTGTTGTCGTCGGTAACACGAACAACACGAACCTGATACTTAGAGCCCGGCTTCGGCAGGTTGAGTATGTAGCTTCGATAATAAACGCCGGCCTTCTTCGCGGTCAGCGTAACGGTCCCGGAGGACTCGCCCTCTGGCGCCACGTCAACAAATGCGCCGCCGGCACTGCTCACCTGGAATTTGTACGTGACAGAAGTACCGCTGGTGTCACCCGTCTTTTTGTCGACAGATTTCAGCGATGGGAATTTCAGAATGACGCGGAAGCGGTCAGCGCTGTCACTGTCGACCGCCATCGTAACGGCGCTCGTTTTCTTGACCTGCAAGCCGATGGTTTTAGGCGTTTCGGTGTAGTCGAAGCCTTCGATGATGCTCTGGTCCTGAGAGCCATCACGGAACCACCAGGTTACGCCTGAGTGGTTGTAAGTGTCGTCAGAGTTCTGCAATGGCAGGTCGTTAAGGAAGATCGACTTCGCGCCGTCCTTCAGACCGCCAATAACGCCCTCACCCAGCAAGTCCAGAATGGATACTTTGACATTCGAGTTAACGGTGTCGTCCGCCTCTACCGGTGTCCTTGACGAGCCGGACGACTTCTTGCCGCCAGCACCTGCGATAATTTCAGGCAGTTTTCTTTTTTTGAACTGTTCCATGTACGCCCTTATGCGGTCTGTTCAATGGTGATTGATGAGGACACGGTCTGAGATCCGACGAGAATTTCTTCACCGTAATTAAGCTGAACCGGGTTGCCCTGATTCGTCGTGTTTTGTGGGCCGTCAAAGTAGGTCGCATCAGAGTTGTTAGCCGGCCCCTGTGCTTTCTTCGCTTGTGGGGAGAGAAGCCCCTGGACGCCGGCCATCAGGAGAGCTATGCCTAAAGGGGCCAGCGCTGGAATGAAAATCGAGGCAACCAAAAGTGCAGCCCCAACAACGGTTTCAAACCACGCAAAGCCCTTCCCGCCACTACCATGCGGAACTGGCGTGATGCGGATTTTGGCGATGTTGTCGCTTTCACCCATCATCTGAAACTCGGTTTCATCCATTGAATACTTGTGGCCCTGCTTGTTTGTAATCTGGATGTGGTACTTGCTAATCGACTTCGCGTGTTTGCGAATCCACGCCTTAAACCCAGGCTTATTGGCGTCGATCAAATCAAAGGCTTGTTTGGCGTTTCGGACGTTTAAATGCCAATGGCGACCGAAGTTGGTCGCCAGCGCACCGCCCAATTGAACGTGAACTAATTCAGACATTTCTCTTTCCCTGAAAGTAGATTCCGGTGGCGCAGGTGGTGCGTCACATGCTTTTTGTACATCCCACCAAAGACGGCTCGGCAGCTGAGACGGTCCTTGTGGTGATGGAGAATTTGGTCGTCACCGATGTAGACGGCGCAGTGATCCGGCATCTTTCCGTACTGCATGAAGAAGATGTCGCCCTTCTGAGGCTCCTCACCATTCGCCAGGCGAACCAGACCTTCACCAGCGAAGTTGTCGCCGAGAATGTCCACATCGCCTTCGCTCCAGTTGGGGATGCGAAACTTTTCGTGGAGGTTCAGGCTGATCCCAAATTCGCGGCCAAGATAGTCGCGACACAGGGTCCAGCAGTCGAAAACGCCGAACGCATAAATGCGGCCGGTGTAAGGCATCTCGAATCCTGTGGGATGGAAAACGACGGGACTTGAAAAGACGAAATCGACATCAATGCTGTCGTCGTAGTTTTTGTGAATGGCGGTAATAACCCAGGGCAGCTGCGTCGCTTCGCAGCCAGCCAGATCCGCTTCTGATGGTGTCGCGGGTTGGTCAGTGTGAGAGTGCCACACAGCCACCACATCCCCTTTATCCTCCGCAGCCATAACGTCGTCAGGGTGCATAACGAAACGCTCCTGTGGGTCTTCTGACGTGTTTCTGGCTTCAACGAAGAGATACTTCCCACCCGCGCCAGAAACGACAAAGCCACACGCTTCATTCGGGTAGTTTTTGGCAGCACAGGACATAAAGGCGCCAGATAGCGCCTCACCAATGATGAACTTGCTATCAAGAGACACGAGTGGCCCCCGGAAAACCGCCGAAGTGGATAATGCCGTTCGCAAAGTAGTTTTTACGGGCGCGGCAGGAGTCGAGACGTTTAGTGCAGTAGTCAGATCCAGAAATGGAGGTCTGCTTATCGTCTTTGTCGAAGTACGGACCCGTGTAACCACACTCTGTGCCGCGATATTTCCACGGGCAGGTGTTCTTGATGATCTGGCGATACGGCAGCTTCACGCCCATCAGTTCGAATACGCTGGACAGCTCGAACTCGACGACCTCGAAAGTCTCCAGCGTCTTTTGCTCGACGAACCAGCTTTCGTCCGGGAAGAACTGAGATGGATCGGCGGTTGGATTGACGCCACTTGAGAAGTTGACCGCATCGAGGAAGCGAGCCAGTGTGCGTTTACGAATGACGGTACAGCCGACCAAATCATCGTTAGCCTGGACTTCAGCTGAAATGCTTCCGCCAAAGTTCGCGATGGAAATTTTCGGTGAAGGCAGAGTGCCCTGCCCGGAGATATCGAACCCGGTCGCTTTGAGTGGCCAGGGCTCGTAAACCACGCCCTGCCAGACGATGCTGTCGCGGATCTCGTTCGTACCTGCGTGGAAATACCGCTTACCGCCAGAGGTGGTAACGGACATATCCAAAATGAAAAGCTCTATCACCGACGAAGGTGACAGGCTTTGTATTTCCTTTTTGATTCCCATAATCTTCCGTGAGTTAAGCCTTAATTTGATCCATGTTAATATGTAAGCACATACATATCAAGACTCAAAAACCTGTCTGAATGTGCAGGTCAACTTCGCCGCCCCTCTGTCGTACTCAACATCGTGGGTGTCGCAAACCACAATGATTGTCTGGTTGCGCGGCGTCTTCCAGTAGAACGATTCCACGCCAGCTCTCTTCGTCAGGAAAACGTCCATTTTCTCAACTTCCGATCGCTGCCTTTGGAACGTCAGGCTCCACTCTTCCTTCACGCGGTTGAGACCAATGGTCTGGCGTTGCTCATAGTCGTCACCGAACTTCAGTACGGTCACGTTCGGCTTTATGGTCTTTTTCGATTGCGAATCAGGGTTCCACCCAAATGTTTCTCTGGCCATTTCCTCATCCTTGAGTTGTGTGCCGCATCTCTGCGGCACTTTGGTTGTTAACGGTTGCCCGTCGTGTTTGCGTTAAGCGATCCGCCAGGTCGCTTCTCCTGACGGATGGTGTCGAGTGCGATCGCCTTCATCTTCTCAGCTGCATCCTTCCACCCCTGGGTCGAGTCAGCGCCGCTTGCAGAAGAGACACCGTCAGCCTGAACGTTGATGGAGATGGAAACAGGGGCCACCACACCAGCGCCAGCGCCAAGACCAGCTGTCTTTTCGGCGGACATCGTGACAGGAATGGACCGGCCGTCCGGCAGCGGGACATATGCCTCGTTATGAGAGCCCTCGCCGAAAAGCGCCAGCTGAGGCGACGTTGCAATCCCGCCCTTGGCATACTTGTGCAGCGGCAGAGCACCATCCGGCCCCATAATCCCGCCCTTGGCGAATTTATAGTTTGCCCCGGCATTCTGAATCGCCGTTCCGCCGCCAGGAGATTCACCAGAACCGCCGCCACTACCGCCGCCACTGAATCCACCACCGGCATATATCGAGGCGACCCCAGAAGCTACCGTACCCGCGAAGCCCAACCACTTGCTCGTTTTGGACGAGGAACTGGCTGACATTGCGGCGAAGGTGAACATCAGCGCATTGGAGGCGGTCTGTAGCCCCTTCATGCTGAAGATGTTCGACATGATCGCCTTGGTCTGGGAACCTACCGCCGTGCTCACATTGCTTAACGCACCGCCGACTCCGACCACCGCCGTCCCAAGAGAGCTCACACCCTCCGTCGTCGATGCGGTTGTCGAGCCTAACTTACCAACGGACTGCGAGGCCGTTTTGCTGTTGGTGGCCACGTTACCGTCGCCATTAACAACGTTGGTGCCGCCGCCATTCGTTGCTGCGCCAGAAAACAGAGAGACGCCCTGGTTAGCAAGAGACGACATCAGATTGCCTTGGCCCGTCTGCTGCATGGCCGTCTGTCCCGAGCCCATCCCCAACATGTTCATGAGAGGCAGTGTGATCTGGCTCTTCACGATCATTTTGGTGATGTCCTTCATAATCGACGAGGCGAAGTCACTGAAGCTCGCCTTGCCCGTCGAGAAGAACTCGGTCAGCGTGTCGGTCAAACCAGAGAAGGTATCCGCCCAAACGCTTTCAATCTGCGTAGCCAGATCGCCATACTCCAGCGCCAGCTTCTGCGTGGCGGTGCCGGTTTCTTTGATGAGCGCGACGTTGCCAGATTTAATCAGCTGATTGATCCGCTTGGTCGACTCTTCAACGTAAACCTGCATACTTGGGTCGTCTTTCAACTGACTCATGTACTGCTTGCGACGGCTCTCAAGCGCGTTCAGACTTTCGTCATACTTGGTCCTGAACGCCTCAACCTGCTCGTCTCTGGATTGCGAACCATCAAGCCCGGAACTAATGATACCGGCTGCATTTGGCGCGACATCGTCCAAATCTTTCTTGGCGGCCTTCTTCTCCAGTCGCTTCAGATAGTCAGGAGACAGCGTCTTCATTGTCTCCAGATACTCTTTCGCCTTGTCGATCATCTCCTGCGTGATGAGCTCGGTAGGGGAAGAGTTAGCCAGCTTCTCAAGCGACACGGACGTCTTCTCGACGTTCTGGGCAAACGAAACGGTTCTCTTAGAGCCCGTCTCCATCATGGAGATCATCTGCTCAGAAGAGTTCAGCGTCTTGTTGTAGCCATCAGCCTCTTTCTGAAGTTCCCTCTGCTTACGCTCGGCCGCCTTTTGCGCCTTGTTGTTAGCACTTTCTTCTTTCTTGCTTGCCGTTTCGGCTGCCTTTGTGCGGATCTGGGTGTCTCGCAAAATGGCAGCCGTCAACGCTTCCTCGGCTTTCTTACGCTGTTCCCCGGTTACGTTTGAGCCGTATTTGGAGATGATAGTCTCGTTGGCTCTGAACTGGTTAATGCCCTCGATGTCATTACCCAAAACATCCTTGGCGATCTGGCCATCTTCGCCGATGATGCTCGTTGCGCCGTTCTTGAAGTCGTTCTTAACTCTGGCTACGTAAACCTGGTGATCGGCTTTAGCCCCGGATGCGCTGGAATATTCGCCGCTGGCGTCAGGGATACCGTGGCGACTGTTTCGGGTATCTTTTTCCTTGTTGCGCATGTCGTCGAGCTGCTGCTTCGACTCTTCATAGTTGCTCGCGTAACCGTACTTTTGAGCGGTCAGGATTTTTCTCTGATCTTCACTCAGGCCAGGTTTACTCAGCGCCTCATCCAAGTTTTTAACCTGTGTGGCGACACTTTTAACCCGCGCTTCCATCTCGTCAGCGGCCTTCTTGTAGAGGTCGGCTTGAGCGTTTGCCTCTGAGCGGTTTATCTCATCCCGGCGCTTATCCTTCTCTTCCTTGGAGAGAGATTTGTCGGCGTCCAAAGCGATCCTTTTGGCCTCATTCTCTCGCATCTGACCTGCCGCGAATTTAGCCATACCGACATTGAGCCGCTTATCAATGTCTTCGAACACCGCCTTAGTTACGCCTGATGCCGTCTCCTTGGCCTTTATCTCGTCGCTTTTCGTGACCAGGCCAGTGTAGTCGCCATTTATCGCCTTGTTTGTTTTAACTCTGTTTTCGACATCTTTAACAGTCAGCTGTCTGCCCGTTGCGATGTCTGCCGGCAGAGCGTCCGCCGAGAGCTTGCCTGATTTGATTGACTGAAGAAGATTCTCGTCACGCTCAATCTCCGCGTTTCGCTTCTTGACATCGAGCATAATCTGAGTGCGCTGGACCTGCGTCATCGCTTCAGGCATCTTCTTGAGCTCTTCTACGGTCTGCGCGGTCTTATCTCTCAGCTTCTCCATCGCCCAAACGATAGCGCCGACGGCAGTCGATATCGCAAGCAATGCGACCCCAATCGGGTTGGAGACGATGAACGCAGACAGAGAAGCAAACGCCGCCTTAACTGCCGTCAGACCACCCCTGATCGAGAACAGGAGAGCCGGGATAGTCCCAAGTCCAAGCCTTGACGCTCGATTAAATCTGGTCACTGAGGTCGACAGGAGATTAAATGGAGCCTGTAATCCGGTTACGCTTTTACCGAGCACAGACCCCATCTGGCTGCCGACGCTAATCACCCCCAAGATCCCAGAGCGAAGCAACCTGAAGCCTACGAACGCCGCAATAGCTGCGCCGAGATTGATAATCAGCTCTCGATTCTGGACAAGCCACCTGGCCATAGACGTCAGAGACGTGATCGCGGTCGCCAGGTTTTGGCCCAGAGACGCGGCAAACATCCTGCCATCTGTGCTATTCATCAACGCGGTGATCTCGTTGAGACTCTTTGACATAGCTTCGAGATAGCCGGAATCGCCAACCGTCTTAGAGAACTGAATGAAGGCGGTCTTCATCTGAGCCAGGGCGCCAATGTAGGTGACCATCATGCTCTTCGCGGCGCCACGGTTCATGGCATCCATACCAACGAACATGAGACGCAAACCTTCCTGAGCATTCACTGTGCCGGTAGAGATCTGCTTTGTAAGCTCGGCTACAGTAACGCCCATGCCGTCCGCCATCGCCTTCATTGCGGTAGGAACAGCCTCACCCAGCTGCTGACGCAGCTCTTCCATCGAGATGACGCCTTTACCTGCCATCTGCTGGATAGCGACGGCTGCGCGGTCAAGCGTTTCACTACTGCCGCCGAATCGGGCAACGGAGTCGATCAGCGTCTTCCACGAGCCATTCGTCGGATCTAATCCTGCCGACTTGAATTTGACGAATGAGCCCGTCAACTCGCCAATCGCAAAAGGCGCACTTTTAGCGGTGGCGATGATGTAGTCCATATCCTTCGCCGCTGCGGCAAATGGATCGGCTGCATCCTTGTTTATACCTTGCAGAAGCATCTGCATCTTCTGCATTTCAGCTGCTGCCTCGATGATGGGCGCTTGCCAGCCAAACAGCATATCTCTGACGTTTCGGGCTGCATCACCCACTTCGCCTAAAGCAAAGATGGTCCCTATTACGCCGCCAAAAGAACTGCTACGGTGGTGACCGCCGCCACTACCGCCACTACCGCCACTACCGCCGCGACCGCCGCGACCTGGCCCGCCAACATCAGCACGTCCCAAACCCTTCAGCTCTTTCTGACGGTCAATGAGCGTATCCATCTGGCTGATGATTTCTTTCAGCGCGTCCTTCGCCTTGTCACCAGAGTCCTTCCAGCCGGCCAGTGCCTTTGTCGTATTGTTTAAGCGACGATTTGTGGTGGAGGCTTTCTTATTGAGATCGTCTACGTTCGCGGTCAGGTCGCGCGTAGACTTGCCTGCGTGGTTGGCATAATCACTGAAGTCGGAAAGTTCAGACTGAACCTTGCGCAGCTCACTCGCCATACCTTTCAGTGCGGTTGTGGTTTTGCCAACGCGGTCGTTGAATACTGTTAAGCTGTGACTGATTGCGGCAATGTGAGTACGAATATCACGAAGCGCATTGCCAGCGAGTTCGGCCCCGACTCCCAAATCCTGGAGTTCCGAGGCCGCTTTACCCACTGCTACGGTGAAGATTTTGATGTTTCGCGTCAGAGAGTTGACAGAAACATCAAGGTTGGAGATTTTCTTGGACGCTAAACCCGCATCCACACTCAGCTGTTTGAGTAACTTCCCGGCATTTTTAGCTGATACCTCGAACTCCTTATCATTGAGGATCAGCTTAAAATCTACGATATTGTCGGACATTCCCTATCCTTTTCCAAAGACTGCCATTAATTGCGCTTTGGCGTCAGGGTCTGCTTTGACTCGTTCTGGGTTGTACACCCTATCAGTGATGACAGGTCTTCCAATCCTTAGCTGCAAACCCTCCATGAACGCCTTAGCATCTTCAACACCGGCCTGAGCGACCCTGGCGACCTGAAAATCTCTCAAGTCGCGCTCTGACTGGATTCGTTCGATGTTTCGACTCATCATCCAGAATGTCTCAAGCGGTATTTCCAGTAGTTGTTTCGGTGGCAAGGAGTAATAAGCAGCTACACGACTGAAATAGAACCCGAAGTCGATGGACAAAACCACCTCATCGGATTCATCGCGGGTTTCTACTTTACTTCGTCGCCAGCGGCGGCTTCGTTCGTTTCATCCGCAACGTTCAGTGCGAAGGTGAAAATTTGCTGAAGGTTGATAACGGAGAGATCGTCCAACACATTCTGCGGCAGAGAGGGGATCAGCTTCTGAACCAGAACCGCATACGCAGCAACCTGATCAGCAATGCTCATGGATTCAATTTCGCTACCTTCGAAGCGCTTAATTTCCGCGAACAGACCTACACTCATCTCTACAATCGGATATTGCTTTCCGCCGATTTGAACCTGCTTAACGGCGGGAACCAGCGTGTCCAGATTTAGTAACTTAGCCATACTTTTATCTCGTTAAAGAGGCCCATTTCTGGGCCTTGATTTGATTAAGATGCCGTCACAGTCACGGTAGACTTGGCAGAGAAGCCACCATCTTTCGTAACAAACGTCACCGTTGCATTACCGGCGGCAACCCCTCTCACAACGCCCTTGGTATCAACGGTTGCGATGGCAGGGTTACTGGATGTCCAGGTGCCGGTTTGATCGTCAGCGTTAGACGGGGAAACTGTTTTGGCCAGCGTGGTCGTTGCACCGACCCTGACCGACGCAGTTGCCGGCGCCACAGTCACACCCGTCACACTTACTTTGGGCTGGTGAGGCTACCCAAAACACCAGCGTCATCCGGGTACGCATTGAACTCGACAGAGAACACGCGGACGTCATCGAACTTATACGCCATAGTGAAGTTGCCGGCGGTGGCCGCTTTCGGCAGGGTCAGAATGAAGTCGGTGCCATCCTGCGGGGTAAGAACCAGCTGCTGCGCCACGTCGATCAGATTCACGCTCTGAGCGGTGGTGATGGAGATGGATTTCTTATCCGTGCTAATGGTAGAGCCAGGCATCAGGTTGACGATGTTCTCCAGAACGCTTTCGGCCAGCGGAACGGTAACTTTGACGTTACGACCCTGAACCAGCTCGGACAGAGTGGTCTGGCCCTGCTGGTCGACGGTGACTTTCAGCGTCTCGGTGGAAATCTCTACCTCAACACCGCCTTTGGTGTAGCCAAGATCGGTGCCGCCGAAAGAAACAGCACAGGCGCCTAACTTGATATTCTTTACATGGGTATTAGCCATTGTCGGTAAACTCCTTTTACCTTTAATTGTGGGTGCTTAATCTAAAGCACGGTAAGTATACACATACTTATAAAACCATTACAACAAATGGGCGGCAAACTCAACGGAAATTCCCACCTCAAACAGAGATGCATCGTTCCTTGGGAATAAAGTCGGCAAATTCAGCGGCCTGACGTAACGAAAACGAACACCGGCCTCTTCCTCATCCCACATCGGCAAAGCGGCCATAATCAGGTCAGCTCGCTTCATTGCAGCGCCGATACTGGCGTCCCGGACTACCACAATCATATTGTCCTGATAGAAGTCGTGCAGATCCCCATCAATCTCAATGCCTGTAGTCACCACCATGACGCCAGACTTTACCTCCGCCCCCATCGCATTAGCGAAGATGGTCTTTCCCACCTTGCCAACACCCTTCTTTTCCAGCAATGTCGCGAACTGTTCTACGATCACGTTATCTCCTTCGGCCGAAGCCGGCCTTCTGTGCGCTGTCGGCGATGATCCGCCTCATTTCATTTCGGATAAACTCGGCAGTCCTGTCCATGAAACGTCGGCCAACCTTCCTGCTAAGCGCATTCCCACCCTGTTTAAGCCTGGAACGAGCCCCCAGACTGTATCGGCCAGACTCCATGTACTCTGCGTAATCGCCGACCTTTGCATCACCAGTGTACCGGCGGCCGCCATTTAGAGAACCCACCCTATCTCTGTCTTTCATCACAACCAACTCGATTGACAGACTGGCAAGGTCGCTTCGGTTAACCCGCGCGTAAATGCTGTTCTCCAGCGATCCGGTTTCGTATGGCGCCAGGGCTCTTGCGAGCCTCTGCGCGGTTACGGCCAGCTTGGTCATGTCGTTAATCAGGCTTCGCTTGTAGGCTTTCTGGGAGTTCGTCAGGCGATCGGCCAGACGGCCCAGCTTGCCTACGTTGTACTCTAAACCCATATTGACGCTCCCACTTCGAGATGACCCGGCCTCCCTCGTAACCCGAATCGCTTGTGGATCATGTCGACGCGCAGCTTCACGCCATCCACCAGCATAATGTCGCCCTGCTGAACCTTCGATTCGAGCGGCGTGACCATTACCGCATCAAACTCTTCCTGCTCCGCCTTTCCACGGCTGGCCGAACTATCCGCGCGGACGGATGACTTCTCGACCGAATCGGCGAAACGAACCATGCCCAACTTTATGCGACCGACAAACCTCAACTGCGACTCCCCGTACACATCCAGCTCCTTGCTCTTTCGGTAAAGAGAGCCTTCCAACTGCCACGCTACGTTCATTGCGCCTCCCTGCGATTACGAACGATTACGAGCGACGAACAACTGTTCGGTTATTGAGATACTTCACCAGCAGCCGCCACGTTGTGCGATTGACGGTAAGATTCGCTGCCTTACCCTGACGATAAGCAATGGTCGTTTCCCCAATGGACTCGGATACGATGCCCTCATCACGAGCGGACTGTGAATCGGTGGTTGAAGCAATCTCGGCAACCTCGTTGACTGTAGCCACCAGCAACGTCTTCTTGAAATCATCCGGTAATCCTGCATACAGCTCTGGTGACATTTTGCTCCAGTCAATCAGGTCCATACGATACTGGCCCTCCTGACCCCAATAGACGTTATGAACATTCAGCATGTTCATCGGTCGGTCGTAGTCGTCGTAATCAACGCCAAAGATGCGGCGGATGGAGAAAGGCATCTGCTTCAGCCTGACGGTCGCTTCAATCAGCAAACGACGCAGCTGGACCCGGCTCATATTCAGGATCACATCACCTTTAACCATATCGATAGCGTACATTGCCGCGTCATCGAGCGTGGCAAAGGACTGCTCAAAAACGGCCAGTTCAAAGTTGTTCAACAGGACGTAAACATTTTCGAACTCGACCGTAGTGGTTCCGGTGGTGGCCTTCAGTTTCACGCGACGTAATGCCCGGTCCGCATCCCCGATTTGGTTCACTTCCGCCGGGATCGCCACCTGAACCGAGTAATCAGAATCCAGCGTGGCGGGTTGTTCAGATAACAAGGTGTTTCCTGCGTTATCAAACACTGAGTAGGTCAGAGTATCGACCGTCAGCATATCTACAGAGAAGGTCATATTGACCGTCTGGTTGCTTTCGAACGCCCCTAACATAGCCATCAGACGCCGCCTTGTGCTTTCATGATGCCGTCGATCATCTCAACGATACCCTTCGCTTTAACGCCCAGGCGGTTACCGACTACACGCAGACCGGAGATCCCCTGCTCGTCCGCCAGCGACTCCAGCTCTTCGCGGGTGAACTTTGGTACTTCTGGCTCTACCACGCCACGCTGCATAGGAGCGACGTCGGGCGCTTTGGGCTCGTTGGCAAGCACATCTTCAAGCGAGACGTTGTGACGCTCTGAGAACTGCCCTGACGCGCTCACGTTGCGCCCTTCGATGGTTTCCGCACGCATCGACGCGCAGATACGCTGCTGATCCACAAACGGTAGCTCTTCGACAGAAACACCATCTTCGAACTGAACGCCACAAAGCAGACCGGTGTATCCCTTAAAGGTCGATTCCAGCAACTTCACTTTTGCACTTTTCATTTTCTATCCCTGAATATGGGCGCCATATGACGCCCTTTTGGTTAAACCTGGACTGTCTCTGGATTGTTTACGGTGATAGCCGCTTCGCCGAATACAGAGCCGTCATTGGCTACCAGACGAATCTTCACACTGCCTTCATCGATACCCGTCACCAGGCCAGACACATCGACGGTCGCAATGCCGGAATCTTCAGTAACCCAATGGTAAGAGCGGTCGGTGGCGTCATCAGGCTTAATAGAGCCTGCCAACTGAACCGTATCACCCACCACCACAGTCGCCGTCTTCGGGGCAACCGTTACGCTCTGGACGTGAATTACAGCGGCTGCATCGACGTATGGCTTAGACTTGAAACAAGCCTTCAGTGCGCCCTGGGCTCGCTCGGACATTGGGCTGTCTGAGATGGAGTTGGTGAACGATGTACGAAACATCGACCCGGTGTAATCGTCAAAAGGTTCTGACGTGATCTGCATCTTTTGCTCTGGCACTTGATTCTCCCGTTTTCTTCAAAAAAAAAGGGCGGGCGAAAGCCCACCCCCTTTAGGTATGTATGTATTTACATACCAGACAATTAAATCTTAACGCCGGTCAGCGCCGCGATCGCTTTGTCGTGCTTGTTCACCAGACCGCAGTACCATTTAACACGGGTACGGATGGCGTCTTTGTTCTGAACGGTGCCGATATTCTCAACAACGATACCAGCGTTATCACCGCCGTAGATACCGGACAGGCCGTTCTCTTCGGACATGTGCAGACCGTAGATGGAAGCAGCGCCGTCGACAACCGGGATGAAGTCGTTGATGATGATCGGAACGCCGTTGTGGGTCAGCATCGGACGACCGAAGTTGGCCACCATGATTTCGGACGGGCCGACGTTCACGGTACGCAGCAGAGCGCGGTACGCACGAAGGTGCTCGGAGCGCATCATCAGACAGTCGGCGCCCAGGTCTTTAACCGCATCCACCAGTTCATCGAACATGGAGAAGGTCATGGACGCATTGGCGGCGATCGCCTGGTCAGCAGCCATCAGCTTGCCGATACCATTGAAGGATTTCGGATCTTTGGTTTCGTCACCCAGAATCAGGTTACGACGGAACGCGCGGGCCAGACCTTTAACTTTGGAAGAAATCTGAATAGCCATCTGGCTATTGGTGTCCGCCATAGTGGAGGCCAGGAACTTATCAACGTCCACATCGCCAGCCATGATACGCAGCTTCGCGGTGTGCTCGGTGAAGGTTGCTGCGCCTTCAGCGATCACATCGTTCACGTCGATGAAACCGGCTTCGGACAGGGTTGCTTCACGGTTGTACAGATAGGCTTTGCTGTTCACTTTGAAGAACGGCAGAACCGCAAACAGGTCTTCGCGATCGATAATGGTTTCGATAACGCCCTGCTCAAGTTCGTTATTACTCAGCTTTTCAGCTTCTTCCCGCAATAATGGCATCTCAATATATCCTTATATTTAGAGATTACTTACCTAATTTACCCAAGCCCATTGCCAGCTTATCCAGTGCTGATTTAGGCGCTTCGGTTGTGACTTTGGTGGTGGCTTTGGTCTGAGAGCCAACGCCAGGCTTCGCTTCGCTACGCAGCAGAGCGTCAGCCTCTGGATCTGCACGTAATACGCGCTCGATAGCCAGTTCAAAGCTCAGAGGGTTGCCGCTTCCGTCAACGAGGATGGTGCGGTCTTTCGCGCCAGCAGGTTTGTCATAACCGACAACCTGACCGTCTTCATTAACTTCAAAGTGGCTACCGTAAATCACTCGCGCTTTAGCCGGGGTCATCAGAACCTTTTCGCGCAAGAAATTGGATTCACCGAAAGAGGTGCCGACGGTTTTCTCAATCAGGCCGCGCTTCAGTGAATTGGCTTCGTTTTGGGCCAGTTCGAGTTGAGCTCGCAGGTCTGCGACTTCCGCATCATGCGCTTCAACCATTTGCTTTTTGACCGCGTCAAACTCACCGCGACGTAACAGCTCAGCTTCTTCGGAAGCCTTACGCTGTTTTTCAGACTCTGCTTCCGCCTGAAGCAGCGCTTTCACACGTTCAGGATCGACATCGCCAAACTGAGCCAGCTTCTCTTTCAGAGTCTGCTCGTTACCTTTGCGCTTCATGCTTTCCTTCAGCAGATCCGCAGAGTTTTTACGCTCTTCTTTCAGGCGAGCAATGAGTTCTTCTTGAGACAGGCTATCAAATTCACCGGCATGGTCGGTGCTCTTCTGGCCAGGTTCTACAGGGGTAACTTCCACTTTATCGGCGCCAGCGCCGCCAGGCAGCTCCTCTTTCCCTGCTACATCCATATAGCCGGTAAAGCCGTGCATCAGTTGTTGAATTTTCCACAGAGGCATAACAATTCCTTTTGTATTATCCGCTATCCAGTTTCTCGGATGGCAAACCCTCAATCCTTGAGGCTATCTTGGTTCAGTTTCTCGAACCGGATGGAGTATGTATTCATTTACATACGATGGCGTAATGGAATCACATAAAAATGGCTAATGCAAGAAAATAAATAAAAAACCCGTCAAAAGACGGGCTGTTTTTAATCTTTCTTGCGAACCTTATCGTTTTCGGCCTTCTTGTCGCTCTCTTCCTTGGTGGCAGAGGTAGTCGGCTCGGGCTTCTTCGCTCCGCCAGCTGGTGCTGGCTCAACCGGCTGCGGCGGGTACTTCTTCAGGTCGCTGTCGATTTCCGCTTTTCGCTCTTTGGTCAGATTCGGGAAGACCTTATCGAGCAACAGCTCCATCTGGTAACGACGGGCTGAATCCGGTGCGCCCAGCAGCTGGAGATTGGTCGCCACGCCAAACTCGTCCGTCAGACCGCGAATGTCGAAGCTCTCCGGGTATGTCAGCAGCCGTTCCGTGTCAATGTCACCAACACCCATCCATTTCGCCGCCAGTTCAATCATACGGGCTTCTGCCAGCTTCAGGCGGCCAGATTTCGCCACCAGCAACGAGTTCACGCGCTGGAAGTCGTACATCTTCGCCGCGCCAGAAGAGTTGTCGATGCCGGCGGCATTATCCTGCTTGGTGCGCTCACCTGCGACGCCCACCGAATGGTAGATTTCGTTGATGATCTGCTGAATGGCCTGAATGATGATGCTGGCTTGCTTCGGATCTGGCGACAGATAGAACGGCTGCGCCCCATTCTCACCGTCAAAGGAGAAAACGCGCTTGGTCCCCATCTCCATCACCTTTGCGTGATTCTCATCGCCTGGCAACATCGCCTGAACCGGTATGGCCAGCTGCGAGAAGGTCTGGTCCTGGATGATCGCATCAAGGTTGGACAGATAGTTCGCTACCGCCCGGTCCAGATACGCAATGTCGTCAATCAGCGATGGGCTGAAGTACGGCGATTCACCCTGCCCGGAACAATCCAGCGGGAAGACCGGCACGACGCCAAGATTATGATCGCCACTGCCGTCCAGAACGACTTTAGGCAATCCACCAGCGCGTTTACCTTCCTCACGGAAAAGATACCACTGCTTGCGGGTCCAGAGACGATAACGCAGGAACTCTTTGCCGGACGATGTGAAAGGATCTGCATCATCACGCGCCACTTCGCAGATAAGCGCCCAGATAAGCTGCCCGTCGTCGTCATACGCGCAGTCGAGCAACTGCTGCGGAGAAACCCAATAAGCGTATGCCCGACCATTCTGCTTCTTCTGGTCGGCCACGGACTCAACGTCACCAGACAATGTGCTGTCGACAACAATCCAAATCCGCCCGTAGATGGATGATTGCAGGTCCAGCTCCGCCATAAACTCGTCAATGGTGACGCCCTGGCGTGTTGCCTTCAGCCAGAAGTTTTTAATTGCCTCCGGCGCATCATCCTCGGTTCGGGTGATCCCCTCTTTGAAGAGGTATTTGTTGATCAGATTGACCACTTCGCGCGAATGGTTGAAGCGGTAAGCACGTTCAACGCGCTCGCGATACTCTTCGTCACCTTCTTTGAAGTAGCGGAAGATATTGTGCTTGAACCACTCGCGGCCACCGACGTAGGTGGCGGCGATGAAGTCCCAATGTGCCTTTCTCAATTCATATTCAGGGTGTCGGCGCTTCACCAGTGCCTGAATATCCTTACTTGTTAATCCCATTTCGCATCCTTGCTATGTATGTATGTGTTTACTTATCTACTGCCGCCAACAATAACACGATTTTTCACCGGGTATCTACGGTGTACCGGATAGCCCAGGGCGTCGGCGCTGTGCTCCACATTGCCTGTTTTATCGATATCACGGCTGCCAGGCTTGTAAATCACCTTCTCCAGAGACTCAATCAGGTGCTTACATTTCGGGTCAATATACAGTCGTACCTCCCCGGATGCCGTCATCAGACGACGGTTTACGGCGTTCACACGGTCAGCGATAGGCGGGTGCTTTTTCGGGTGATCGATTCTCAAAAAGCCTTTCTCTTTGAAAATGTCGGTATCCGATTCACCGCGAGCGTGCTGGCGATATGCACCGGCCGGGTCAGGGAAGACGGTAATTTGCGACTTCTGCCGCCAGTAGCGTCTTTCCAGCTCATCGCAGACTTCTGCCGTGTTTGAAGAGAACAGCACGATCTCATCAATCGCCCACAAATCCCCGTTCGGCTGCGGCTGCAATATCACAGACGACATTGGGTCGATGTTGAAGTCCTGACCTACCCAGACTGGAAGACGACTGTCGAACGCCAGCGGCTTAACGTGGATATCACGGTCAAACGGATAATAAACACGACCGGACATATTCTCGAACGACGCCAGGTATTCCTGCGCGAACGATTTCGGGTCCATATCGTTTTTCGCGGCTTCAACTTCGCTCTCTGGTACGAACGGAGAGTCCGCCGTCACGAACTGCCAGCTTTTCCACTGGCCCCGCGCTTGCATCGTCTCGTCCTGACCGATCTGCCACAGCTTGTGGAACTCAGAGAAGCCTTTCGGCGTACCGATGATGAGCGCACCGCCACGAGTAGAGGACAGCGTCGGACGAAGTACCTTGTACCAGGTGTCCGGCTTCATATCCTGAAACTCATCGAGAACGACGAAGTTCAATGCAACACCGCGCAGGGAGTCGGGCTTATCCGCCCCCTTCAGCGAGATCTCGCTACCGTTCCTCAACACGATGGTCATCGTCGTGTCGTTCTTTTTCATAATCCACTTGCGCGGTATCGCCTCATTCAGCGCGTCCCACAAGATCTGCCTCGCCATCTGGTAGGATGGCGCGATGTACCACACTCGCTGCTTACGGTCCTTGGCCGCCGCTCGCATGATCATCGAGATGGAAAGCATCGACTTCCCCCAACGACGACCAGCACACACCACCTTAAAGCGGTGCGGCGCCTTGAATACCTTCATCTGCCCGGAATGCAGCTGAATCAGGCTTAACGAACTTGGAAGGGCCATTACTCTTCCCCTTCCTCGTCGTCCTCACTCTCGTCGTCCTCATCCGGGATTGCGCCGAGCGATTTCTCAAGCTCTTCGAGCTCTTCAAGATCGTCAGACAGAGAATTACCTTCGTCCATCTTCCTGAGCTCTTGAACCTGCGTCGGCGTCAATTCACCGAAGACCAGATTCGGAATTTCATCGCCTGCCATTTCTTCTCGTTCCAGACCTAAAGCGCGACTGGAGATGTCGAAACATTTGCCGATGATCGCTGAGGCGCGTTGAAGTGACTTTAGGTTATCCTCGATCACCGAAAGCGGCCGACTTTCACTCCTGGCCGCGTGAATCTCTTTCATGGTCAAACCGGCGATCTGGTTGGAGATTTTATCGAAGCTGTCTCTCCGGTCCTCCACCAGCTTTGCTCGCGCCAGCGCTCGCTGTTCCGAATCGGACTTCAAAGACTCACGGATCATGTCCGAAACAGAGTCTGAGCCTTTGGAAATGCCTTTCTTCTTGAAGTAACGAGAGAAAGTCTCGGTTCTGAGCCCATACTCTTCTTCCAGAGCCGAAAGGGTGTATTCACCTGATTTCCATTTAACTTCAACTTCAACCCATTGAGCTGGGGTGAGTTTTTTCTTTACTTCGGTACTCATCTTGCCATCCTTAGCCTTATGGTTCCTTTACGCCTAAAACATCCTGTTTTCGCGATAAAAAAGACCTAGCTCTGTATATATTTAATAACTTTCTTTTAAGATCCTTTAAAACATATAGGGGTGTTCGACGTTAGATCCGCATCAACTTCACTTTCGCTCGGCCGATAGCCGTCAACCCCAAAACTCGACGCTGGCGGCCGTCCGTCGCGCGTTGACGGATGCCATGCTTCTCGACCAGACCTTTCTTAATCAGGATACGAATCGAAAACTGAATGCTCTGTTTGGTTGTTGTGTAGGGCAGCAGCTCAAGCAACTCATCCAGATCAAGCAGCTCGTCTCTTTCGTGGCCCAAACTCAGTGTCCTGATAATGTCTTTTTGTTTGTCGGTTAAGGTCATCTTCAGCGTCCTTTCAAAAGTGTTAAGTCCAGCGGCGCGTCCAGCGGCTGGTTATCAAATGCCAGAAGCGGCAGTGTGTCGGGCAGCTCACGTCCAAAGTCCGGGTTTCGGTACACGCCATACAGCGGACTGGTGAAGCTCAGTGTGTGGATCTCTTTCAGCAGCTTCACAATGCTCGCCTCATCCACCAGCGAATCAGCAATGTCCTGAACAGTCGTACCTCTGTTCCTTCCAGCTTTCGCCAGACTCGAATTTTTGTGGTAATCCGCAACCAAGTCTCGCAATGCGCGTTTCCTGCGCCCCTCCGCCATTGTGAAGAGTTCTTTCATCACAGACTCGTTATCGCCAGGATCAGAGCGAAAATGGCGCTGAAAGACTTTGAGAGCGCTTTCGTAAGACTTGGGCTTTTCTGGTTTGATGAACTGGAAACCCGCTTTCATGGCAAATGGGTTGTATTTGCTCATGGACGACTGAATTTCGAGGATCGGGCGGTTGTGCATACGACACGCCAGATTCATAAACCGGTACGACAGACCCAGACCGCGATACTGCGTGTCGTTAACCAGACGGCTGACGACCGCAAATTCGGAGTTAACCTTGCGCCCCCAGAACTGATTAGCCACCGTCGTATTGGTGGTCGGCTTCAGCTTGGGAAACATGCGGTGGCGCGGGGCCAGCAGCAGTTTTGGAAATGCCATCACCATCACGCCGATCAGCCGACCATCCAACTCCGCCTTGTAATAACTTGGCGCAAACGGCTTACCGTCTGTCTTGTAGTGAAGGTCTTTCAGTGAATGCCAGTCCTCAACCGTGCCTCTGGTGACGATGATCCGCTCCATAAAGTCGAGGTGCTTGGGGAAAGATTCAGGCAGATGCCTCGTGATAGTGACGTCCATTATTGCTTTCTCCAGACCTTCAGTTTTTCAGTCTCAACGACCTTTGGCTTGCGGTTACTCTTCGGTGGCGGCTCATCCTCCATCTTGGGCTGCTTCTTGTCCGCGACATACTGCTCACGGGCATAGACCATATCCTTGACAATCTGGCCTTGCAGATAGGTCACGGCTTCCTGCTCCAGCGGGTTAATGCCGAACACTTCACACGCAAACAGCGCCAGGTGTAGCGCCTCGTGCCAGTAAACCACCGCATCGTATTTTTCCGGCAGGAACACGGTATGCAGCATGTAGTCGAAATCGACCATGCCGGGAACCGTGACAAGACCGCCGGCGCCCTCCATGTGTTGGGACATCTCCAGCGAGAACAGGTCACGGCAGACGTTGACGTAATTCTCTTCACCAAACATCACGGCAAAGCGGGAGTTGTACGGGGCAATCTTGGCCACATACGCCCCTTTTGAACGCATCCACGCCTTCCACGTCTCTTCGTCCACCAGCTCGCGCTGATCTCGTGCGCCGAGAATTGGGAACTCTTTCAAATCACTTAACTTCATAGTCCACCTTCACTCGTTCCTTGAAGTGCTTGGTGATCTGCACTGACGGCCGCAGCGCATTGACCAAATCCTCGTGGGTCGTCGCCACAATGACGGTTGCCCCCACTTTCCTTGCCGCTCGTTGAAGGTTTGATGCCACAACCTGCGCGGTCACACGATCCAGAACCGCGCCAAATTCATCGGCCACCCAGACATCAGCGCCGGACTCAATCAGCTTTGCGATTTTGAGACGGTATTTCTGGCCATCAGACATCTCTGACGGCTTTCTGACGAACAGATAGGCATCATTCAGCCCAGCCATAGAAAGCAGCCCCAGCGCATCGCTGGTGGTCTTCCCGATCTGGTCGATGACGTTCTTGTCGTCCTCAAAGGTGAACTGGTCGATGGATGCAACAGACTTGCCTTCCGCCGCCATCAGCTTTTGCAGCTCACGCAGAACAACGGATTTACCGGAACCGGACTGACCGGTAACGTACACGACGTCGCCCTGGTCGATGTTCAGCTCCAGGTTGTCGTAGAGAACCCACTCTTTTTCGTCGAGGCCAAGCCCAAAGGACTCGGCGATCTCCAGCGTTCGAACGGTCTTGTTGACGCGCGTCTTGAATGCGACGTTGATGTTGTAATTACTCATCGGCATTCATCTCGGCGCTGATCTGGCGAGCAAAAGCAATGAAGGCGCTGACGCCGAACTCACCGGTCTGGTCCTCCATGTAGGCCATCAGGTCGCCGACAGTGATTGCCTCGCTCATGGGGATCTCTTTGAAGCCCAGAACGTCGGTAATACGCGCAGTGCCGGCGGCCACCGTCGAGCTAATCTCTTCGTGCTCTTCGCGCTGGCGCTCAGATTCGGTTGCCAGATCGCTGACCAGGCTGTCAACGTCCATATCGCGGGTCATATCCTCGACCAGCACGGAAAGCTCACGATCAGAGAAGCCGAATACGTCAATTTCGACGTCAATCAGCTCTTTCAGCTCACGTTGCAGCTTCAGGGAGTCGTAATCGGTGCTGGCCAGCCGGTTATCTTCAAGGCGCTTCGCTCGCGTCTCTTCCTCGGACAGATCGCGACGGACAATCACCGGGACCGTCTTCATTCCGGCCTGAATTGCAGCCTCGCGACGACCGTGGCCGGTAATGATGACCATTTTGGCATCTACCGTGATCGGCTGGTCAAACCCGCGCTTCTGAATGGCTTTAACCAGGTCCGCGATCTGCTGTTCATCGTGGATTTTGGCGTTTTCTTCGTAAGGCACGAGTGTCCTGGGGTCCAGATACTCGATTTTGAACTCATTTTTCATCGGTTACGTCCTTGTAGTGATCGCAAAGCCACACCAACGCTTCCCCTGCGTCTTCTGACTCATTGCCTGTGTTGATTTCCTGCTCCGCGATGATGCGGTTGATGATGGTGGTGACCGACTCCGCCACGTCGTAGCTGACTTTGAAGCGCATGGTCTGGTGGTCTACACCCAGACGCTCTTTCTTCTCGCGCGGGTCTTTCGGAAGTTCCTCTTCGCCAGATTCCGCCAGCAGCTCTTCGAGTTTTTCGAAGTCGGCAGCGCTTTCGCGAGAGACGGTGGCCAGCAGCTCGTCGTCGATTGGGATGATTTCAGAAAAGTTGTAATCCAGAGAGGTCTGGAGCTCTTCGATTAGGCGTTGCAGTGCCAGATCGTCGTCTTCGCCGTAGCGTTCGTTGTCAACGAGCGACATTTGCTTAGCCAGAACGTCATCAATCTTGCCCACCGAGTTAATGGCAATAGTTTCGCGACCTTGCTCAACAGCTGCTCGCCAGCGATGTTCGCCACCAAGGATTTCGTAAAAGCCGCCGGCTACTTCACGAACCAGCACGGGCTTAAAGAAACCCAGACGGTCGATAGAGGTTTTCAGCTTCTCAAAATTGGCCGCGCCAACGGTGTTCGTGTTCCACGGATTGGGCCGGAGCAAGCCGACGCCAACCGTCAAAAATTTAAGTTCGATGTCCATATCCTGATATAATCCTTTAAGTATCCATTTACATATTATACATACGCTTTAACACAAAGAAACCTAAAAGGAAATTGACAATGGTCAGAATTGTTTGTGATGCCGTGAACGCGGTCGTCGGCGGTGCTGGGGATGACGTTAGAAAGATGATTCAGGATATGCTGAGCTATCAGGTCGAAGAAGGCGCTTACAGTCCGTATGGCGGTGGCGGCTGGCAGGGTACGTCGACCATGTTCTCATGGAGCACCAACTCCTTCCCGGCTGGATTCGCGCGTTCCATCGCCAACAACCTGAAAAACAAAGGCATCGAATGCACCTACCTTCGCAAGCCAATGGTTGAGCCGCTTGGGAAAGCCAAACCGATCATCAACAACTTCCCACCTAATCCGCACTACGCCTATCAGGATGAGACGGTTGAGCGTATGGTTAAGTCTGGTGGGATGATTGCGCAAATCGCTACCGGTGGCGGGAAGTCACAGGTCGCATGTAAAGCGGCGGCGCGAATCAACCGTATGACGCTATTCCTGACCACTCGAAGCCTTCTCATGTTCCAGATGGCAGACGCCTTTCAGGATTCAATCGACTACCGCGCCGCACATGGGGAGCCGAATTTAAAAGGTCAGAAGGTTGGTGTCGTCGGAGCTGGCGAATTTAAACCGTCACGATACATCAACGTTGCCACGGTGCAGACCATCTCCAGCTGGCTGGCCGAGCCCTCCAAGAGTCTGGAGCCGGCAAAATATAAAAAACAGATGGCCAGGCGTCAGAAAATGCGTGAGTTCCTCGAAAATGTAACTCTTCTCATACTTGAAGAGGCGCATGAGTCGTCCGGGAACAGCTTTAACGATATTGCAAAGTTGTGCAAGAACGCTGACTACCGGCTTGCACTGACAGCGACCCCCTTCATGAAGGACAGTACAGAGGCAAATATGCGTCTAATGGCTGTTTCTGGTCGTATTGAGATCAAAGTGACTGAAAAGTATCTAATTGATCGCGGCATCCTTGCAAAACCGTATTTTCAATATCACAATTCGACCTACGTGCCAGATGAGATCCGTCTGAACAAAGAGAAAGCCGATAAATTCATCAATTTTCGTCTTAATGTTCGCGACCCTTACCAGAAAGCGTACCAATTAGGGGTTACATACAATCTCGCACGTAATAAACTGATTGTTTCTAGTGCTTTAAGCTACAAAAAGCAAGGGTTGAACTGCATGACTCTTGTTAGGATTGAACGCCACGGGCAGATCCTTGTCGAAATGATGCGTGAGCAAGGCATTCGCTGCGACTTCATCAACGGCAAGTCCAGCCATGATGTTCGCAAGAAAAAGCTAAAAAGTCTGGCAGTAGGTGAGATTGATGTGCTGGTGGGTTCGACAATCCTCGACGTTGGCGTCGATGTGCCGAGCGTCGGAGCAGTGATAATTGCCGGTGGCGGGAAGGCCGAAGTTGAGTTTCGTCAGCGTGTCGGTCGCGGGTTACGAGCAAAAAAAGGAAAGGCCAATGTCTGCTTCATAACCGATTTTGTAGACGGTTTTCATAAAAATCTACTCCAGCACTCAATGGAGAGAAAAACGATAGTGGAGTCTACGCCTGGTTTTGCAGAAGGCATACAGCCAACAAACCAGCAATTTAAATTTGATTCGATATTACGGGGGGAACAGTAAATGTCGGACAAACCAATAGCCTGTCAGGTAAAGCTTTCACAGCGAGCAAACGCCAGACTGGAAAAAATACGAGCGAGCCTTGCCGAGAACGGACTATCTATGAGTAAGGCGCAGACGCTCAACTTCCTTCTGGAGTGTATGACCGCCGAGGATATGGCTAAAGCCGTTAACAGTGTTCGCATCGAGAGAGCGCGAAGACAACGAAGGCTTGAGTTGATCAAGTCGTCCAGTCTGACGATTGCCGATATCGAGTCGATGTACGAACCGGATGATTTGGACTAAAGGAAAGGGCGAGAGCCCTTTTTCCTTTTGGTGAAAACCGTTTCAGTGTTGTTAGTATAAGAGCCATCAAAAGCGAATAAGAGAATTTACCCATGTCACTAACCAAAGAATATATAGACGAAGTGATGGACAACCTCGCCTTCTTTAAATACAGCAAGCGACCGTGTCAGATTAATTTCGCGTCAGGCCAGGAGTTGATTCATAACATTCTCAATTTAAAGAGAGGCCCAGGCAAGGTTGAGATTGGAAATCTTGGTGACTTTGATGGACGTAGATATATCACGTCAGTGACTAATATTGTCGCCATCGAGAGTCGGCATTTTGCGGAACGTAGTGTACTCCCAGAAGGCAGGGTGGCGATTAAGATGTCGGAGCAGCCGCCACACCCTACCCCATCGGCAGACTACTTCGAAGTGTGTAAGGCGGCCGGACTAGCCGAGCAAACTATAAGGGTCACAACCGTCACCGGTCGCCAGTATGCCGGGCTGGTCGCCGGGTTGAACAGATGGTCAGTCGGGTTGGACAACCTAAATGGTATGGAGGGCAAGGTTGAAGTGTTCTTCGATTGGGTGACGAGCATCGAGGTGGTTGGTTAACCGTCCAGCGAAAGTATAAGGGGTGTGAGCGGTAAGAGCGGTCGGTATTTTTCATGGTCACTCTCGCCGCTTTTTATTTGTCTGAGCTACCGAGCGGAATATATTAACGAGCGACCGAGCGGAATATATTAAATATATAAGGGTCAACCTACCGGAAGGGAATTTATTAAACCTACACCTTCCTAGTATGACGCAAAAAACCTAAGACTTTCATTTTCTATATAGACAAAAATTATTTTCCTTTTTTTAAAAAAAACGCTTGCCAGTTTCATCACTTGGGCATATTCTTATCCCAAGCCAGAACGATGGCGAAAACGAAAAAAATAGTATCAATTGCGATACACTTAAATAAGGAATTAAATAATGACTACTTCTAACATTTCTAAATCATCCATTCTTTCCGCTGCAATGGTTGTTTCCGCTGATCTGGAATCTGTATATTCCATCTTATCCGAAGCAATGGAATCAAAACGCGCCAATGGCAACGTGACCAAGAAAGATACTGCGGATCTTAAAGCTGCATTCACCAAAATGAACTGGTTTAATAATCACATTGTTGGCGCGTTGAATGATGCAAAACTTTCTGGCGTGTTTTATTTTGTCATTAAAGCGACTAAACAAGATCCAGAACTGTTATTCCGTGAAGCAATGGAAAATTCTTATAGCTTGGAAAAGCTGGTTTATTTGGTTTCATCCATCGCAAAAGGAAAATGCCAATATTCACTGGCTGATAAAAGCGCTTCGCGTGTTTTCCTTATGACTGATTTGATCGCGGATGAAATGGAAGTTTTCACGCTTAAACATCTGCTGAATGAAATGAATGCAGTCAAACAGTCTATCATTGACGCGGACGCTAACAGCACTTTGAAGCTGGACGCTGGCTATACGCAAGTTAACCAATTGACTTGCTTGTTTGAACGTCTGGGATTGATTGAGAAAGTGAAAGGAAGCGGAGTTGTCAAAAATGGCTCCTTACAGTATCGCTTTATTAAAAATGATTTTTACAATTATCTGAAAGAATCTTTCGCAGCGTAATTTGTAAATATAACGCGCTCCATAGTGGGCGCGTTTTTAAATCCTTTTAATTGAGCATTTCAAAATGACTAAACAAAAATATCTTTCGGAACGTCGCGCCAAATATAACGAGTTTAAAAAAGAGCTTTACGACGTTTTAAAGAATGAAGCGGATTCAATGAATTTAACTTTCTTTGACTGTTGCGATGGGTATCTGACTGAGAAGAAAAAACGCTATATGGCGTTATGCAACATAATGGGCAAGCTGATGAACAGCTAACCACAGACAAGCAATTCAGCGCCCACTATGGGCGCTTTTTTCGTTTCTGGCTTCCATCGCTCCACGTCCCAACATTCCCACGTTCACAACGTCACACAGCGCCCACAATTGGGCGCTTTTTTTGTTGGCGTAAACGATATGCCAGATATCGCAGAATGACCATGCAAAATAACGCACAGAATCGACTGTAAGCGCTTTAAAAGAGACACGCCATACACTGGTACTACTCGTGCAATTGACGCGCTTAGAATGGCTCATATTGCGTTTTATCGTTATCTCTTATTCTCCGGTCATGGTTTACAGCGTAGCGATCCGTGATACTGTATCCGCTCGCCAATGATCCGCGATTGGTTAGCAGTCGATTGGTTAGCTGTCGAATGATCACAGAGATTGATTAGCTGTCGATGCATTTTCCAGCCATCTGGATGGAGGTCCGCCATCTCACCCCCAAGCGGCGACCCAGCTCCCGACGTCCCTCCCGACGCAAGAGCGGCACCACCCCACCGACGATTAGCCGCCCGGTACATGTAAAAAGCCAGCCGTTTCCCGAAAAAACCGTGCTCCCGTTTCTTCAGCCGTTTCCCGGGCGATTCCCTACGGCGAACTCTGACCGTTTTACCGGACCGTCCCTGCGGTGACACAGAGGTGATAAGAGAGGGAGAACGAGTCTCCCTTTCCTTCTGGCTTACTTCCCTTCGAGGATGATGATGTCGGATTTGAGGCGCGTCTTCCACATAGTCTTGCCGTTGGCGATAACGGTGAACTGATCGTGTCCGGCGTTGTAGACGACATTGGAGTGGCGTTCGCTCTTATCTACGGCGCGGACTGCTGCGCTTACCTGGTAGTCGCTATCCTGATGCGGTCGTGTCGCGGCGAGATAGCTTGCGATCTGGATGGCCATCTCGAAGCGGCGGCTCTCACAGTCGTTGCCACGTAGCGGGAAGACGAATGTTCCGAAGCTGGCTGAGACGAGGCGAGCTGAGTTGAAGGTCTGGGTGTACCCGAAGCCACTGGCCAGGTCACTCTGAAGAGAGTTGCGCTCCCACTCCATGAGTTTGTCGGTCACGTCGTCGTTTCCGCACATCACGCTGATTAGGCGCTTATGGATGGAGTTGAACAGCGCGGTGGATGAGCCAAAGCGAGTGTTAACGGTCAGTAACTGATTCATGTGCATTTCCTTTTATTTTTGTGTGTATCGTTTTGATGGAATGATTATCCCAGACTGAAATAGGCAGGAAACAAGTTGTTTGCGGCGTTATAAAACAAGGTGCGCGGCAGCCGGAGGCGATTTGGGTGGTATTTGCCTGGCGGTAGCCGGAGGGTATCTGGATGGTGTCAAGAAAAAAGCCACGGCTTGCGTGGCTTTGGCAGGTTGCTTAACGGCTATTAAGCGGTGGCTTTGGTCGCAGTGCCGTCGGTATCCAGGACGCTGGCCGGCAGCAGTGCGGAAAGTTGTTCGCCTGAGAAGATTTTCATCCCGTAGACGCCCATCCAGGTGCTTCCTGCGCCCATATTCCCCTCGATGAAGTCCATCACCTTGGAAATCAGATCTTCGGTCAGACTGGCGGTATCTTTACGCAGGTATGCTTCGGTGGCCACCAGCAGAGCGTCATCGCCGGCAACGATCATCTGCTGCCCTACGGCATAGACTTTCGCTTTGGTCGCACGGACGATGGTACGGGACAGCTGGGTGGTCAGTTTGGTGGCTCCCGCTTCGTTGCGCAGCTGAATGGTCAGCGTGGCGGTGCGATCTGCGGTCATTGGGTCGGTGTTTGAAGCGTAGTACAGGTCATAGACCATATCGTTACGAGTTAAGCTCATAAATCCTCCATGTTGTTGAGCCCGACAATACTAACCTTGTATGTTGACACATACAATAAAAAAGCCCCGCATTTCTTCGGGGCTGCTGGAAATTCAGCAAAGCACATGGTTATTCAGTAGCGACTAGTGATGCGTCACCATTAAAGCGGTCACAGCGTTGTGTGCTGCGCTCAAATGGTCATTGGGGAACAGACGTTGTACTGTCTTGTAACCCACGTCAGAGATGCGGGAGCGTTGCTCTACAACCAGACGTTGTCTGGACTCGCCGAGATTGTTAACGAGCGTTTCCCGGAACATTTCGATGGCGCAGTCATTCACTGACATGGCAAGCAGAACTTCCTTTCCCTTCATCCTGAAGCCAGCGCGATCGTGTCGGGCGTGTTGTTCCAGCTTACGCATAAAAGAGATGTTGGCCATCGTTTCGTTCCTCTGTTTGGGTGAGAGTCTCTTCTCTCGATGGGATGTATATTACCAGCGCTGGGCAGGCACAATAGCGTTTTGTGTAGGTAAATGGATACTTATCATCACCCCGAAGGTAAGGATGGGATGCATTGGGCCGTCGGCGTGGGAGCGGAAGGAAAGGCTGGTGGGTGTCCACCAGCGCCTTGTTTAGATGGAATCCAGGTCCATGTAGAAAGTCACGTCTTCTTCTTCAACGAAACGAGCGTCATCCGGCATCTTGAAAGCGAAGTCACCAGAGGCGCCATTGTCGTACTCTTTCGACATGCGCACAGCGTCTTTGGCCAGATTGTCGATGCTGGTGTCAAAGTCCACCAGGGCGAGCTTCTCCGCATTGTGTACGCGGGTAGTTCCGAAATCTCCTTCCCCATACGTGTTGACCATCGCCAGCACGTTAGACAAATCGTGGGCGACGTAAAACTCGTTCTGACCATCGACAGGCGTGGTGATGATCGCAGTGAAGGAGTTTTTGGCAGCGTTGCGAGTGGTGAAGTAGTGGAAGCGTTCCATGTGTATCTCTCTCTTTGTTGGTGTAAAGCCATTATCCCAGAACAAGAGAGGCAGGAAACAACTTGTTTAAGGCGCAAGGAAATAGGAGAGGCTGGAAACAAGGTGTTTGGGAAGTTATGGGCGCCGACGGCAGCGGATGGAAGAAAGCCACCGTTGCTGGTGGCGGGGCTTACTTGATTATCACGAAGTTGTGCGGCTCAATACTCCCACCGCAGTTATCACCGGCATAACTCACCATCTCCGCGCCGGTCGTCAGAACCACTGTCTTCGCCTCGACGGATTTGTACCGACCACAGAAGCGGTCAAAGAAGCCCAGGCTGTTAGCCATATCAAGGCGAATGTCCGTTCTAAAGCGACCGTTCTTCTTCAGCGTCTCCCAACCGGCGTCGCTGTTCCACCAGCTGCACAACTTACGGGCCATCTCCGTCTTCTTCTCCGCCGTGAGATTCCCCTCGTATGGGAAGACCAGCCGTAAATCATTACAGCCACCCATCAGCGCCTTCGTTGGCTCCAGCAGAGGCTTGGTAGTCAGTCCCATTGTTCCTCCGGGAACTCTTTAGCGATAGCGGCGACGAGCTCCGCCTTCTCTTCATCGGTAAACGTTTCCCAGGCCACTTTCGCCAGCGGCGAATGGTTCGGTGTGACAAATGACCACAGCTTACGGGACAGTTCCTGACCCACGCCGTCGATACACTCGGCGACAGAATCGACGGTCCAGTAGTTAAGCAGGTCTGGCATTTTGGTAGTCATGTGCATTTCTCTCCGTTCTTGTTGGTGTAGACCCATTATCCCAGGACTGGACAGGCAGGAAACAAGATGTTTACGGCGTCACTGGTCCCGACGGTCTGAACGTCTCCCCACGCGCCGACGGCTTAGACCGAATGTTCCACGTTGTCACCCGACAGAACATCCGTATGCTGGTGGTCTTCGTTCGCTGGCAGCCAACGGACATCCCGACCACTTCCCGACGGACACTCCCGTCCTGGCGCCGCGCAGCCGCCTGGTTCTTCCTGACCGACAACCGGCCGGCGGACCGATGCGGCATATACCGAAAGCTGGCCGTTTCTCGGTAAAGGCAAAGCTGGCCGTTTCTCGCCGTTTCCATAACCGACCTTCCACCCGTTCCTGAAGTGCGGTTCCGGGCCGGACCTGACCGACGGGACAGGGAGTGGTGCGACCGACGGGACCGGAAGGGATGGGCTACGGCTGACCGTGTGGATGGTGGGCCGTCGGGGCGGATGGTAGGGAGGGGAAACCTGGCCGTGTAATTTATACGGAAAGCGTGGCGCGGCCCTTTTCTTCCGACCCTCTTACACTTCCTTCCTTCCGGTCGTTCCTTCCGGTCGTTCCTTTCTCTCCCCCTTCCAGCCTTTCCCTTTCTATACGGCTTTCCACCTATCGCTTTCTCTACGGCTCTTTCTTTCCTCCCATACGGTCTTCTCTTCCGGCCCTTCTCTCTCTTCCTGTCCCCTCTCCTCTTCTGGTCTGTCTGTGTTGGTTCTTTTTATTGGGCGGTCCTTATCTGTGATTCCTTTATCGTTTCTCTATGGTGTTTCTGTGTTGTTCTCTCTTGGGAGTTTTCTTTCGTTGGGGTGTGGGTAATGTCATGTAGGGCTGGCTTTGTTCGTTCGTTTTCCTTGTTGTTTGGGTAATGGCGTGTGGTGATGTTTAGTAACTTAGTTGTTTGGTTGTTTCCTTGCGTTCCAATTATGTTGTTTCCTTGGTAATTGCTCTCTGGGCCTTGGTATTGCTGGTTTCCTCAATAATGGGAATCTGAGGTGTGGGTAATGGCAGGTGCCGGCAGCCTTGTGGAGTTTGGGTGGTGTTCTGTGGCCTGGGTAATGTTGGGTGGTGTTTGCCTTGGGGAACTTGGGTGGTGTGTATTGGCATGTCGCCTCTGGGATGTTGGGTGGTGTCTGGCGGGGTGGCTTGTGAATTTTGTGGGGTGTGTTCTTCCGGTGGGTTGTGTTCAGGTATTGGGATATAGGCTATCATGGAAGGTTTTGTCTTTTTTGGTTGTTGGTTCTCTCTTGGGTCGATTCTTCTCTCTGGGTGTGGGTCCGTGAAACGCTCTGTAATGCGTTTTGGGCGCTTCCCTTTTTGGGCTGCATGATTGCGTGGGTTGAATCGTAACTCTCTTCTGGTGGCTGTTCTGTGGTGGATTTGGCGGGTATAAGACTGGCGGGTCATAAAAGTCAATTTTTGGGGTCGATTTTACTATTCCCTTTGACTTTTTATTGACGTGTCTTAAATGGCAGGTCTGATGGGTGAAAATTGGCTGGAAGGCTTGCTGTGTCTGGTATTCGAGGGGTTTGGGTGGGTTTTGATTGTCAGATCAACTCACTCTTATAGATTACGGGGTAAGTTGATCTGTTTGGTCAAGGTAAAGTCAAACGTTATTTGATTGGGGTGAACGGTTTCGCCGCCACCGGGTACGCTTTGTCTCTGTCACAGTCCAGGCTAACGAAGCGCTTATCTTTTACTGTGTAAATGTCAAAGGTCATTATGTTGCTGTCGTACTCGGACACATATCTGGAGAAGATAGAATTGCGATCAGTCAGATCCGAATTTATCCCGTCCGACTGTATTCTAAAGCTGCGCAGTATTTTATCCTCACCCTCTCCGTAAATTACGGCAAACGAATCACCATAATCGATAACGTAGGCATCTGTGTGCAAGAAGCCTGTGTCTTTCGAATAGAACTCGCATACTGGGTATCGCATGGCGTTCGTCTTCTGCGTTGCCGCACTTACTACGGACTGAACGGGCTGCTCTGCGCAAGCCGAGAGAAGTATGGTGGCCAGTAATGCGGCGGAGATACGTTTCATAATATTCCCAGAGTGATGTTGTTAGAGACGGTTGCGGACTGAAGCGTTGTAAAGGGTTGCGCTATACGGCAGACGCATGAGGATCTTGTTTCCAGCCACCGCAACATTCATCGCACCTAAGCTGCACCAGGCGCTGAAGCTGCGTTTTGATAAACACATACCCTCTGGGCTCTCGATGAAGTTCATATCCACCTGGCCAGACTTCCACATAATCACCGTCTTGCCTTCCGGCATGGCGCCGATAGGGGCCACAACAAAAATGCTCAACTTGGTGGCCGCGACAACTGGCAGTGCGACAGCCAGTCCCAGCGCCACCCACCAGCCAGCTTTCACCTTGCGCTTCTCTACTGACTTTTGTTCGCTCATTTCCATTTCTATTTCCTTGCTGCTATTGTCTCAATGAAGTCATTTTCTCAAAACCAGACAGGCACTAAACAAGTTGTTTACGGCACGACTGGCTAATACAGGCAACAAAAAGCCGCCTCAACGGGCGGCGATTTTAGACGGTTGTATGTTATTGAATAGTACCAATTATGGTGGGCGATCGCTATTGCATCGATCCCCACTTTTCCTTTCGCTTCAGTCTGCGGACCGAACGAACTCTTTAAGCCAGTTGGCGTGGGCATCGTGGACCGCACGGCCCATTGCAATAGTAACTTCCGCCTGGGCGACGCTGACGCCGTAATCCTCAGCGAACCGGGCGACGGACAGATAATTGTTCGTCCAGTCTCGATAAAGTGCCGCCAGGTCATTTGGGGCGACTTCCTTCGTGCCTGTCAGACTGACTGTTAGATATGTGTTTGAAGGGGTCATCTGGGGTTCTCCTTTTCTGGTTGGCGTTATTGTCACAAACCAGAAAAGGGAGAAAACAATTTGTTTAAGGCGCTTCTTTAATTTGAAAATGAAGTCCTTCGATCAATAGACTACCGTGCTTCATTATGGTTCGCTTGCCCATATATAGCTCTCTCACGCTTTCCCAATCGGGCCAGTCGGTTCGCTCCGTTGACCATACGCCCCGATAGTCTGTGTGGATGGCGTTGTACTCCTTCAGCGTTAACTCAATCATCTGCACCTCTATGCTCTTTTGAAAACGAATACTGCTACCGTGATGCCGGTGTCCTCGAACTCGTTGGCGAAGTCACGACCTGATTTGGCACAAACGAACTCATTGCCGATCCACTCTTCCGGTTTGTAGCCGGCTGGCAGGACTGCGACCATAATTCCTTTTTCATTGAGATGGGTCAGCGCCGCCAGCGTATGCTCTTTGGCACGGCCCTCTGAGTAAGGCGGGTTGATCGCTATCTTGTCGTAGCCAGGGGCGGTGGCGAACTCCTTCGACCAGGCCAGAAAGTCCTTGTTGTAGACGTTGTACCCCTTGGCGCCCAGAATCTCGCAGAACAGCGGGGATATCTCCACGCTCGTTATGTTTTCCTCCGGCACATCGAGGAACGCCACCAGATCACCCCGCCCAGCGTCCGGGTCAAGAATCTGGTCGGTGGGCTGGCACTTCAGGATCTGCGAAACGTATTTCGCTATTGGCTCAGGCGTTGGGTAAAACTGGTGCGACTTCACCTCTGGAATGACGCCCAGGCTCACAATGCTATCGAGCGTTGCTTCGCACTCATATGGAAACTTCCAGCTGCCTCTAATCTTCACGCCGCCGATAAATCTCAACGTGCGCTCCAGATCCTGAATCTCAGCCTTCTGAAGATGCGAGTCCGGGAAATAGAAAAGTTCGTCGGCCCCACTGTGTCGGCGGTCGCGGATCAGCGTTCGCGTTCTCGTCGAAACCGTTTTCTGGATGTAGCCAAACTCTTTCGGAGCCTTGGTTGTTGGCGCCTTCCGGCACGGCGCCGGGATGGCGGCCGGCATACTGTGCGCCAGCACTTCATTCAGCTTCCACGCGACATCCGGGTGGATTTCAAAATGGGCATTGCCGTTTTTGAAAATCTTCACACGCATTAAGTTGCCGTCGACATTCATCCACTGACCGGTTTCGCAGTTATGCGCTCTGTAAGCCGCCGAGAGCATCTCAGAGCAACTATTAAGGGTGATGAACTCCTTATGTGCAAAGAAGTGCAGCATGACGCGCAGGTCGTCGATCACGTCCGCTTTGCGGTAGTTCAGGCTAATGCTGCTATTCCAGAAGTCGGTCACGCAGTAGGAGATGATCAGCTTCTCGCTGAAGCCGTATGTTTTGTTGGTTTTGTGCGTTGGGCTTAATGCCTTAAACAGACCATAGACGCGCTCGGCCAGATATTTGTGGCGGTCATTTAGCAGCGCGGTCATGGTAGGAATCACTGTGTCAGCCGTGAACTCAGGAACACCGACGAACTCTTCCACCTGGCGCTCGAATCCACCGCGATCTCTCTTCGCCATCTTTTGAACGCCTAACGTGAACTGGCTGCGCCACTGGTCGCGGCGTTCAGCCGGCATGATGAGAAGTGCGCCAGTCATATCCGTCACCTTGCTCCAGTATTCGGCCCAGATGTTTTGCTTAACGAAGTCCAGATTGACGGCGTTAAGCTGGTGGACGTTTCGGAGGCTCTCATCGTTTGGCCGGCGACTCAGTACCTGGAGACGGTTGATCATCGACACGCGGTCGTGTGAATAAACGAAATCATGCACCTGGTTCATCAGGGCGATCTCTTTTTCACACTCTGCCACGATGTCATGGATGACGTTCATTTCCTTGCGGAAATCAACGGCGCCGGCGGAGCTTTCGAGTATTGACACTGCGGTTGACATAGTTGATTCCTAAATAGTTTCCGTTGCAGACATTATCCAATAACAAGGAAGGCAGTAAACAAGTTGTTTACGGTGCTCCTTGTTTGGTTGTTTTCTACGTTACTTGTTCGAAAGGTAGTTGCTGCATATCGCAGCAGTCCTGTTGCAGAGCACGATATCGAACATGCCGATATGACAATCCTTAGCCGGTATACCCAGCTCTTTGGATAGCCACTGATATGCCGCCGAACGGGATTTGTGTCGCAGCTTCCAGATACGGTCAAAAAAGAAGTGAGCCTTGTTTTTGGCGGCTCTTAACTCTGCATTGGCCAGGCGGCCCAATGGTGCGCCGTTGCTTCTCTTATGACATCCGACGTAGGCGTTGCAGTCAGAGCAAAGGTAAAATTGAAGACTGTGTAGGTCTGCCCGATGTGGGTAAATTCGCTCACCGGTAACGAGATCAGCTAACTTGAGGCAGTATGGACATTCAACTTTGCGCATATTTCCACCTGAATAAAAACGCAGCCTAATGGCTGCGTTGAATGGGTGTTTGAATAGCTTTTTGAATAGCTATTTGTTCAATCCGTAGCGGTTCTTCAGCTCTCGGATCTGGGCGTTGGCCCCTTCCATAGCTCGAACCTGAGCGGCTTCGAACGTATTGACGATAGATTCAACCAGGTGCAGAGCATCTTTAGGCTGAATGGCTTTTTGAATAGAGTCATCACCACCATTGTTAGCCAGAATATCCATCGCTTCACGCAGCGCCTGGTTGTCAGCGGAAACCGTCTTCAGCTTGCTGTAGTAGTGGGCGACCAGAAGCAGCAAGTTGGACGGACTGAGATACCCACCTTCGTGAAGCGCTTCTGAGCCAACGATAAGACGCGCGAAATCCTGATTGGACTTAGTCCCACCGGCAAAGAGGACTGCGAAATCGGCAATCTCATCAGCGCGTTCTAAAACTTTGGCTTTGTTTTCTTCACATTTACGGCACATAACTTCTCTCTCTCATTTGTTCGTTTCGATGTGGTCATTCTGGCAAACTTGAGTAGGCAGTAAACAAGTTGTTTACGGCGTCAGTTGTTTTCTTATTTGCTTGTTATGACTTTGGTGAGGATGGGCATCATGATGACAATTGCCGAGAAGACAAGTACGCCATCAGAGACTACGGACAGGAGCCGGCTGGTGAAGTCCACCAGCACGGCCATCGTCAGTAGCAGCGCGGCCACGACGAGTCTAACCATTACAGATACTGATCCAGAGACAGTTGCAGAGCCTGGGCGATCTTCTTCAGCATCTGCTCTTCTTTCTCATCGATACCGTCGTTGTCGGCGATATCCAGGCACAGGCACAGAACATCGACCGCATCGGTGGTCCCGGCGACTTCCGCCAGCTGGCGCATTGCTTCAGCGTTAGCAGAACGCGGGGAGGCTTCGTAGCGGGAGCGGATGTTAGAGCTCATCTGGGCGATCTCACCGGCAAACGGGGAGAAGGAAGGCAGCGCGGAGATGGTTTTTTCCAGAACGCCGATCTCTTTCGCGTCACAGGTGCCGTCAGCATATGCGATCGCGTAAGCGCCCCAGACGGTCGCTTCAACCGCATCGCGGTTTTCCATCTTCTTAACTTCTACAGCGGCTTTGCGAACTTTCTTCTTAAAAATTCCAAACATTTTTATTTCCAACGTTATTTATTAAACAAGTTGTTTCGTTGTTTCCTGACTTTCATCAATCGCAGGAGAACGACGAAGATGACGAATCGGAGCATCCAGAGTCATACCCTCCAGTGTCGTGACTGTGGTGGGAGTGACTGTGGTGGTGGCTGGTGTCGTTGTGTGAGTGGTGGCTGCCGTAGCTGCGCTCTTCAACGACTGGCGCGTGAACTGGCGCGGCAATTCCGGTGCTGGCGTTACCCTCTGTAACAAACCGGCCACTGGAGCGAGAGCTAGTGGAGCCGACAATAGGCCGACGACCAGATAAGCTAGAGGTTTGAGCCTTTTTCTCTGGTAGTTTTCCATTACGATTACGATCCTTGTTTGGCTGGCCTCTCCCTTTAGACACATTGGTCAGAGCAACGATGGCATCGGCTTGGCTTTCAATCTTCATCTCAGCGGAGCGAATACGGTCTAAAAGGATGGCAATTCTGGATTCAAGATTTCGAGTCTTCACCTGGACGACTGACTCGATAACTTCTTTCGGCAGAAGCATTTCTGAAAGGAAACGGAACATAGGTCTCTTCCATAAGTTTCAAATGGAAGCGGCTGGGTTTACCAGCCGCAAGGGTTCTCATCCTTGAGATACTCACTTTGTGAGCTTGTCCTTAAGAAACAGCATACACACATGATATATGTATGTAAATACATATTTAAAATGTGCCGGAAGGAAGGAAGGAGAGGTCTGGCGATTGATTATCAACCATCCCAGATATGATCTTTGAATTAAGCGCGACGGCAGAGCCGGAGTGCTTGCCCCGAAGGGGCTGGTTTTGACTTTGGGTTTTGACTTTGGGTTTTGACTTTATCAACCATCCCAGATCACCTTTTTTCAAAGCGCGATGGCGAAGCCTGAGCGCTTTCCCCGAAGGGGCTGGTTTTGACTTTGACCTTGGTTTTTGGGTTTTAAATTCTGGGCGAGACTTGGGCCTTACGTTTCACGTTTCACGTTTCACGTTTCTACAACCGTTTACGGTTGTAAGGTTTTAAGGTTTTTGGGTTCCTATGGCCAAGGAGTTCCTAGGCAAATAACCGTCAAAGCTAGGTTCCAACTGAACCATCAAAGCTCAAACTAAGTTATTTGACCGACCTCCTTGAGTGGCCAGGCGGACCTCATAATCACTCTTGAAGAAAAGCGATTATGGCGTCAGCCACGGCAATCAAGTGAGCGACTTCCATCCAGTGTTGATCCGCTTGATACTGTTCCCGAATCAAAACCGTTTTACGCATTGCGTCGCTCGCCAGTTTTACCTGACATGTCCAACAAATTTGCCCTAAGCGTAGTCCCGTCTGGGCTTCCCACTTCACCCCATATGGAGATCCGCTTCTTACTGCGCCACTTAAACCGACCGTCTCTTCACCCGAGATCTAAGTGTCATATTGATAACTGTGAACAGTGGAGATACTTCTACCGCTCCGTCTGCGTTTTGCCTGCCCGTACTGCTCTAAGGGATTTTTACGATTGTGGTTCACAGTTAACCCACCAGATGGTGGGCATGTGTATTTTATCGTGACTGTGGTAGGTAAGTAAACATCTACATACATTACAAACTGAGATTATTTTGCTTGGGCGCGGCCCTTAAGCTGAACGTCCAGCGCGAAGTTTTCGTTGATGAGATAACCGATCAGCTGTATCAGCTCATCAGAATGTTTGTTGTTGACGATCGCCTCGCTGGACCAGGTGAAAAGCGACACAGCCTTACTCCTGTCAGTCATCAAGTCACGCGCCGTGGTGATAAAGTCTGTCTCCACTTGCGGCACTACGTTGGTGTGATTGTGCATTTAACGCCCTTATTTCGTAATTTACTTGTTTACTTGTTTGCTTGTTTCATAGTTTACCAAACAATGAAAGGCATTCAAATGATACAGCTCGTGAAGACAGTGGGCGCCGATGCGCTCCGAGAGCGACAGGACTCACCCTGATGGCTTTGTGTTGGTTCGTGGGGAGATTATCTGGATGGAAAAGAAAACGCGCCACAATCGATCATGGCGCGTTTTGTGGTTTCGAGAGGGTGGTTACATCGTCGCTTTGAATTTAGCGACAATCGGCGAATCTTCATTCAGGACCAGTACGCCAGGCTCTTGCTTGTCCGCAATGTTGAGCGCCGGGAATACTGCCAGCATCTGGCCAGCCTGCGATCCTGCCGTGCTGACTGGATACGGCTTAGATGGATTGCTCATCATGGCCAGGCGCATTTCAGCCACTTTCGCCTGTTTGCTCTCACAGATTTTGCGCAAGCAAATCTCGGTGTATACGCTCAAGGTCACGTCGTTGAAGTACCACGCCAGAAGATTGACGATTTTGTCTGCCGCTTTCACTGGCGCGACCCCCAGCGCCTCTTCGAACGTCTCGCGGAAGATCCCGACAGACTCATACTGCTCATCCGTCATTTCGCCGACTGCAAATCGCTTGCGAGCGGCGACCGGGCGTTCCTTCTTCTCGCGCGGCGCACTGAGTGCCTTTGGCTTGCTGACTTTCGGCTTCTTTTCCTTGGCGGCTGCTGCTTCAGCCTTAACTTTCTCCGCTTCAATATCGACAACGTAATCACTCTTAGGTGACGCTTCGATGACTTCGGCGCTCTCAATTTCAGATAGCGCGGCGTCAACAACCAGCTCATCATCTACCGCCGCAGAGATGGTGCCCATGTCGGACAGGAGTTCCTCGGTGGACAGATCCAGGTCCAGACCATCAAGCAGGTCAGTGGTGGTCGGCTTAGCTTCGGAAGACGGAGTCGGGTCGCTCAGCGTCTCAAGCTCGTTCAGCATAGCCAGCAGATCATTGGTGTCGTCGTTTACATGTGCGGTCATAGTCATGACTGAATCCTCGTTTTAATTAGTTTCGTTTTCGATGAGATGATTATGACAGTGGTGGGTAGGCGATAAAGCTGACTTGTTAGGCAAACAAGATGTTTAAAGGCGCTCTAAACATCTTGTTTCCTTGTTTCCTTGCTTACGCGGCGGCTGCCGCCGACAGAGAGGCCGGCAGTGGGAACAGATTATACTTCTCACGCGCCCTGAAGAAGCATTGCATCATGAGATCGGTATCGTACAGCGCCCCGTGCGACTGATTGTGGTCATAGACAAAGCCTAACGAGAATGCCAGCTCTTCCAGACGCGGACGCTTACCGTCCTCACATGCCCATAGACCGTCGAGCATGGTGTCGATCAGAGGAACGTCCGGCACACGGATGCCGTATTGCGCCAGCTCATACTTCATGAACGGAATATCGAACGATTCGCCGTTGTGCGCCACCAGCAAACCCGCTTTGCTAACGAAGCGGTCAATCAGCTCCTGACCCTCATCCTCAAACAGTGGGCAGCCGGCCAGCATATCGAGAGAAATCTTGTGAACCGCCTGGGCCTTGGCATCAATGTTTCGGCGAGGGTTAAAGCGCATCGCCAGCTCATCGACCTTCTTCTGGGTATTCAGATCGTACATGGAGAAGGCAATCTCAATGATCTTATGCCCACTGCGAAAGTCCAGACCGGTTGTTTCGATGTCGATACCGGTAACTAACACTTCACACCTCCGCTCTTCAGCAGAGTCGTAACAACCTTCGCCGCACCGGAGAGCGCCTCTTTCGCTGAGTCATACGTGAAAGACTTCGTATTGACCTCGCTTCCGATCATGGTCATCGTCATGGCCGGATGGACGGTGTTTACGCGAACAACGACCACATCACCTTTTGGGGTTTTAACCACGAACGGGAACATGGATGGGGCGCCGTCACGAAACTCGTTAAGAGCGTCTGAAAGCAATTCTGAGACTTCGTGACCATTAAGGCCATAACAACCCATATACAGCGCATTGATGGCGTGGTGGGCGTTTTCCCGCGACATAATCCGCTCTTCAACCAGCGTGGCGACGTGGGCGACAGTCTCGCTCACCTTTCTATCAAGTTCGTTGTCAAAATCGAGTTCCATGTGTAATCCTCGTTATTTATTTTCTTCAATGCTATCGACTTTGGATAGGCGTTCAACTTAATGGGTGAGGGCGCTGGCGCTGGCAATAAGTCGCCTCTCAAGATCGTCGACGGTGTCTTTGAGAATGTCGATCCGCTCACGCAGGGCCAGTCTGCTTTTCGGCATCGTTTTGACAGTGACTTTGTCTTTGTGCGTCTGAATCAGGTCGACAATGCCGCCGGAGATCAGCGTATCGATACGGTTGACGCTTACGCGGTCGAGTGCGGCGCGTTGCCGACGCTCATAGTCTTCAGGCTTGAGCTCTATGCCTGGGCGAATCTGGATAATCAGCCCAAATTGGAGGCACAGAGTAACTGCTCTTTTTTGAATCTCTTCGAAGACGGCAATAACGTCCGGGTCGGTCTGGTTAAACATCATCTCCTGGGAGTAGGCGACAACGTCGAGAGGGGTTCTGTCGGTGATGAAGCTGTCGACCATCGAGTAGCAGCGATCCAGATAGTCGAGAATGGCCAACTGGACCTGCATTCTCTTCAGCGGATCGTACTCCTTGCCGATCTCGATACCTAAATGGCTGAGATAATCCCCAACCTTAGTTTCAAGCAGGGGAATGCCGTTCTCTTCCGCGTACTGGCGAGCCAGCGTGGTTTTCCCCACCCCCTGTGCGCCACAAATTCCTATTTTCATTATTTAGGAACCTTGTAAACAACTTGTTTAAATGACAACCCTTCGTTTTCAGCAATATGCTCACAGCTGATATGCGAAAACTTAAATCCCATCCCGATCATCTTGTCGACGGGGAAGAAGGTATCCGGGGCTTTCGTTTCAACGCTGATGTGGGACAGCCACACCTCAGAGACGTAGGGAAGCATCGCCTCATAAACTTGCGCACCGCCGATAACCCACGCATCAGGAAACAGGAGAGCGGCTTCTTTAGCTGAGGAAACGGTATCGAATCCTTCCAGATCGCCAACGTGCGAACTGGCATCGCGCGTCAGCACAATGTTGTGGCGGCCGGGAAGAGGGCGACCCAGACTTTTTGCGGTATTCGCGCCCATAATGACCGTATGGTCTAGAGTCAGGTGTTTAAAAACGGTCAAGTCGGCCGGACATTTCCAGGGTAGCGCATTGTTTTTGCCTATCTCAAAGTCGCGCCCAACGGCGGCAATCATTTTCACTTTCGGATCTCACATAGAGTTGGTTTGTGGGGATGCTCTTTGCCGTAGCTGAGGACGGCATTGGATGAGCCGATGACGGCAAACAGGACGCTTTCGCTAAGTTCGTCTTTTTCTGAGGCGACCATTCTCGTGAAGAACGGCTGGTCGCCGGCCATCATCAGATAATCAAACGAAACACCGACATCCTTCAGCCACATCTTGGTTTCTTTTTCGTACAGCTTTGACCTGTTGGGTGCGACGATCACAATCTCCACTCCGGTACGCTCAAAACCCTTCAGCATTCGAGAGACGACGTGATTCAGTTTGTCGCCGCGAATCAGGAATTTGACGTTGTCCAGGATTTCCTCTTTCGAACGGTGCTGGCCGTCTGCCAGCACACCATCAAGTTCTACGAGGATATGTGTTCGTCTTGCACTCATACCGCCACCGGCACCTTGATCCAGGGGAGCGGCTTATAGCCGTCAATGACGACATCTTCCCAACGGAAGTCGTTCAGCTCGCGCCAGGTGTCGGGGAACAGAACGATAGGCTTCGAGTCGACCGGGATTTCGCGCTGCCCAAACTCCTTCAGACCTTCCGCATGATCTGCGTAGATATGAACGTCACAGCCGTAATGCGACATCATGGAAGGCATGTGGTTGGTGATGTGCGCGAGGAAGTGAGTCAGGATGCCGTATCCTGCGATGTTGAATGGCATACCCACGAACACGTCAACCGACCGCTGCATAACGGAAGAGCACAACATGCGGGTTGGGATTTCCAGCTCGTTCAGCGTTTCCTCGTTGATCTCGCCGGTTTTGGCGACCGCATCCAGCATCTGAACGTACTTGGAAGAGATGCCGCGAGACACATGTTCCGCCGCGATATCGTTGGCCATACGGAGGCGATCTTCAAACTCAAGCTCGCGACTCCATACGGAGAAGGCAAAGTGGCAGGGTGGCAGCGCCATATCTTCCAGCTGGCCCACGTTCCACGCTGACATAAGCATTCGGCGGTCCGTCGGGTTGTCGCGCAGCGAGTTAACGATACGTTGCAGCTGGTCAATTTCACGAGAGATGGCGACGCGATTCTCAAACTCGCCTTCAACGTGGTAGCCGCGTTCGTCATACTTTTCTTTGTTAGCGGCATAGTCCGCGGCGCTCACGATCCGGGTGTCTTCCCACTTACGCCACTGGCGACCGTAGACGGGTCCGAGATCGCCATTAGCGTCGGCCCAGGCGTCCCAGATTTTCACGCCATGCTCTTTCAGGAATGCGATATTGCCTTCGCCGCGCAGATACCATTCAAGCTCAACGAGTAGCGGCTTCAGATTGACGGCTTTGGTGGAGATGAGCGGGACGTTGCCGGCCTCCAGCGCATAGTCGGACAGGATGAAGCATGTCCCGGTTGTTTCTACGCCGGTGCGATTCTGGCTGTCGATGCCCCGACTGAGTACGGAGTTGATTACGCCAATATAGGCAGCGTCATTAAGTTGTGCGAAGTTCATTTTTCCCGCCATGATATGTATTTACATACCTATCATAAACAATAATTTCACGTTGGGGAAGGTGGGTATTTCGAGCAAAAAAAAAAGCTCCGTGGTTAGCGGAGCGATTAATTAATCATGACAAAGCAGTATCATGCTTACATATGCGAACACATAGTATTTCGATATCTACCGAGTGTCAATCCACAAAGTAGCCTTTATCTTCAATCTGCTCAACAAACTCTCCCAAGTTCGCCTTTTTGTAGTCCGGGCATTTCAGGATCTTGCCATCAGACAGACGATAGCCGATGAAAGCATCACGACCTGGCGCCACGCGGAAGCCTAAGTCACTCAGATCGTATTTGCAGCGAGCAATTTGGTCCTTGCGAACCGCATCGTCATAGGCCCAAAGCTTGCTCATGTTGCTGTTGTGGATCTCTGCAACCAGCTCAACCGGGTCGACTCCGCCCAGACGAACGATGGACATGATGTAATCACATGCGCGGTAGAGCTCGATGAACGGCTGACGAAGGTCGTCAACACTCTTCACGTCACCCAGAGAGGCAATCTTCTTGGCCACATCGACCGCTTCCTGGAATGCCATGCCAAGATGTTTGGGGAGAGAGACATTTTTCATCATAAACTGGAGGTGTTCTTCACGAGCACGATCGAACTCCTTCGAGTCGACGAATCCCAGACCGGCGCCAGCGATTGAGATGAATGCACCAGCGGCTACGTACAGTGTGTCGCCGGCCGCATCTAGAGTCTGGTCAATGTTTCTTTCACGAATGGCTTTCAAGCCTTCACGCTCACCGGCCTCTTCGTCAATCAGCTCCGCCCGGAAAGCCATCAGCTCCGCCGTTGGCGCTGCCATAATCGGGTGCTGGAACAGCTTGTGAAACTCATGGACCATATCGATAATTGCCGAAAAATCGATAAAACCTTCAGCAGAGAATGACGTCAGTGCCTGGTTTTTCTTCGTTTTGTTTCCAACAACGCTGGCGATAATTTCGTGAACCTTTTTCATGTGTTTCTCGTTTTGTTTTCGATGTGTGTATTGTGACCCATCCAGGACAGGCCACACAGACAAATGTTACGGCTTACAGGTCTTCGAATCCGCCAAAGGCATCTTCTGCGACAGTGGCGTCAACCTGGCCAACCAGATAGCTGGAGATCTCGGTTTCCTGCGGGGCGACCTGCACGTTGTCGGAGAACAGATAGCTGTTCATCCACGGCAGCGGATCGAAGGTGACTTCGGGGAAGAGAGGCTGCAAGTTGAGTCGGCGCATGGCCAGGTTGGTACGGTATTTCACGTACTGCTTCAGGATGTTCGCATTCAGGCCAATCATGGAACCATCTTTGAACAGATAGTCGGCCCAGCGCATTTCCTGCTCGGCTACGTCCATCATTGTCTGGTAGACAAATGGCTCTTCTTCTTCGGCGATCTGCTTCCACAGCAAACCTTCGCGACCACTTCGCATATTTCGCAACATGCGCTCAGTGCCTTCGCAATGTAGCGCCTCGTCACGCGCAATCAGACGCATGATCTTCGCGTTGCCGTCCAGCAGCTTCCGCTCTGAAAACGCGAACGTACAGGCAAAGCTGACATAGAAGCGGATCGCTTCCAGCGCGTTCACAGAGACGAGAGTACGGAACAGCTGGCGTTCCATCGGGTATGGCTTTCCGTCGAACTCAGACGCATACAGACGTTCAAATTCGTCTTCCCCAAGATGCTCGCGAGCGCAGATCATTTGATACAGCTTGTCGTACTCAGCCGACACGCTCGACGCGCGGGAAATAATCTCTTCGTCCGTTACGATGCCGTCGAAAATCTCACTCGGGTCGTCAACCATACCGCGAATGATGTGGGTGTAGCTGCGGCTGTGAATAGTTTCGGAGAAGGCCCAGGTTTCAATCCACGTTTCCAGCTCCGGGATGGACGCCAGAGGTAACAGTGTCACGTTTGGGCTGCGACCTTGTACGCTGTCCAGCAGAGTCTGGTAACGCAGGTTGCTGGTGAAGATGTGCCGCTCATGTTCCTGAAGTTTGGTGTTGAAGTCGATGCGATCTTTGCTGATATCCACCTCTTCCGGGCGCCAGAAGAAAGACAGCTGTTTCTCAATCAGCTTTTCAAATTCACGGTATTTCTGGACGTCGTAGCGAGCGACGTTGACCGAGTTGCCCAGAAACATCGGCTCTTTGGTGGCGTCATTTGCGCCAAGCCGGAAGGTTGAGTAAGACATTATTTAAACACCTTGTTTAATAAGTTAGGAAAGATTTTGTTTAGTAAGTTAGTAAACATTTTATTTACTAGTTAAAGGCGCTCAAGCAGTTGAAAAGGTGGGCTTTCGCCCACCATCTGCGTTAGATTTTGCAGGAGTCGCACTCTTCCTCTTCTTCGACAATCTCAGTCGAGGACGGAAGATGTGCCTGGTGCGTAATCTTCTCTTCTTCACGTTCACCGGCGCCGTCGCGGGTGTTGTGGTAGTACAGCGTTTTGACGCCAAGGTCATACGCCAGCATCAGATCACGCAGCATGGTCTGCATCGGAACCTTGCCGCCAGGGAACGCTTTCGGGTCGTAGTTGGTGTTGGCAGAAATGGACTGGTCGATGAATTTCTGCATAATGCCGACCTTGATCAGATACCCCTCGTTGGACGGCATATCCCAAAGGAATTCATAGCCGGCGGACAGGTTCTCGTAATCTGGAACGACCATTCGGATCGTGCCGTCCTTGGACGACTTGATGGACACCGCGCCGCGCGGCGGCTCAATGCCATTGGTGGAGTTGGTGATCTGACTGGACGTCTCGCACGGCATCTGGGCGGTCAGCGTCGAGTTACGCAGACCATGAACGGCGATATCGACGCGCAGCGCTTCCCAATCCAGAAGGAGAGGGTAGTTGGCCTCATACTGCGGCTTATCCAGTTGGCTGCGGTATGTGTCGATTGGCATCTCGCCATTGGCGTAACGAGTTTCGTTGAACCAGTCGCATTTGCCTTTGGCTTTCGCCAGCTTGTTAGACGCTTTCAGCAGGTAATACTGGACCGCTTCAAACGTTTCGTGGGTCAGCTTGTTACCCGCTTTGCCGGAGTAATTCACCCCATGCTTCGCCAGCCAGTAAGCGAAGTTGGTCACGCCAATACCTAAGCTGCGACGGGCCTTGGCAGACTGCTCTGCCGCGCTCATCGGATAGTCCTGATAATCCAGCAGACAATCGAGCGCCGTCACGCCGTAGAAGGCGATCTCTTCCAGTTCATCCAGAGACTCGATAGCGCCAAGGTTAAACGCCGACAGCGTACACAGAGCGATCTCGCCATCGTCGCTGCCCGGCGCCGTCATTGGCTTGGTGGGCAGAGCAATTTCAGCGCACAAGTTGGACTGCTTAACCGGTGCGATATTTGGATCGAAAGCGCCGTGCGTATTCATGTGATCCGCATGGGCGATGTAAATGCGACCGGTGGAAGCGCGTTCCTGCATCAGAGAAGAGAACAGGTCGACTGCCGGCACAGATTTCTTGCGGATGGATTCGTCGGCTTCGTATTTGGTATACAGACGCTCAAACTCATCCTGATCTGCATGGAAGGCATCGAGCAAGCCAGGCACGTCATGTGGGCTGAACAGAGAGATATTCTCGCGACGGATCAGACGCTGATACATCAGACGGTTCAGCTGCACACCGTAGTCAATATGGCGAACGCGGTTCGACTCAATGCCACGGTTGTTCTTCAGGACCAGCAGACTTTCAGCTTCGTAATGCCAGAACGGATAATAGCCCGTCGCTGCGCCACCGCGAACGCCACCCTGGGAACAGGATTTAACTGCCGCCTGGAACATCTTGAGGAACGGGGTCACGCCAGTATGCTGCGCTTCACCATTGCGAATCGGACTGCCCAGCGCACGGATCGCGCCAAAGTTAATGCCAATCCCTGCGCGTTGGGAAACGTATTTAACGATAGCGTTGTTCGCAGCGTTAATGGAGTCGAGACTGTCTCCCGCTTCAATCAGAACGCAACTGGAGAACTGACGAGTAGGTGTGCGAACACCAGCCATGATCGGAGTAGGTAGAGACAGCTTGAACGTACTGGTCGCATCATAGAACCCTTTCACCATTTCCAGACGAGACTTGCCGGCCGCGCCATTTTCCCAATCCTGATACAGACACATGCCGACCAGCATGTAGATGTGCTGCGGCGCCTCATACACGCTGCCATCAACGCGGTTCTGAACCAGATACTTCTGACGCAGCTGGACGGTCGCGGCGTAGCCGAATTTGTCGTCACGCTCCGGGTCGATGTAAGAGCCCAGCTCATCAATCTCTTCGCAGGTGTATTTGTGCAGGATTTCGTTGTCGTAAACACGACGGCCGATGTTCTTCAGAATGTGCTCGTAGAAGTCCGGGTATTCGTACTGGTCAAAGGCGTCTTTGCGGATCTTAAACATGTTAAGACGTGCTGCGACCTGGCTGTAGTTGGGGGTTTTGACGCTAATTAAGTCGGCGGCTGCTTTAACCAGCGACTCATGTAATTCGGAGGTAGTGACGTTGTCGACGATGCTGTTTGCTGCGGCAAATGCGATGCTGGATGCGCTGACATTATCAATGCCTTCGACACCCCACATCAGCACTCGATTGTACTTCTCTTCGGAGAGAGGCTCTTTGCTGCCGTCTCGCTTGATGACGTATATCATGTGTGTCCCACGTTGGTTTTTTGCTATATGTGGGACACATGATATTAAGTATGTAAATACATATCAACTTATGAAGCGAAAGACCGCATCATGTTGGCCGCGTTCTGATACTGATCCGTCGTCAGTCCTGTGTAGATTGCGGCAACGGAGTCGGCAAGGTGTTCGTTCTTGTTGACGAGGGTTTCGACACCTTTAGTTTTTTTCTTAAGCCAAGGAGCATTTGGTTGCTGAGATACAGCCCACTCGATGATTTCTGCCTTTGAAGTGTCTTTCTTTCCGCCGACATACTGTTTAATCTCCGTTGGGGTTAACTGAATGAGTGGCTTGTTGATGCAAGCCAGTACGCCAAGGCAAATGCCGTATGACGTCTGGGCTCTTGACGACTTGCTGCCCACTGGCAGCTCGGCAAAAATAAGCTGCGCATCGTCAATGACTGGCTTCAAATTACGCCAGATTTCATTGGCTCGACGCAGATCATCACTGTTTACGCGGACCTGTTTCTTGCTCCCACCAGCGCTTGTTTCCACCAGGTAAAACTTCTCGATATCCACCTTGTTGGTTTCAATGTCGAGCGTACCGACTGAAATACCAAAGTTCGACAATGACGGATCAAGTCCGGCGATCCTGATTTTCTTTCCCATTTAAAACATCCCCCAAAGGTGTGACATATCCTGCGCCGTCTTCTGGCGTACAGGTTCAATTTCTATTTCCGATCTGTTTTTCATTGGCTCGGTCTGACCAAGATCCACCAGACCAGCCACTTGGCCGCGCTTCACGTACTCATTCACAAAATCCGAGAAAGCGTTCATCCGGGTCTGAGATTCAGCAAGACCACAGGCGATAATTTCGGGCTGGCCAATAAGCCTCATAACTTCGCCTTTAGCAGAGAATACACATTGATTGCTTTCGTCAAACATCGCCACCACACAGCCGTAGCATTCAGGAGAATTGTTTAAATGCGCGGACCCACTGAAAGCTGGTCTGTCGTTGCCTGAGCATATAGCGTTTATCTCGACCATCTTCCCGGCGAAGAAGTTCTGGATCATGACGTCATTCTCGATGCTGCCAGACATATCCGACACCGCCATGCCATGACTGATGGGAACGAGCGGCCCTAGCTCATATCGTGTAAGACCGGCCAGCTCCAGCGCCATTCTATGGATCGCCTCCTTTACGCTGTCATTTTCGTCAAGCGGTACATTAAAAATGTCCATCTCAATCGCAACTGACCGGTGAGCAATGATGGTTTCCTTCGATGCGCTAATCAGCTTAATCAGTGAAGCGGTCAAACTGACCGCCTGGATAAACTGTGCCGGTGTTAACTTACAGGACATAGCTGCGCCCGTCCTTCACTTCCAGAGTGATGGTTTCCCGGAACCACGACTTCATTTCTTTGTGCGAAATGATCATCACCGTCCCGCGCTCACGAGCCTTCATCTCCAGAATGGACATCAGACGCTCAAGTCCTGCCGCGTCCAGCGCATCGTCTATTTCATCGCCGATGAACAGCTCGATGTTTTTGCTCGCACGGTTGGCCACCAGATCCTGAAGCGCCAGCGCACAAGCGATACGGACCTTGCGCTTCTCGCCGCCAGACAGACCACGGAAGTCTCGACTGAAGCCAGTCTTCTCCACCGCGATGTTGAAGCGATCACGAACTTCGCCCTTCTTCGTTTCCTCCATCGTCGACCATTCGGCCGTGATGTTTCCGTCGGAAAGGGTGGACAGATATTCCGACGTTTTGGCATTCAGGAACGGCGTAATCGACGCGAGGATGTGTGAGCGGACGCCGGATGGTGCGTAAACCGCTTTGGCGCGTTCCAGCAGCTCATGGCGTGCTTTGGCCTCACCCATAGACTCCTTCAGCTCTTTGAACGTTTTGCGCGTCTCTGAGAGCGTCTTTTCCAGCTGTGTGATGTTCGCCGTATGTGGGTTCTTCGCTTCCATGATCTGCTTCAGCGCATCGTCGGCTTGCTTCACCCTGGACGCCAGCATGTTCTCTTCAGATTTGCTCGCATTCAGTTTGGTCAGCTGAGTATTGAGGCTGGATATGGTTGCAGTGATCGCCGAAACGTCTGGAGTGGCGGCAACCAACGTATCGTAAATGGCTTCAGCTTTTTCAAGATTTTCAGCCAGCGTTTTGTGTTTGGCGGCCACATCTTTCGCTTCTTCGAGAACCTGTCTGGCCAACGCCTTATGGCTGGCGCGGACTGCTCCCAAGTCTTCTTCGCAATATGGTTTACCGCACGTCGTACATGGCGATCCGATTTTAGAGTCGACAACCTCCGCGTCCTTCTGGTGACGCTGGATCTGCTTAACCTTGCGGTCTTTCTCGGCCACCAGGCTACGGATGTCAGCCCTCATCGTCGCGACAATGGTGTTGGCTTTCGACACCTTGGCATCGTGTTCCGCGCGGCCGGACATCTTCGCCTGTTCTTCCTGAATGCGGCGCTTAATGCGTTCGATTTCGATATCGTCGTCACTGTGTGACATTTGATGCTCGGTCAGCGCAACTTCGGCATTATTTTTGAGTATCCTTGCGCGATCGGCCGATTCCTTCGTCGTCTCCACCCACCGATCAGACGACTCACGCAAACGACCTATCGTCTCTTCCGTGGTATCGATGACCGACAGCTTGGCGTCAATCTTCGTCTGGATGATATTGACCTGGCTCGCTGCGTTGTTGGCTCGTTCACGCGCCACCGCATACGCTTTGGTTAAACGAGTGACCCCGGCCGCTTCCTCGACGATCTCCTTCAGGTTCTTGTCGCTCATGCCAGGCAGATCTGGCATCGCCTCCTGACTGGCGTAAATGGACGCCATGAAGACGTCTTTTGACGAACCGATAAGACGCTCAACCAGTTGCTGGGTTAACGTATCTTTGCCCTTGGTTAAATCGCCATCCTCGCTGCGCACCAGCAAGCGGTTCTTAAACTCTTTGTGGTTGCGGTGGCGGATGATGGCGTACTTCTGGCCTTCATCCTCAATCATCACCGTTACGCGACAGTTTTTGGGGTTGTGGCTGGAAAGCACATCATCGCTTTTGTAACCCGTGGCTGTTTCGCCATACAGACACCACATCAGCGCGTTCATCAGCGTGGATTTACCCGCGCCATTGCTGGCGGCACTGGAGTCCGCGCTATTGATGCCCTGGATCAGCAGGAGTCCGCGAGCATCCAGATCGACAGTCGCTTCCCCGATGACCATAAAGTTTTCGATTTTAAGCTGTAGAAATTTCATAACCGCTCCGGGTTAGTATTTTCAGAAAGTTTTGCGCGGCGGTACTCGATGTGAGAGGTGAAAATCACTTTCTCAATCAAGCCAGTTTTCACGTACCGGGCCAGACTCTTTCTCACGACACTTTCAAAGTGTTTTCTATGAACACAGACAGTCATCCCGCTATTCAAGCGTTGCAGCGCGGTCTTGTCGGGAATTAAAATCTTCAATCCGATGTTCCGGCGCTTTCGGCTTCCATCAGGATTTCTCTGCACAGAGAATCCAGCGCGGTCAGATCGAAGTCTTTGGTCTTTTCATGCTGCGCCTTGCAGTATGAGCTGATGGACTCACCCAGACTGTCTATGCGCCGCGTATCCGCCGTACTTGGCCCAGACACCGCCAGCGCACGTTTGCGGACAAAAGCAGTGACCACACCAGCCGCGCCAATCGCATCGAGCTCTGAGCGAATCTCCGCTGCCTCTTCGTCCGATTCCACTTCTGCGCGATAGCGGACGTAGTTGCCTTTGAGATCCTCTTCGCTAATCTCGCCTTCCAGCGCGATGAATTTCGGCGAGGATGTTTCGTACTGCTTAAACGTCCCGTCTGCATTCACAATCATGTAGCCGGCGATGCTGCCCACGTCAGACCATTGCTGGTGGTTCAGTGCGCCGATAGAGATAACGCCTGGCAGAATTTCGCGGTGGTTGTGGTAGTGGCCGGCGTAGACGTTGCGGAATCCAAGCGCTTTCAGATCTTCGGCATCGATGCCGGTGTTTGGCATGGTTGGGATCGCGTTGTTAATCCCCGCGTGGATAATCAGATCGTGAATACCATCACCCGCTTCAGCGCGAACTTGTTTCAGGTCCACCAGAAGCTCTGTGTAGCTTTCGCGCCAGCTGACCAGATGAATGGTCGCATCGCCCACCTTAACGCTGTATGGAGCGCCACAGACGACGTGAACGCCAATGCCTGCCAGGCTGCTTGATGCATTTGACGAGTAGACTGACGCATTCGTTTCTAAATCGTGGTTGCCGGCCAGCATGACGACCTTCAGCCCAATCTCGTTGATGATCTGTTTGTACGTTTCGGTCACGTAGTTCAGGACGGAGGGAAGGAGTGTTCCGCGAACGTGGAAGGTATCTCCTGCACAAAACAGATATTCGCAACCCGCTGCCTTCATTGCTTTTGCTGCTTCAAGCGTTGTTTCAAGCTGGATTTTCAGCCGCGAGTTGTAGTCGAGGCCGATTGTTCGACCGAACTGGCTCCAGTTGTTGTAGTGCTGATCAGAGATCAGTCCGAAAGGATTGCTCATGTGTATTTTCTCCTTTGTTTCGCTTAATTATATGCATATGCATACGGCGTAAAAGCTGAATTGAAAGGCGGATTGGTGTCTTACAGGTGGGCGATTATCGTTTTAAAAAGATATGTAAGCAAGTACATATCATCATGGCAAAAAACACCGACTAAGGCAGTCGGCGGGAGGGTGATCAGGATCGACTGATGGAAATAACGTTATCAGGCGCCGGCTTTCCGTCGATATACAGAACGTCGGTCGCGTCGTGGTACTGGTAGTCGAAGTCAGATTTGATGTTGCGCAGGTATATCGCCGTCAGCATCCCATCTTCCTTCAGGAAGTGGCCATAGGCTTTCTTGACAAAGTTCCTCGTGAACTCCGCACCTTTGCCACCTACGGCAAGATGGTTGAATCGAGCGTGTTTGGCGAGAAGACTGTCTACACCTCCGGTGCGAACGCTTTCCACTCTCATGAACCTGATAGGCTCTCCTGTCTCTGCGTCTGCCAGGCATACGATGCTGCCCTTATTCAGACGAAACGCCCATGTAGTCCCGGCGCGGATCGTGTTGAAGAAGGTCAGATTCAGTCCAACGTGCGGTTTGCGGAACGTCAGGATAGGGACGTAGCGTTTGCACGATGACATTGATACTTCCGCGCCAGCTTGCTTGATACGCTCGCGAGCAATGCGAATGCGGCATACAGACTCAATGCCACACAGACTGCACAAATCCTTTTGGGTTTCGACCTGCTTTGTCGGTATAACGGAGAAAGAGCCATCCTCCAGACGCTTCACATACTTGAGGTGCTTCAAATCGCCCATAGTCGTCTCGTTAGTTTTTTGTTGGCCAGGGAGATCATAAAACAATTCGATTAGGCTTTGTTGAATGTGCCTAGTCGTGATGTGAAATATTTCTGAGAGAAGTTATCCACATATCAACCGGATAGATCCAAATAATAAGATCCCTATAGAGATCATATATTAGATCCAAAGAGATCCCCGATCCCCGCAAGCCGCGCCACGTCTGCCTTGAGAGGCTATTCTCGTATGCTGTGAGCGGTACAGGATATGCTGCGAGCGGTTTGTCGTATGCTATGGACTGTTTTAAGTATGCTGTCAACTGCAAATGGAGTATGCTGTCAGCGGTTTTGGTAATGAGGTATCCACATGTCCACAAGAAAGAAAAACAAGAAAGAAAACATACCGTTAATCGAGGACGATGACGCGATCGACGAAAGTGTTCCTAGCTTGTACACAGGCGACCTCACCCCCAACAACAACAATACCGTACAGCCCATCGCATTGATGAGACTCGGCTTGTTTGTCCCAACACTCAAAGGCACGAGAAACAGTAAACGAAATAACTCAAATCAGATAGACGCTTCGAAAGAACTTGTTCAGCTTGAGGTGGCGAGATCTGAGGGTTACTCAGACATTAAAATCACCGGGCCTCGCCTCGATATGGACCATGACTTCAAGACGTGGGTCGGCGTCGTCCGATCTCTCGCCGAATACGGAGAGGCCAGTGGGCGCGTTGAGCTGAGCATCACGAAGTTTGCCAAGTTCTGCGGGTACCCATCCTCCCAGATACGAAAGACGCTGCGAGACAGGATTACAAACAGTCTGCTGAAGATAATGCGCACGACCCTGTCCTTCCAGCGCACATACGAAGAAAAGAACGTTGACGGATCGAACAAGATTTCTCTGCTCATGGTTCACCTGGTCAATAGCGTGGACTACAACGAGAAGAACGACACCATCATATTTCACGCCGAGCCCAAGCTGTCGGAGTTGTACCGGTTCGATCACAAAGTCCTACTCCAGCTGAAGGTCATCAACAAACTCCCACGAAAAGAAACCGCCCAGGCGCTATACACCTTCATTGAGAGCCTTCCGACGCGGCCGGCGCCGATCTCTCTGGCTCGTCTTCGCGCAAGGTTGAATCTGAACAGCGCGAGCGTCAGCTCCCAGAACCAGACCATCAGGAACGGTCTTAAATCACTTCAGGAACTTGGGTATCTCGATTACTCAGAAGTGAAGCGAGGCCGCTCCGTATACATCCAGATCCACGGCCGAAATCCGAAGCTTAAAGCTGTAAGTGAAGAGAAGCCGGATAATCCTGAGAAGCTGGTAGAGCAGGTTGAAGCGCCACAGGGGAAAGGCGATATGGACGCCGTAAAGCAAAACATGATCAACAAGATAGCAGAGTTGTCAGCGGACTTGACGCCTGAGAATATCAAGCTTATTGAGATACTGAGTAACGGGCTGAAGCTGCTTTGATATGCTGCCAGCGGTGTTATGTATGCTGCCAGCGGTATTCGGTATGCTGCCAGCGGCAATAAGCCTGAATCGTATGCTGTCAGCGGTACTTTGGTAGGTTAAAAGTGGTTTGCTGGTCACAGGCCCAAGCCCTCAAATTGAGGGCTTTTTTGTTATGTATGCTGTGAGCGGTATTATGTATGCTGTGAGCGGTATTATGTATGCTGTGAGCGGTGTTATGTATGCTGCCAGCGGCACTATATGCCATCAGCGGCGATTGCTATAACGCATCGGATTAAGAGATTTTTATCAAGCCCCCTAGTGGTTACTAACCTGAGAGAGCTTGATATTCAACGGTTAGCATTCACTAACGTCAGTCGTTGAATTAGGTGATGGAGGTCAAGAGATTGTAGAGGCTGTGTGACTTCACCCTGGCTTTCTTCTCTCCGTGCTCAATCATTTGCCATGAGCGGTATCGATACACGATCTGGCAGTCGTTCCGCTCCAGCGTGGTGGAGAAGTTCTCCGGGCGCGTAAAGCCTTTGGCTCGCCAGTACGGTCTTATCTTTTCCATCTCAATGCTTTTGCCGATATCCATCACGCCACCTTCTTGCAGTTATCAAACACGTACCCAAAGTCGTCATACATCACGCCAAAGCTGCCGTCTCGCATGAAGAATGCGGTGCCAGCTTTCTGACCGGTCTTCTGACCCTTGTGGTCCATTAGGATTGGGGAGTTGATGATTCGATCACCTACCACCGCATAAAACTGAGTTGAATCTGAGGTCAGTATGGCCAGGCCCATCGCGTGACCCGCCTGTGCCAACTCACCATTTTCAATCTTCAGGATATTCATGTCACACTGCTCGACCTTCTGCTCATCCGCAATAGAGAGAGCCGAGAACAACATTAACGATACTGCCAATAAACCTTTCATGCGCCAGCCAGCTTCCAAATAGAAATGCAAAAAAACACACCGACAACTATGTCGATCACTCGACCACTTACAGGGAAAAGAGCATTTCTGAAGCTGCCTATGAAGACGCTATCCACTACAAGGAAAAGCGACGCAATAACGGACAGGAGCGGCATAATACACCCTTATAAGTAAATGTCTACGTACATGATGTTAAAAAGTAGAAAGACACAATAGCCTTTCAAGATGGGTGGCATCGCTGTCGCTGATCACTTCCGCATCCTCGACATACAGACAACCGCCATTAATCCAAAAAACACCGTCACCATCAGGCTTCATGCCATCGCAGTAATGTTCGGGGATAATTTCAGCAATTCTCGCTTCCAGCTTCTCCAACACGAGCGACTTTTCGTCAACCGTGAGAGTTGGCGCGGTGGTCCCGCCAAGCTCCACCAAGAAGTAGGGGAGAATCTCTTTGTCGATGGAGTTGTAAATCCGAACCAAACCTTTCATGTGTGTTCCCATTATTTAGTAATTAACTTGTTTAGTAATTATATTGTTTTTGCAAAGGCATCTAAGCGATGCCTTTTAGTTTTGTAGGTATTTACATACATACCACAAAGGACAGACTACAGACTATATTTCCGTAGCGTTGAGGCAATGCGCTCCCGCAGCTGCTGCGTTGAATGGTATTCGAGAGTCAACATCACTCAGTCCTCAACTTGACGCCAGCGTCGGCTATCGCTTTCTTAACATCTTGGTTGTAGTTGAAAACGCCATCTGACCATACATACCTGTCACCGGATACTATCTGCCGCAAATCTGGCAGCGTCACGGTGCGGGACTCCAGTTCGGCGATTCTTTCTTCCAGCTCCCCAACTCGCTGGCCTGGCGTCTTGCCGTCCTGCTTCTGGATGGTGACAATCACGCCACCAAACTCAGGAACGTCATAACTAAGTTCAAGGTAATTGGTCGCGCCGCTGCGCTTAAACTCGCCGGCAAACATCATCGAGAACATGGCTGACGCCAATTCGCCCCTGAACAAAGATTCAAGGTCTAACGGCTCGTCGTTCGCAAGATGCCGTGAGGCCATTTCCATCACTTCTTTAAACTTGAGATACTCGGCACAATCAAGCTCCAGCTCCGTAATGCGACCTTCCAAATGCTCGATGAATGCCTTCAGCACGTCGGCGCGATGCATACCCCAAGGATTTAGCACGTCAAAGCGCCGATCTTTCTGCACCCAATCCGTTTTATCCTGCCAGACATCAAAGGCCGCACGGAATGACTCGTCTTCTTTACCCATTTTCAACCTCTCTCTTTATCGGCCGGTTCCCACGTTGCACTCACGATCTCTGTCGCATCGCCACGGCACGGATTATCAAGCTTCATGCCACCAACTTGGCCGTATTCGACATCAACGAAGTCGGCAATATCTTTGCGTGAGGCGTGGTCCGGTACGTCGATTTCGACGGTCACAAATATTGTTTTCATTCAGTCCCAACTTGTTTCGGCATAATTCGCGTTTAAATGGCCAAGGCGCTGGCGACGGCTTTAGAGCGGATCGCCATCTCCTGTCGTTGCTTCCGGTACTGCGCAACGCTGCCAATACGTGCCGCTTCGAGAAGTTCCGAGGCCACCAGCCAGACCATTCTCGTGCGGTAATTTTCGAACTCCTTCATTTTCTCAGCTGGATCCATCGCATTGGCTACACCCATCAGGAGACGCCTTGCCTCCGCTTCCTTAACGCGCGTAAGCATACGTCTGGCTGAAGTCCTGATGGCGTGAGGGATGCGCTCTCCCGCGAGTCTGGCTTGCGTCTCTGCCAGATTTAATACGGTAGGGCAGTCGAGGATCTCCCAATATCTGGACTTCTCCATTGCACCAACTGCCTTCTCAAAGAACTCTTCGGGGATTACGTCTTTCATGATTTTCTCTAACGCAGTAAACAACTTGTTTGCTAATTATATGGGTTTGGCCACGGCGTCTAAGCTGCGCCGCAAATATGGAAAGGCTCTATTCTTATATGTTATATATGTGAATACATATCATCAAGACACAAAGACAAAAAGCCGCAACATGTGCGGCTCTTTATTTTCTGGGTAATGACCTCCACCGACTACAGCGAACTTCATCTTGCCGGTAAGAATGTCGCAAAAACTCTCTACACCCCGACTCTCCAGCGCCGTAGATAGCTGCCTTACGCTTTCGGAGATTTTGAGAGATGTACGCAGCCTGGACTTGCTTTCCGTTATCTGATCATGAACGCGCTTTAGTTCCACCTGGGCGTCCTTAATTTTCTGAGTGATCTGGTTCACTTCGCGTGAATACCACGACTCAACCGGCACATCATGCAGTGATTTGGTGACAAAGCGCTCGCCACCAGGGAGCTCGTCGCCGGCTTCGGTCACAAACACTTCCTGAACGATCGTCTCGGTCTGGTTCAGCTGACCCACGACAACCACTTTTCTACCGTCTGACAGATACTTGATTTCCATCGTCTCTATTTCCTCAGATGAGTTAATTTCTTATATATATTCTAAGTAAATGCATACATACAAACAACGAAAATAAAAAGGCGCCCAATGGACGCCTGATTGTTTTTGTCGGTCGACTACGCTTCCTCAGCCTCTTCGACTTCTTCCTTCACTCGACTCGCCTGAATACGCTTGATCGCTTTCACGACTGTCGACAAATCCTGCTTACGGTACAAATCGACAATCTGGGACTTGGTGTACTTCTTGCCGTCGATCTCGATGCGCCCGGTCGCGCTCTTAGGCAGATAGCCATTCTCCAGCATGTATTCCACCATCGACTCCATAACGTCCAGGCTGCGGGACGGATCGAAGTAGAAGTTCCACTCACATTTGCCGAATGGCGGCGCGACCTTGTTCTTCACGGCTTCGGCGGTAACACGCTGACCAACGCGATCACCACCGTCTTTCAGCTGGCCACCGCCCAACTTGATTCGGACGGAAGCGTAGAACTTCGGAGAGTCGCCACCCGGTGACGTGGTCGGATCGCCGAACATTACGCCCATTTTGGTACGAACTTGGTTCAGGAAGATGAGACAGGCGTTATATTTCTGCGCCCACTTAGCCAGCGTCGGCAGGTTAGCTGAGGTCGCTCGCGCCAGCGCCGTGTTGTCGTTCATATTCAGCTCGTCTTTCTCTTTGGCCGTGCCGTCCGCCATCTTCTCGAACTTCTCGAACTTCTGGCGCGGAACCATCGAGGCAAGCGAGTCGTAAACGATGACGATTGGCGCGTCAGCTGGAATCAACTCTCCTTTACGGATCGCTGAAAGGAGCTGGCCCGTTAAGTCGATCGCGTCTTCAAAAGTGTCTGGCTGTTTGTAGATCCACTGACCTTCGTCTTCATCCGCATTCAGACCCATACCGACAGCCATACCAACATCGAAGCTGTTCTCGTGGTCGAGGAACATTGAGACGCCACCCGCTTTCTGAGCGGCAATCATCGCTTTGGTGGCAAGGAACGTCTTACCAGCCGACGGAGGACCGAACACCTCAACGATGCGCCCGCATGGGAAGCCGCCTTCCAGATCTCCTGATACCACTTCATTCAGCGGTGGGTATCCGGTATCAATCCACTGCTCAACCTTCTGGATTTCGTCGTTTTTACCCAGCTTCTTGCCTAACGCCAATGCCAATGGACTTTTAGCCATTTTGTTCTACCCCTGTGTTTAATTGATGGACGATGTATGTCTTCGCCTTCTCTGCGTCGAATGACAGACCGCCAGATGAAAATAGTTTTGTGATTCGGGTTAATGCGGTCATCAAATGATCGACAACCATCAATTTTTCGCGGTAAGTCAGCTTCAACCCGTTGGTTTCGAGAATGCTTTTGAACCCGTTGATCGAGTACGTGCCAAACTGGTGCGCCATTTCCATAGCCAGCTTGTTCGCCGTGGTTGTCTCTCCCAAACGTACAATGGACGTAATCATGAGGAAGCCCCGCAGTAGCGCTCAAATGGCACCACAAACACCTCAAAGTCCTCTACGATGGACCGGAAATTCAGCCGATTACACAACTCTTCCAGCCCCTTAAAGTCCTGCTCGCCGCGAACGATATCCAGCTTGGCTGGGGCAAATTGCGTCTGGATGAGGTTCATCAGTTTGATGTTTCGCAGAAAAGCATCCAGCATCTTGCAGCCTGTCTTCTCATTGAACTCGTTACGAGCCAACTTGTTGACGGCTGTTTTATTACGCCCGGAGTCAATGACGATTGAGCCATCGTTGATGCCCCGAACCAGAGAGACGATTGAGCCATACTCGTGAAGCAGATCCTGCGCACCTTTCTCGCCAATGCCGCCCACCTGCTGAATGTTGTCCGACTTATCACCTTGCAGCGCTTTACCTTCAAGAAACGCTTTTGGCGTTGGGTAGCCGGTCAGCTCTGCGAACATTTCCATGTTGATGCGCTTGTGCTTGGCATCTTCACGTAAGGCGACCCACGTCGTCTTCTCGTTAACCAGCTGCTTCCAGTCAGAGTCGCCGGTAAGCAGATAGACGTTTTCGACGTTGTCGTCGTGGCGGTATTTGGCCACCAACATGCCAGCCAGGTCGTCTGCCTCGCCATCCACGGCGGTAATCTGGTTGACGCCGGCCACACGCATAATGTCTTTAATGAAAGGCTTCTGCTTGGCGAAACCTTCCTTCATCGACTTCATTTTCGCGTCTTCATCGCGATTGGATTTGTACTCCGGGTAAAATTCGCGGCGCTTATCTGAGAAACCATCCCACAGGATGACCGGTCGCGCTCTCAGGATGGACGCATAGCGACGAACGTTTTTCAGGAAGCCAAAGATGGCCTGAACTTCCATTTCACCGTTACTCAGCTTGTCAGACTCATGGTGGTAGTAACCCAACCCATTGCCGTCGACGAAGAGATAATTCATAGGCTTGCTCTCCAAATGAAACGAGCGTCCGTAGACGCCCGTTAGTTGCAGGAATGGTGGGTTACATTCCGAGCGCAGCGAGTGCCGCTAACTCATCTTCGAAACTGTCTTCCTGCGCCGGAGCTGCTTCAGCTGCCTTCGACTCCTTCACTTCTTCATAGACCGCCTCTTCAGCGCGTTCCAGCTCTTCGTTCAGGATTTCGTTATCAATGCCTTTGCCAACCGGCTCTTCTTTCGGAATATAGGTTGAGCCTTCGGACATGCCCGGCAGTGCGCCAACGGACATACCTGGCAGAGCGCCGGCACTGTCCGCTAAACCTGCTGGTGGAGCGATACCCAGAGTTGCGGATACCATGCGGGTAGTCAGCGGAATTTTCGCCGAATCGTTCTGGTTCACGAAATCCAGATAGTTAGGCTGTGCGTCAAGCTGAGCCTGGGTGATCGGAGACTTCAGTTTACGTTTAGGCGTAATTTCATACTTGGTGTCGCGACCGGTGCCGGTACGCTTGATCAGATATGCAAAACCACGCTCACGACTCAGTGGTTCACCGACTTCGTCTTCGTAGTCCTGTTCCATCAGAGCAATGATGTCATCCAATACCGTCTGAGGCAGGTCAATAAGTTTCGGACCTTCGCAGCCAGAGAAGTTTTCATTGTTCGACAGCATACCCATAACGACATAGCGCAAACCGGCTCGCACATCGTTGATCATATCTTTCATCGCTTCGTTGCCGCGATGGTAGATTTTTGCCTCTTCAACCATGTCGCAGATGGCGCAATGTTTGTTGTGGGTGTGGTGCTGACACAGGACCGCCGAATATTGAATTTTGCCATCCGGTCCAGTTTGCTTGGCATAGTGCAAACCGTATGGGTGGAAGAAGTCGCCGTTCTCCGGATCCGCTTTGTTCGGGAAGATTCGCAGATAGTTTTCACCTGCTTTCAGCTTCTCCAAATCCTGCCCACGAGTAGGACGTGCCTCTTCGAGAGCCTTCTTACTGCGGCGTAACAGTGCTTGAACTGACATGTGTAAATCCTCGATTTTCTTTTTTTATATGGCCGGCTGCGCATTAGCGTTAGTGGCGTTCTGGTCGTATTCGACACAGCTATATTAGTTATGTATTTGCATATAAGCAAGATACAAAATGCGGGAAGAATGATTAACTGCGGGGGCCAGAAAAACGCCCATCGCCCAACCTTTCCATCTCGATAATGAATGCCTTTGACGCCTGGACGATCATGTCTCTGCGGTGAGAAAACGCTGACACAGCCTGTTTATAAACATCCACCTGATACTTGCTGTCGTCATAGAGAGCGCGAGCGGTGACGTAGGAAGGGTCGCTTTTTACGCGAGAGTCCAGTGTGCTTTCGCTGATCCTGACGCCGTCAAAACCCAGCTTTGAACGGGCTTCTCGATAGATTCTCGCCTCCGTGACGTCCAGCTTTCGCTTGGCGTCGGCCATCGATCGCTCTGCTTCGGCCAGCTTGTATCCGTACTGCATCAGAAGGCGTGGTTGTTCGCGCCAGACCTCATCGAGATTGTTTTTGTCGAAGTTGAGGTCTTCCAGGATTTGTTCAATGAGAGATTTGTTCATGTGCTGCCTGTATATGTAAGTGTGTACATATATGTTATCGCAAAAAAAAGGGGCTTTCACCCCTTGTGGTCAGTAGCATTTAAGCTCGTTGCAGATCTGCGTTTTGCCGTCAGTCTTGATCATGGTGTTGCCATCAGGAAGCCGGCGGATAGAGGTGGTGTGATCACCCAAGTCGCCCGTCGTGTAGCCGTCGATGCTGCCGTCAGAATTGAGTCGCGTATTTTGCTCGATACGCTGGCCGCCAGGTCCGGTTGTCACCTGGCGAACATGGTTGCCGTCGATGTACATGCAAGATGTGTATTCACCCACGGTGGTGCATTCAGCGAACGCGGCCGCTGGAACCAGAAGCAATAAACCGACCAGAGTTTGTTTCATTTTGACTGCCTTATGAGTTATCTACCAAACAAGTAGTTTCGTTGTTTGGTAGATTTTATCTCAGTGGGGAAGGGGGTAAAGCGCTGAATTAAGGCGGATTTTGGTAGTTGCGTTAGCCTTCAATCGCGTCGCAGAGATCTTTCAAAATTTCATCCAGCTTTTCACCTTCCTCCGGGCGGAAGTGAAGGATGCCCGGTGTGAAAGCATGGAAGACGGTGAAGTCTTTGTCCGCGAAATACTCCTTGCGACCAGTCAAATCACCCATCTTGTCCTTCTCGTTAAACAGCCTTGAAGCGTAAGCTCCACACGCAAGGATGTATGTTGGGTTCATGATCTCGATTTCACGACGCATACCTTCGATAAACACTTCCTCTTCATCCTTGGTGTACTGCTCATCCTTCCCCTTTGCCCGCTTCATGACGCCGGTGACATAAAGATCGCCCATACGGAGGCCCAGAGTGTTGGCAATGCGCCCCTTGAAGTCCTCATACCCCTTATTCATGAATATGCCGCTCTTGGCATCACTGCCATTGGCGTTGTTCAGGATGATCATGACCTTTGGCTTCAGGCCGATGTATGGCGTCACCATACTCTCGCCCAGGCCCAGCTTGCTGCGCATCTCTTCCATCAGAACGGACAACTCCGCCGTCTTCCGTGGCGTCGACTCGAACACGCGACCGATCTTCACGGTGCCGGTAAAGAGACTGCCCATCAACTCCGCCTGATCCTTCTTGCGGTCTTCAGCGTCTGCCGGCGATGTGCCTGGCTGAATGGAAGCGAACGCCCCGACGCGCATCAGTCCTTCACGTATGCGAGCATTACAGGCTCGTTTCTCCACGGCCATCTCAAACTGCTCATAGGTTTCGAACTTCCCACCGACCTTCTGCCGCGCATTCACGATGGCAGCGCATCCGTTGTCCGAGCAACCTTTAACGGAAGAGAAGGGGGCGAATAACGCTATCTGGCCAGAAGGCAGCTTTCCGATTTCGATGCGTCCGCTTGAAATGTTGACGTCCGGCGGCATGACGCGAACGCCATAAGTTGCCGCGTCCTTCACTATCGCCTGGTGTTTGTCTTCGCCGAGAATGGATAGCGCGGCCGCAAAGAACTCTGCCGGATGGTGTACCTTCATGTACATGCTTTGGTAGGAGATGGTGGCATAGGCGGCGGAGTGAGATTTGTTAAATCCATAGCCGCCGAACTTCTCGAATGCGTCCCAGATCTCTTTGGCCTTCTCTTCTGACAAGCCCGGTCTTTCGGACACTATTTTTGCGACTTTCATGTGTATTTTCTCCATGTGACGCAGCAAACACCTTGTTTACTGCGCTACTAATTACATTGTTTACAGCTTTACTAATTGTATTGTTTAATGCGCGGCGTCCAACATCATAATATCGGCATCTTCGTCAATGGCCTGGTAAATGGTCCGACGCTTGCCGTCGGAGCACATATGCATCGACGTCTTCTGAACCTGGACAACCGATCCGTCGTCCATCTCGACCTCAATCCACCCTTCAGTCGCGCGTTGCACGAACTCGCCACCGATTTTGTGCATCTTCTCGACGTCCTTTTTACCAATCGCTTTCCTGATGTTGTCCGCCTCTGCGAACGTGAATCCGGCCAGAATCTGCGCGGACTTCATGATCTGCTCCTGGTAAACCAGTACGCCGTTTGTGCTTTCCGTAACGTGGTCAATCATGGGGTGAATCGACTCTGGGTTTTGATAACCGATCGCCACCTTGACGTAAGTGTCTTCCATGCCAGATTGCATTGGGCCAGGTCGATGGAGTGCGGTTACTGCGACGGTAGATTCGAAGGTTAATGGCTCGATGCCGCCGCCAATGTTCTTCAGCAATTTGCGCATGGTTCCGCCGTCCAACTGGAAGATTCCAATGGTGTGACCTTCCGCCATCTCCCCAAGCACCTTCTTGTCGTCCAGTGGGATTGCATCGAGGTCCACTTCCAGACCGGTCTGCTCTTTGACGTACTGGCGTGATAAAGCCAGCAAATCGAGCGTAGCCAGTCCCAACACGTCCAGCTTGATAAGACCCATTGCCTCGCAGTAACGCTTGTCAAACGCGATACAGCGCGAATCACCACGTCTTTCGACGGGAGTCCTTTCTGTCAGTGGAACGCCAGACACGATCACACCCGCTGCGTGTTTGCCAAACCCACGCATCAATGACTGAATTTTGGTCGCGGACTCGAACGCCTTCGGATTCGCTTTTGCATACTTGTCGAGCGCCGACAACTCTTCCCTGGCTTCTTCCAAAGACAGACCTTCGTCGTCAAACGGCTTGAGCTGCTTCGACACCGCCAAATCATCCGCGCTGACGCCAAAGATACGACCTGTATCGCGCAACGCCGACGCCATCCCCAGGTAGGTGAAGTTGGGGATGCCGGCCACATACTCTTCGCCGTAATGGGATTCCAGATATTCCAGAACTCGTGGGCGGTGGACCTGACTGAAGTCGGCATCGACGTCCGGTAAGTCGAGACGCTCCGGGTTGATGAATCGCTCAAACAGCAAGCCGTGGCGAATCGGATCGATGTTGGTAATGCCAATGGCCCACGCCACCAATGAACCCGCCGCAGAACCACGACCCGGCCCGGTCGGAATGTTGTTACTCCGCGCCCAGCTGATCAGATTCTCCACCATCAGGAAGTAACCGCAGAAACCCAACTTGATAAGCGTTTCCAGTTCGTACTTCAGGCGAGCGGTGTATGTGCTGAAGTCCTTTGTATCCGGCTTGTAGCCAAACTGGATTGTCGTTAAACGCTTACGCAAGCCGGCGATGGCCAGCTCCGTCAGCGCTTTCGCCTCGTTGTCTGCCAGCTTTGGCAGCGTGACCGGCATTGGCTTCCACCGCCACGCACATGCCTCCGTCATTTTGTCCTGATTGACCGTGACCATATCAGGATGAACCGGTACGCCCATGCGGATGGAAAACTCTTTCAGCCGGGTCAGCAAATGCTTGCGATCCTGAATGCCGTTGTCGCGCTGATACGGGAAGCGGAAGCGATAGTCCTGATCGAGTTTGATGTTGTTGATGACGAGGTGCGCGACGTCTTTCAGGTCAGCATCTTCCTCACTTTCGTAGTAAGCGGGGTACATGGCCACAGGATTCAATTTAAGCGCTTGTGCGACCTTCAGAGCGCGTGAATTGAGTTGGTCATACAATGGAGTGGAAATCGGGTAAACGACGCTGTAGAAGTTCTCTGCGCCGCCGGAGCGGACCAGCGCAGAAATGATTTTAACGAAGTCGTCGCGGTGGAAAACACTGTCGCGATCGCTGTTCATGATGATCACATTGCCGCGAGCATAGATGGCGGCCAAATGGTCGATGGACAGTCGAGGAACCATATAAATGTTTTCGCGCATATTGGCGATAGTCAGTAGCTCGCACACATCGCCATACCCTGCGTCGTTCTTCACGAGAATGGTAAAGCTATACATCCGCTTTCTCACTGGCGCTGGCGCATCCTTCTTGGCGATCCCTTCTTCACGTAAGCGATGCTCATACTCCACGTCGTCAACGAGTAGCACCCGAACGCCGGCGATCACATCGAATCCTTCAGGCGCATTCTGCTGGGCCGGGATAATGGCTGCGATATTGTTGGTATCTGCGACAATGATCGAGGTGTAACCTTTCTCCGCTGCAACGATGGGCGCTCTGTTCGCCTTAAGAGACGATTCGCCCAAAGAAAAGTCGGTGCGAATGAGTAAAGTTTTCATGTGTTTTTAGCCTTAGCGCTTTTTCTGCGCTTTCCTATGTTGTCGATGGGGAAGCCTTCAACATCCCCGAAATGTTCTTTCAGCGTCTCTTTTACCTTTTCGTGGCAAAGAGGCTTGTCTGGGCAAGCCAGACAAACCTCATTCACTTCAGACGCCACGACGTATGATCCGAAGCAGCCTTTATTCATGGATTAGGCACCGAAGATGCGCTGGGCTATTTCACGGACGACCTGGGCGCTGACGGACGGCATCTTGTTGGCGTATGCCTTGTTGATGCCAAGAGAGAGATTGCCTCGTGCCAGACCGACGATGGCTGCCAGCTTCAGCTCACGCGGACCGATTGGCTGCGATACCTTTCCTGAGATGTAAGCGGAGCGAACTTCCGTCGCGAACTTCACCAGATTCTTAGCCGAATCGAAGTCGACGCCGATATTGACCAGCATGTCGATTTCCTGCGCCGCCTTCATGTATTGGGATTCAGCCACGATGCCAAAGCGTGAGAAGTTGGCGGCGTTCTGAATGTTCGTACCTTGATACAGACCGGTTTCATCGCCTGATCCGTTGGTGTTACCAGTACCGATGAAAGCGAACTTGGCGTGTGGTTTAACGGTTCTCCACTCTGGAGTGGCCTCTTTCAGCGTCAGCGCTTCACCTTCAAGAACCGGCTGATAGATTCCGAGGATTTGTGGGTAGGCAAAGTCGTACTCATCCGCCAGATAAACCCAACCTAAGCGCATAGCCAGAGACAGAAGACCAGGCTCGAAGTAAGTGCTGCCGTTCTTCGCCAGAATCTGGCCGACGATTTGCGACTCTTCAGTCGACGCTGTATGTTGGGCGCGGATCATCGGACGATTAAGACGAGCGCAAACCTGCGAAATAATTGTGCTTTTGCCAGTACCAGCGTGGCCGAAGATGTAGCCTGGGATACCGGTTTCCAGCATCATCAGGACATCTTTCAGCAACTCGACATCACCGAAGACATAGTCCTCGCGGATCTCCGGGATAAGTTCTGGGAACGGCGTATTGACGTTTACGTTGACCATCAGCGGCTCGCCATTGCTGCGAGAGAGTGCCGACAGCTTTAACCCAAACACCCCGTGAGCTGGCACTAGCTCTGTTTTAAATTCGGCAATGGCGTAGCTGACAACCTCATCCTTCGCCGGCACTTTCCCATCTGCCTTCTTGTACGCTTCGCGGATCTTCGCCGCCGCCAGCTGGCTCATGGTTGGGGCGTCTGGATGCATCGCCTTGTACTTTTTGAACAGTTCGGCTGGCTCCAGACCAACGAGCTCCGCAGGAATGTTGTTGCAGCGACCTTTAAGAAGATGCTGGCCTATGTGGTGGCTATACTCGCCACACCACGAGCACTGAATGCACTCAGAACCTTCGTTTTCCGCAGCAACTTCTTTAACCTGATCCATGCGTATCTCCGTCGTTATTTGAGTAATGTCGTTTAGTTATATGAATTGTACTTACTCGATATAGGTAAGCAAGTAAGTACATACATATTATTAGGTTGGAAAAAGTAACGTTACTCGATCAGAGATCCCGCAATCAGTCTGATTAATTCTTTGCCAAGGTCTGGTAGGTTGTGGATAACGACCGACTTTGTGTAGAACCTTTTGGGTGCAGTGGTCTGGATGCCCACGCCATACAGGTCGATGCCAGCTTGCTCAATGTCGCCAACCGCTTTCCTCAAGTCGTTGGCGAATCCGCGACCAACTGCATGTGGTTCACCGTCGCTGAGCACAATCATTATCTTGCGGTCCTCTTTGCGATCATTGAAGTGACGCGAAAGAGAGCGAATGCTTTCACCGTCGACATTGTTGAGCAGTGGGACGCCTTTCATAACGTGGCCTAAATTACGACGAGTTTCCAGAGAGTCTGCCTTGCGATTCCATCCTTTCAGGATAGGAAGGAAAAGCGATTCAAATCGTGTGAAGGGTCTGCTGGCGGACTCGTTATGCCAACTCCCTCTTGGCATTGTGCCAGTGGTGAAGCCAGCAACGATGCAAGGAACCTTGATGGCATCCAGCGCCTTTGCCATCGTATATGCTGCCATTGCCGCCATATGGATGCGTTCGCCCGACATTGAGCCCGACATATCGACCGCCAGCTGCACACACGCATTAACCGCTCGCTTCTCGTCCTTCTGGCGGAACACGCGGTCGTCATTCATGTTGAGGCGATACAGGCTCGGCCCATGAACCTTCCCTTTCTTTTGGCCGGGGATAAACATGGTCCTGTTTTTGGATGCTATGGCGCGCTCCAGGTCTTTGGCTATCGCTGCGGCGGTATCATCACCTGTGTCCATTTTTTTGCCGATCCGAGAAAAGGTACGAAGACATCTCTCGTCGTCCTCAATTTTATAGCCTTCAACGCCATATGGCGCCCCGTAGAGACGGCTGTTCTCTGGGTCTCCAAATACTTTTCGTATAAAGGCGTCTGCGTCTTCCAGAGGTCCCATATAGTCGTTAGTGCGCTCAAAAGGGCGGTAGCTTTTGTCTTCAGTGGACATCTCTTCCTCAATGCCCATGATTTCATTCAGCGCCTTTTCGATAGACAGATCATCACCATCGCTGCCTTCAGCTTTCATAAGAGCGTCGATGAGAGACGGCAGATCATCCTCTCCGGTCTCGTCTTCGGCTTCGCCAACCTCTTCGTCTTCGGCTTCGCCAGCCTCTTCGTCGCCCTCATCAGCATCTTCAACTTCTTCGTCTGACTGATCTTCCTCGGCTTCTCCCTCCGACTCTTCAGGCTTTTCTTCCTCCGATTCTTCAGGTTTGTCTTTCGCCTCGGACTTCTCTTTTTCTGGTTCGTCTTTCTTTTTCAGATCCGAAAACTCATTGAGCCACTTGGTGATTTTTCCGGCGAGCGCCAGCGAATCGAGACTCTTATCCAGGTTCTCAACGTCAGCGCGAATACCTTTGCCTTCAAGGAAAGCGCAGACTTCGCCTACATGCTTTCCGTGCTCTTCCATGAAGGAGATGAAGTCCAACTGGCCGCCCCACGAACGTAGCGCTGGCACAAGAAAGAAATTACGGAACAGCTGGACCTCATCTGCACTCTGGGCCAGAGCATCGCGTAAGCGAGGCGTGAAAACGTCTTCAATGACGTGACGACGGGTGGCGATGAGGTTGGCGTTGGAACCGGCAAACAGCTTCGACATCTTCTTTTCAATGAAGACGTCCTCTACCGCATTCAGGATGAAAAACGCCTTAATCTTCTTCCCGCCAGTGGCTGCCGTGATGGCCTTGTTGTCGGTGAAAAGTATGTGCGCGACTTCATGATCGACAAACCCACGAATCGCCTCCATGAACTTCTCGCTTGCGTCATCCGGTATGGATGGGATGCAGATTTCGACGGGCTCGTCGTTGTGATATCGAACATAGGCTTTTCGCCCACGCTCAATGACAGGCAAGTCTTTACCAGCAAGGATGGTTGTTACTTTCTTAATTGCGTCACGGAAAACGGATACTTGCTGCGCGGTTGCCATATCTAATGCCTCTGTAAGTGTTTACTTATAAACTAAGTATAAACATCTTAAAGAGGCACTCAATAATCAAATTAAGGGGGCGTACTAAACGAAGCGGTAGATGATGGCCAGGGTGCTGTTGATGGGGTGCTGTATGACCGCGAACTGCTTGTCGCCGGACGTCAAAATGGAGGCCAGAAGATCCTGACACTGATCGTTGATAGGTGTGAATGGATAATCGACGCTCAATGTCGCAGCCATCTCCCGCGAAAGGACAAGGGAGGCTGTAACATTCAAATTTTCCAGCGAACTGATTGTATCTTGCATATTGAGAAAACCTTATCCCTGTAAGTCATACTACTATCAAAAACATAAGCGTGAATATACTCTTCAATTACAATAAAAGGAATATTCTTAAGTTAATAAATTCACATTTTTGTCATAATTCTACCAATTTGTAAAATATTGTTACTGGACTTGATGGCTGTCAAGTTAAAAAAACCTACATAAACAAGTAGTTATTGAGGCGGTGACCTGAACTTGTTTTTATGCTGTGTATCTGTATATTTATCTATGCTATATTGTATGTACTTACTTAGATAAGATATTCTCGTAGAACAACAAACAAGCAGCAAACTTCAAATATCATCGAAAAGGTGAATTAAATGACAGTAGATATCGGCAAATACCGCCCCCTCATGGATGCGGCCATAATCGACTCTGGGAAAACACAAGGTCAAATAGCGACTGAAGTAGGGTTCCCCAACGTGAACACCCTCTCAATTATCAAGGCCGGGAAAACACATCTATCATTCGACCGCGTCCTTCCATTTGCCTATGCAACTGGAATCAACGGCCACAAATTTATGATGATGGTTCTGGAAGAACGCGAGCCTGCCATTTTCAACCACTTCGCCACCCGTGAAGAGAAGATGATGAAGAAGTTCGAAGCAGACCTCGACGCACTCCGTAAAGAAAACGAACTTCTGAAGAAATCCAAAGAAGAGTTGACGGCGGAGATAGAGCGTCTGAAATCTACCCTTTAATGCAACCTCTTAAAAAGGTTGAATATTTCAACATAGCTTCGGCCATTTCATCCAAGTAGTCGTGCTTGTTGTATACGTTATCCAGACCTTCTGGCGAGTGATTCATAATTTGTCGTGCTACCTCTTGAGAAATCTTAAGGCGCGAAAACGCACTTCTGGCGGTGCGCCTTAAGTCTCGAATCTCAAAGGGTTCATTAAATCCACTGTAGGACAATCCCTGTATCCGACGTGATGCCTGAGAAATCAGCACTTTGGATACCGGATTGCCCTCCCTTCTTTTTGACGGAACCAGCCACTCGCTGTTACCTCCGGCCAAAAACAATGACTCAATACACTCCCTCATAATTGGACTTATGGGGAGTGTGTGTCGTCTTGCGGACTTGTTGCGCGTACCCTGATTCCATACATCTCTATCAAGATCGAACTCACTGCGCCTGGCCCTTAGCACCTCATCCGGCCTTCTGGCTGAGCAGAGAATGAGGCGGGCGGCCCACTTGGTGCAGTCGTCAACGTCGGCCAAATCCCACATCGTCCAGAACAGGTTTATCTCTTCGTCGCTCAAGATCCGCTCTCTCGGCTTCATGCGAACGCCGCCGGCAACCTTATTTAGCGAGATGGAAGCCAGGGGAGATGTGTCGATGTGGCCCTGGAACTCGCACCAGCTAAGGAACTGTTTCATAACAGAAAAGACGCGTCGGCTCTGGACAATCTTGCCGTCCAGCACCAGGCCATTGATGATTTTGTTAATGTCGGATCGCTTTATGGCGGTAATTTGTTTTGACTGCAACATCGGCATGATGTGAATCAGGACACAGTGTACCGCTATCTCCGGCCGGCGCCGGGTGACGAGAAGTGAAAGCCTGGTGAAAATGCGGAAGCCCATCTCAAATGTCATTTCGTCCGGGGCGTCCAGCAGCTGCTTGCCGGACATCGCCCGACACTGTTCCAGATAGGCGACTGTCTCAACTGAACTGTTTTCGATGGCTTTTTGGTGATCGAGATCGAGGCTCATAACGCTCCCTGATAGGAAATGGGCGGCAGGATGATGCCAAATATAGCTTCATTTTACCTTTGATTCCATACTATATAAGTATGGAATCAAAGAGGTGGGTTATGGTGGATTCTGGCAGGCTTCCGCCTACCATTTATCAAATCCAAATTCGTCTTTTTCGCGCAACAAAGGCTCTCCCCGATACCGGTGTCCTTTCAGTGACGTTCGACGAGTCGGAACTTCGTCAAAGTCGACTGCCGTATCAAAGAAGTGATTCGCTTCCTCCGGGTCCGCGAAGCACCAGCGATAGCGGAAGGGGGAAAGCTCATCGATGTCCATGCAAACTGACGTGGTGAACATCAACTTCATCGTGCCGATCCAACTTCCATCCTCCAGCTGTCTGACGCGCATAAAGTTGTTTTGCAAAAGGAAGTCGCGCATTTCTTCGGTGGTCATGTTCTGCCTTATGCCCAGAGCGGGTTTATTTTCCCGTTCTCTATTCGTCATTAAGTCTCTTTTTCAACTCATTGTAAATTTCATCACGGCGGTCCACCGCAACGACAGTTACTACGACGGTGACGGTGCCGGACTCGTCATTTTTTACCGTATAGGCCAAACGATAGCCGTCGTTCTTCAGCTTAATCTTGTAGCAATTATGCTGAAGAGAGAGCCTATTTTTCGGCATCGTCAGCGAATCCAGTGACTCCAGACGCTTAGCCAAAACCTTCTTGAACTTATCCCTTATGGGTGTGGATAGCGACTTCCACTCGGCCAGAGCAAGCCTTTTGAACGTCAGCTTTGTTGTAAAATTGTCGCCCATTAAAGCTGATCCAGGGTGACTTCCACCTCATCATCATCCAGTCGAGACATAGCCTTATCCAGAAGGAGCTGGTCGCCAATCTGGTCCATCATGAGGGCAAACAGAGCAGGTGGGACGCAGTAAAAGGCCGGCTTGTTGTGGCTCAGGACAGCGACAGGCTCGCCATGCGACTCACTCATTGCGGCGGACGGGTTCTTCTTGAACTCGCTAATAGACGATGTGCGTTTGGCCAGTACCGTTTCAGTGAACATAAAACCTCCGATTAACTCTAAATTTAGAGCTAATTTAATCTCTTTTTGCGTTCGTGTCTACAAATTGAGGAAGGCGGTGCGGGGAGAAGAAGGCCCGGTTAGACCGGGCCTTTGTTACTTAAAGCGTTGTGGCGAGTGCGGCCAGTTCCGTATACCCGCCGATGGCGACCCCATCGACAAGGATCTGCGGGACGGTTCGGACCGGTCGGCCCAAAATAATACTGAGTGTCGCCGCGTCGAACCCCTCTTCGACGATGTTGAAGTAGGTGTACGAATCCGCGCAACCACGTTCGATAAGCTGTTTGGAGAGCTCAACCGCACGTTTGCAGTATGAACAGTCTTCTTTACCGTAGATGGTAATTTTCATGCGTTTTCCTAACAAGATAATGATAAGAGAGTTTGATCAAGTGCCGAGCCACGAAGCTGCTCCAGGCCACCACGAGGGACTGGACCTGTAGGCGGCACGGACGACGTCACCTTTTTAAACACGGTTTGCAGGTGCTCTTTAATGCTGTCCCACTGCGCGTCAGTCGGTTGCTGGCCATTGAGCTCGACGAACCCTTGTAACCAATATGCAAATTGTTCTGGAGTCATCTCAGCCTCAGAAAGTTGTTGGTTTTGCGATGCTGCGGATCACAGACATAAAGCCTTTTTGCAGGTCGGTTTTACCGATGGCAAGCCAGCGTTTGTCCGGTACTTCATCGCCAGTTTTGGCGAACTCGGCACGTTCAAGCTTCTCGATAAACTCGCCAACCTTCTGGGATAGCGATTTGCCTTCGTTCATCAGCGCGATTTCCTCAGCCGACAGATCACGATAGCCTTTGATTTTGGTGTGCTGGTCTTTCATTTAGCGACCTCCACAATCACCCAATCCTCAGCCAGCATATCGGTCTGGCTGGCCAGCCAGGGAACAAACTTATTGTCCGCTGTTTTCATGCCGATCCAGGGCGCCAGCTCCAGATCACGAGCAATGCCGCAAGCGACGTCGTACTGTTTGCCTGACACCATGCGCAAGAACATACCTTTGCCGTTCCAGCCTTTGCGAGCGACGCGATGGCCGTCTTTCAGCATCTCGATCGCAATACCAAAAGATGCACCGACTTTGGCGGCATGGATAGCGGTGTCGACCGGCAAATAACCTGATTCAAATGGGCCTTGTGGTGAGTAGGACTCATACCCATCTTCGTAACGAACGTAATACCCGCCAACTTGCGGCTGATGCTTGTCGATGTAACTCTGTTCTACTTCAACTTTGGTAACGTGGCCCAATTCAGAGCGTGTTACACGATTGCAGAAGGATAACAGCATTACCTGACCGTGGATTCTCGCAATCTTGGCCGCCTCCACAACTTTAATGCTTTGATATTTCGGCAATACGACTCTGGACATCTTGTGTTTCCTTACTGGTAGGCGTCTAGTGCAACTTTACAGAGGTCAGAGCGGACGCAATCTTCTAACGAGAACTCGACCATCCCCACATCACGGCTGGGTTTGAAGCGGCGAAGAGCATCGTCCAGACCGGACTCAACCTCCAACGGAAGGTCGCACTGCGTCACATCGCCGTTCACAATGACGGTGACATTCTCGCCCATGCGGGTCAGGAACATTTTCATCTGTGACGGTGTAACGTTTTGCGCTTCATCCAGAATGACCACAGCGTTCTCAAACGTCCGGCCACGCATATAAGCGAACGGGGCGATCTCTACTTTGGCGACTTCTGGCTTGAGACAGTATTCGAGGAAGGACGCGCCCAGACGCTTCTGGAGAACGTCATAGACGGGTCGGAAGTAGGGAGCAAACTTCTCACCCACATCGCCCGGAAGGAAACCCAAATCTTCTTCAGCTTGCAGTACGGGGCGGGTAACAATAATGCGCTGGACGTCTTTCGCAAGCAGACGGTCCGCAGCATACGCGGTGGCCAGGAACGTTTTGCCGCAGCCGGCTTCGCCGGTGGCGATGATTAGCGACTTGGCTTGAATGTTGGCCAGGTAATGACCCTGAGCCTCATTGCGTGCTTCAATGGGTGTATTGTCCCGCTTGGAGCGCGGGGTCTGGACGTCTGCCAGATCATCGACAATGATGTAATCAGCGCGACGACCGCGTAATGCGTGATCCCCTTTCCCTGCTTTGCGAGCCTTCTTACGTGGTAAACCCATTTTAAAATCCCTTTAATTGATGAGTGACATCTGGAATATACCGCTATCACATATGTATGTCATTACATATATTCGTGTTTTAAATAATGGCTAACACGTCACTTACCGTCTCACGCCCGGAATCTGAGCATGAAATGGAGCGACGAGCGGATAACCGGCGCTGCGTGAATCCGTTGTTGTGGTACAGCTCCAGAATCTTTGGCGCTCCGCTATTGGTTATCATCACACGCGCCCCACGCTCCGTGGCCGCGATCAGCAGACGAGTCAGACGCTCTTGGTCCGCGAAGCTGAACGTCGCCCCTGAGTACGCTGTGAAGCCATTTTTATCTGGCATGGGTTCGTATGGCGGATCGCAGAACACAACGTCACCATCCCCCGCTTCCTCTATGACACTGTCGAAGTCGCCACAGACAAACGCCAGTTCTCGCAAGCCAGCCATTTGGATCAACGCAAGCATCTCTGCCTCTGGGAAATGTGGCGCTTTGTATTTCCCATACCCGACATTAAACGCACCAGCCTGATTGTAGCGGACCAGCCCGTTGAAACAGTGCCGGTTGAGATACAGGAAGTAGGCTGCTTGCATATCCGGCGCAGAATCTCGCGCTCTAAATTTCTCACGGATGTCGTAATACTCGCCTTCACTGTTTTTTGAAAACAGTTCTCTCGCCATTTTGTGTATTTGCATTTACTTGATCCCCCATTCGCAATTTAGTTGGACACTTGTTCGCAAATTACTTGATCACCTACAGCACAATTATTCAATATGGTTTCCCATTGCAGAGAGAAGCCCTGAGAACAAAATCAGGAGGCCGAAGCCTCCTGTGTGATATCAGACGCTTCCGCCGACACCTTTGAACTTATCGATAAAGGCGGACACCTTCTGAAAAACGGTTTTTTTCTTGGTTTTGTATTGCGGGTTTAGCGGACTGAGTTTTGGCAACGTTTCATTCAGTGCTGTGCCGTTCTCCGTGGCGTATTCGCGCTTGAGAGAGTTTCTGATATAGCGCCGGGCAGCCTCCTCATTCAGGTTCTCCTCTTTGATGAGAGCCTCGGCTTCGCGCTGCTGAGCCTGTTGTGCAAAGGTATAGAAAGCTTCAATGACGCCCTCTTTACCCGGTATGTTATCGAGACTGGTCTGCTCGATAAAATCAACCATCAGCCCCTCTTTCGCACGGTTCCCCAGACTGGCGCGGATTAAGCGTTTAACTTCCTCTTTCAGGGTCTCTTTATCCGTACTCTTTTGATGATGCTCGTAAATCAGCCCCAGAATGTAATCGAGGTTAATCTCCTGAGACTTCAGCAAATCCACCTCAAAGACCACATCATCCCAGTCAACGGTGTTTTTGTCTTTGGTGTTTGCATCACGCTCACGGCGCTGCCACTCACGGATATCGTTGTAGCTGGAGCGATAGTCCTGAATTTTACGCTCAGCGGGTAAGCGTACAGTCTGGAGCACAGCGAAAGCCTCATCATCCAGATAGTGCCCGGCTTTAAACGCCTCCACGGCTACCGGGTCACTGAGGTCAACAGTTTGCAGCGCTTTCAGCGTGGTAAACTCATCGTAGTTTTGCAGTATGTTCTCTACCCGAAGATATTCCCCGAACAGCTTAACGAAGGCTTTTTTCTCTTTTTCGGACTCAATGTCTGCGGGTTTCGGGAAACGCGTCTCCAGCTCGCTCACGATATCTGTGAAGCCACGTCGCGCCTCTCCGGTAAGCGTGTCCGTGAAGCCTTCCATGTACTCGTCATAACTTTTTTCCATCACCACGCTTCGGGTATTGCTCTTCCCGAACAGGGTAATGGCATCCACTGTGGCCTGTTCTAAATCACGGAAGGTGACAATATTCCCGAAGGTTTTGGTGGCGTTATAAATCCGGTTAGTGCGGGAGAATGCCTGCATCAGGCCGTGGTAGCGCAGGTTCTTGTCCACAAACAGGGTATTGAGTGTCGGGGCATCAAATCCGGTCAGAAACATCCCGACCACAATCAGCAGGTCTACTTCCTGCTTTTTGACGCGCTCAGAGAGGTCACGATAGTAGTTCTGGAAGTTGTTGCCATCAGTACTATGGTTAACCTTAAACATGGCATTGTAGTCACCGATAGCCGATTCCAGAAACTCCCGCGCACTGCTGTTCATCGCCGTGACATCAAACCCTTCATCATTGATATCACCGACCGCGTCCTGCTCTTCATTGGCGGCAAAGGAGAAGATGGTCGCCACCTTCAGAGGCTTGTAGTTCTTATCCTGTTCAACAGCCGACTGCTGTATGATCCTGAACGCTTCATAGTAGGCTTTGGCTGCATCCACACTGCTGACGGCAAACATGGCATTGAAGCCTGTAGCACCAGAGAATGCCCGGTGTGTTTTTTGACGGAAATTCTTCAGGATGTAATGCGTGACTTCGCTAATCCGCATCGGATGCAGCAAAGCGTGTTTATTCTCGGCGGCGCTGAGTTTCTTTTCGTCTGTTTCCGTTTCCAGCTCTTTGAACTGCGGGCGAACGTCGTTGTAATCGACTTTAAACTTGAGCACCTTTTCATCACGAATAGCATCGGTGATGATGTAAGAGTGTAGTTCTGCCCCGAATACGCTGGCGGTGTCTTCATCCCCTAAGGCATTTTTACCGACAAATATCGGCGTACCGGTAAAGCCAAACTGATAGAAACGTTTGAATTTCTTTTTCAGGTTCTTCTGGGCTTCACCGAACTGACTGCGGTGACACTCATCGAAGATAAAGACCACCTGTTGCTGATAGACCGGTAAATCTGCTTCACCTTTCATCAGGTTGTTCAGCTTCTGGATAGTGGTGACAATGATTTTGTTGTCATCTTTCTCCAGATTACGCTTCAGTCCAGCGGTGCTGTCAGAGCCGTTGACGCTGTCAGGCGAGAAACGCTGGTACTCCTTCATGGTCTGGTAATCAAGGTCTTTACGGTCAACCACAAAGAAGACTTTATCAATGAAATCCAGTTCAGTTGCCAGCCTTGCGGCTTTAAAGCTGGTTAAGGTTTTACCACTACCTGTGGTGTGCCAGATGAAACCGCCCCCCTCTCTGGAGCTCCATTTTTTTGCCTGATAAGCCCCGTTGATTTTCCACAAAATCCGCTCCGTCGCTGCTATCTGGTAGGGACGCATAATCAGCAGATTGTTGCTGACATCAAACACGGTGTAGTTGAACAGAACATTGAGTAAGGTGTGTTTCTGGAAGAAGGTGGCGGTAAAGTCTTTAAGGTCTTTAATCAGGGTGTTATCAGACCGTGCCCAGTTCATGGTGAAATCAAAGCTGTTTTTATCCCGCTTTGTGGTATTGGCAAAGTAACGGGTATCGGTTCCGTTTGAAATCACGAAGAGCTGCAAATATTTGAACAGGGAGTTCTCGGTATTAAAGCTCTCTTTGCTGTAGCGGTGTATCTGATTGAAGGCTTCCCGAATCGCTACGCCCCGCTTTTTCAGTTCGATTTGCACCAGAGGTAAGCCGTTAACCAGCACCGTGACATCATAGCGATTGGCATGACTACCAGTTTGTTCAAACTGCTGTATAACCTGTACCTTGTTACGGACAAGGCTTTTCTTGTCAATCAGGTAGATGTTTTCCAGTCGTCCGTCATCGAAGGTAAAGTCACAGATGTAATCGGTGTGAATTTTACGGGTCTTATCGACTATCGTATCGCTAGGATTATCCAGATACTGTTCGGTAAAACGCCGCCATTCCCCTTCGTTAAACACCACCTGATTCAGTGTCTGAAGTTGCACCCTGACATTCGCCAGCATCGCCGACTGGGAGGTTAAATCAGGCACAAACTCATAGCCCTGATTACGTAAATCCTGAATCAGTTCACGCTCTAACTCCGCTTCACTCTGGTAGCGCTCACCGGCTTCCCATTCTGTGACGTATTTATCCAGCACGATGAAGTTATTGGATTCGGCGATGGTTCTGGTCTGCTGTGTCATGCTACTCCCTGCTGTCGTTATACTGCGAAGGATGAAACGGTGATGTCATTACGGCGTGAACATCGGCTAATAGCCATGCGAACGGCCCTGCCAGTCAGCCACTCTCGCTGGCAGGAGCGCTTATGTCAGTCTGTTACGGCTTCAGGCTTTGGAAAGCTGAACAGCAAGTCACGGTAGTATTCGTACTGTTGCTGGCGAAGCTCGATTTCACGCGGTAAGCCTTCAGTGATAGAGCTGGTCAGAGTATCGAAATTATCCAGGATGGTGACGATACGATTTTGCTCTTCCCGTGATGGCACGGGTATTAGTATTTTCGCCAAATTATCAGCATTAACACGTCTCACTTTGGTTCCAGTGATGTACTGTCTTTTTTGGTTTTGAAAATGTTCTGTTTGAAAAAAATAAGAAACGTACTTAGGGTTGAGTTTGTGCTTATAAATACAAGCATCACTACTCACCGCGATATCGTCATCTCCCATCCATGCTACCGCTTTACACACATCATCATCATTTTCACTGGTGGTTGCGATAACTAAATTACCCGACTGAGCCTTACGACACCTCTTGGCTAGTGACTCAGATACAAATGTTTTTGTTTTGTCTGTATATGTTCCATAGTGCGTAAAAATCTGCCCATAGTGTATGCAACCGACGCCGGATTCAGTGAAATCTTTCTTCTGTAAACTTCCTCCTCGAATAAATTCACCTATATCTTTTTGCCCCATTGGAAGATGCTCAACCTCCCCCTCCTCAAAACTCAGCAACTGGTCACGATAGTAGTTGTACTGTTTTTTACGTGCGGTAAGCTCAGCGGTAAGCTCAGCGGTAAGGGTGGTAAATTTATCCAGAATCCTGACGATTTCTGACTGGATTGCCAGCGATTTTTCAGGGTTGTTGGGGCAAGGGATGGGGATGACTATATTATCTATCGATGATTTTGATAGTCGAGGAATACTAGCCCTGCGTACTTGTGATAAAATTTTGGTTCTTTGCGTTAGCAAAAAGTGATACAAAAACTTGTTATTTAATTTCCCTGATGAAGCAACATAATAGACATCATCCGCAGCCCAAATAGGATTAATGCTATAACCCACCTCACCGGCAGCCCCTGCACAAATAACAAAAACCATCTCAGGATTCGTGTTGCATTCGTGATAATACCCCAAAGGGGTCATGCTATTCTGGTATACAGCATACTTCCCCTCTAACGCAAGCTGACTCCTGACTAATCTTTTCCCACGTTTTAATTCTATTATCTCGTCAAGAGGTAACCATTCAACCTCAGCCCCATCCAGCAGTTTTTCCAGATAACTCAGCTCGCTCATGCCTGTACCTCGCTACCTTCAATCTCAGCAACAATCGCATCAATATCAGTACGAAGCTGGTCTATTCTGGTGACGGTCTTTTTCAGCTCAGCATTCAGTTCGGCTATGTTGACGATTTCGCGGGTATCTTTGGCTTCCACGTAGCTACTGACAGACAGGTTGTAATCATTAGCTGCAATGGCTTCAGCAGTAACAGATTTAGCCAGATAGTCTGCATCGGCTTTACTGTCGAACACCGCCATAATCTGTTCTATATGGGCATCGGTAAGAACGTTGTTGTTGGTCTCTTTCTTAAACAGACTGCTGGCATCGATAAACTGTACTTTGGTGTCGGCCTTATGCTTTGACAGCACCAGAATATTAACCGCAATGGTGGTGCCGAAGAACAGGTTTGGCGCTAATGAAATCACGGTTTCAACGTAGTTATTGTCTACCAGATACTGACGAATTTTCTGCTCTGCACCACCTCGATAGAAAATACCGGGGAAGCAGACGATAGCGGCGCGACCTCTGGGCGACAGGTAGTTAAGCGCATGGAGAACAAAAGCAAAGTCAGCTTTGGATTTCGGAGCCAGTACCCCAGCAGGTGCAAAACGGTCATCGTTAATCAGCGTAGGGTCATCGCTGCCAATCCATTTTACGGAGTAAGGCGGGTTAGACACAATCGCATCAAACGGCTTTTCGTCTTTAAACTCAGGGGCCAGTAATGTGTTCCCTAAGCGGATATCAAACTTGTCGTAGTTGATGTTGTGCAGGAACATATTCATACGCGCAAGGTTAAAGGTCGTATGGTTAATCTCCTGCCCGAAAAAGCCGTCTTCGATGATGTGGTTATCAAAGTGCTTCTTTGCCTGAAGCAGTAATGAACCTGAACCAGCTGCCGGGTCGTAGATTTTATTGACGTGGGTCTGTCCGTGCATCGCCAGCTGAGCAATCAGCTTAGAAACATGCTGAGGGGTAAAGAACTCACCACCTGATTTACCGGCATTAGCCGCATAGTTGGAAATCAGGAACTCGTAAGCATCCCCGAACAGGTCAATCTGATGCTTGTCAAAGTTACCGAGCTTTAACCCTTCCACGCCTTTCAGAACGGCGGCCAGACGCGTGTTTTTGTCTTTAACCGTATTACCCAGTCGGTTACTGGTGGTATCAAAGTCAGCAAACAGCCCTTTAATGTCGGGTTCAGACGGATAACCATAAGCTGAACTCTCAATCGCCACAAAGATACTGTTCAGGTCAGCGTTCAGGCGGTCATTGGTGTTGGCTTTCGCTGCCACGTTACTGAACAACTGACTGGGGTAGATAAAGTAACCCTTGGTTCTGACAGCATCATCCTTCGAGTAATCCGGTATGACGCTATCATCCATCTTTTCGTAGTTAACGCTTTCATCGCCAGCGTTCATATAACTGGCAAAGTTTTCACTGATAAAACGATAGAACAGCGCCCCTAACACGTATTGCTTAAAATCCCATCCATCCACGGAGCCTCGGACATCATTGGCAATCGCCCATATCTGGCGGTGTAACTCGGCACGTTGTTGCAAACTGGTCATTTTCATTCCTGTTAAGACAGACTGACAGTTCATCATGACAAAAAATACAAAAAAAATCAGAGATATCAGTGGTCAGTCTGCGGCTGGTTGAGTTTTGGAAATTATACGATATTCGCTGCCCGATAACAGGTTTAGTCGGTTTCGTCGCATGAATTTTAATTAAGGAGAGACCTCTGTGTGACAGTCAACAGTCCATCACTCATCTTTTCCTTTTGTACAATGTATGTGCAATTGTAGGTGAGTGCCTCTGGTTTTTGCTGGAGGTGATCAAGTGATTTGGGAACAATGCCCAAGTGAAATGCGAAAGGGGGTCCAGATCAAGTACGATTACGCACCACTTCAACGAAACCGGCGCCACCGGCCACCAGCTGGCGGTAAAAGTTAATCAGATCCGGGTTGACGTCATTCAGTAGATTGCGATCAAACCCGGCATTCAGGAAAACGGAACCGCCGCCGACAAATGGTTCGATGAGTCGCCGGCCCTCTGGGAAGTGTTGGTTGATGAACCCCATCACGGTTCGCTTCCCGCCTGGCCACTTCAGCGGTGGGTTGATAGTTTTACTGGTCATCCTTTCTCCTGATACAAAAAAGGAGCCTTTCGGCTCCTTTGGTTTTTGCGCGAACAAAAGTTTCTATCGTGTCTATCTCGGTACAATGGAGTTGCTATGGGTCGAGTCACAGCCGAAAGAACAATCGCAATCAGTCTTTCGGCTATGGCCTCCGAAGAGGCCAAGTCGACATTAGTTCTTGCCGGCGTTCACAACCACACCTGCGCGACCAGCATCAGCTTTAGCGATTTCCAGACGAGTTTCACGCTCTGCGGTGATCTGGCCACGCAGTTCGGAAACCTGCGCTTCCAGGTCAGAGATGCGTTGGTTTTTAGCAACCGCCTGAGCCTTAAACTCTGCCAGTTCAACTTTGTGCTGGGATGCCAGTTCACGGTTCTCTGCGCCAAATTTAGCAGCAGCTGCCTGATAACCAGCTTCACGCGCTTCGGACACCGCGAAATCGTTGTCGGTTTTAGCCGCAACCAGGTCAGAGTTCAGAGAATCCAGATCAGAGAAGGTGATGACGGCATAGCCACGCGCTTTCATCAGGTCGGCCAGAACTTTGTCTTCGTTTTCGATTACACGCAGACGCAGCTGGGCTTTAGCTTCACGCTCGGTAGAGGCGATCTGGTTTTCGATATCAGCCAGCTGACCTTGTTTAAACTCAATCTCTTCGGCCAGAATAACGTTTGAATCAGCCATAGAAGCCAGTTCAGCAAGCACCTTCTGGCTATCAGCAACGACTTTGACCAGAGCTTTGGTGGAACGTTCAGCTACGGTAATGACCTTCTTGACTTCAGACATGTGTATTCTCTTTTAAATTATGAAGTTGATCTATGGTTAGCGACGCTACTCTTCTGGCCGTACAGCCTGAATTTCACGTCACTTGCACTTTACGTTAGTGCCAGACGAGGCTTGTGGCTCGGATCTAATGGCTGTTTACGCGGTTGATGGCCGCACCATTTAGACCTCGACACTAAGTGATGTATGGAATCACATCATCTTAGATAAGTTACCCAAGCAGGACTCGAACCTGCATCATCGGATTCAGCATCCTCTCGACTTACCGTTTTGTCGCATTGGGCATCCAATCTGAAGGACTCTCGAAAAAGCCCTTTAGGTTGGCGCAAACAAGCGGAATCGAACCACTCTCTGCCGGATAAGACGTCTTCCTCGGCCGCAGTCAACCAGACTGCTTTGTTTGCTCCAGAGAAGGCTTTCTCAAACCTTCTTTGCACTGCGCCGCGCTCGTTTAACCCAATTTAAATGAGACATAATGAAATGTAATGCGACGCAGTGTTTTGGATGGTCAGCAGGTTGCTTTAAATCCGGGGGGTTAAAAAGAATTAACCAACCACCCAAAACACTAAGACGCTGGAGAGTGACGCGGGAATCGAACCCACAATCCTCTGCCTCAAATATGCTATTTGCATTTCACACACCAGGCATCGGAATAAACCTTTAAGTCACCAGACTTCGCTCGCCGACGCTATGCACAGCTAATCGACAAACTAAAAGGCCATCACCCAAAACACTTCTTCAAGGTTCCGATTTATTAATCACATCTCGGTACCCACAATGCGCCGAATTTGTTAATGAGGAATCGGAAGACCTCACTGACTTATAGGCTGTTAAGCCGCCATCAGAACTACATCATCGTTTGCATTTATCTTTGTGGTCAGTTTCTAAAACTCCGCAAAAATCGCATCACTCCGAAAACAAAACAATCTTATACATTACGGATATGTATGTAAACACTTATATATCTAAACCGCTATTTTTTTTTGATTGTCACGACATAGCCGCCTGTGACGATCTCATAAGCGGTCTCTTTCCTGAGCTCGCCCCAGCGCAGAATCACCAGGCTAATAAGCCTGGATGCACCATTCTGAACGGTTTTCTTATCTGCCAGGCACTTTGCAGAGAACAGATTGAACAGCCACCCAACGAGACTGGCCGTCGTGTAAAACAAGCTGACGACTACCGCCGCATACAAAACAATATCCATCATTTCAAACACTCTCTTTTGATTCCATTAAAGCCAAAATCAGCTCTCTGCCGACGTCGGACAGCTTGTAGCGTATCTCTCCGTTCGACTCCTTCATATCAACCAAACGGACGCGCTCTAAACGCGCCCTTGTCTTTGGTCGCCAGTTTTCCAGGAAGTAACCACACTTATCAATTTCGAACAGTGTGGCCAGCTCCCGCTTCGTTAGCTGAATCACTACTCCCCGCTCTGGGCTTTTACAACATGTGTCACATCCACGAGCCGATAAATCCGGCCCCTGAACCCCATGAACCCGGCCTCAACGTTGTCTTTCTTTACCGATATGAGCATCATGCTGCCCAGAAAGAAACCCAGAAGAAAGGCCAACAAGCCAACTCCAGCCAAACCGTCCATCATTCTTTGTCACCAATACGATCTTCGGTGTCGCGCAGACAGGATGGCCATTTAAGGCGCGGATGGCGTAAACTGCCGTCTGGCGTCTCTTCGTGGGCATTAACCTTCACGATACGGCCAAGATACTTGTCCTGATTGTTCCAGATATCATCCAGGTACATATGCTTGATGCCGGACGCTTCAACTTCCACGCCATTCTCCAGACGGATAGTAACAGAGCCGAGAGTGTTGGCGAATGCTGAGTCTGGCTTGCCTGGCTTGAACCCGACAATTTCACCATCGGCCTCAATCTCATCCTTCATCTTCCACCAGCTTTTGGTGCGCTTAAATTCATAAACGGAGAACGGGTCTTTCGCCATGTACCCCTCTTCGTTGGCGTCCAGCGCCGCCATAAACAGATCGATAAACTCTTTATGGCTATGCACCAGCTGGAAGGGATGTAGTCGCACGTCGCCTTTGTATTGGTTGTCCGGTCGACGTTTCCAGTTAGTCCAGCTGCACAAATCGATATGGCGATCTTTCAGGACGCGGCCGGTCTTTTTGTACTCCTTCGTTTTGGCAATGGCTTTCCATTCAGGCAAGAAGTAATCGAAGACGTGGAACACCGCTCCAATAGCTGATACGCCTTTTTTACGCAGCGCTGAGATGGAATCGTTGAACGAACCGGCCGTCGCTTCACCATCAAAGAAGATGTGCTTATGCGGCGTCATACGCGCCAAATCTAATACTGCTGGCTTCAGATGGTCGAGAGACGTTACCGGGTTGCCGGTGCGGGACAGGAAGTTAACCTCTTCCTCGTCAACGATGACTTCGGCAATGACGCGCATCCCGTCCAGCTTGAGGCTGGCAATCATCGGGAATTTGGCTTTCGGGTTTTCCTTAAACGGATACTTGTCGCCTTTTTCTTTGTACGACGTAGCTAACTGAACCTCGAACACCGGAATCGGGTTGTCGAAGATTTTATTGCACAGGCTAATGCCGATGCCGGCCTTTGGGTCTTTAATCAGGAAGCGACGGAAGACGTCTTGACCTTCCGCCGTCATGTCAGATATCGCCTGTTCTACCGTTGCGACAGCGGCGCCACCGGAAATTCGACGGTCGGCCAGCGAGCACAGGATCTGGACAGCATCTTCATCGCAGATTTTATTCTCCAGCGCCGGCTCTGCCACGTTGTACTTCTTCACGCCGAAACGAATGAACGGATTAAGCATCATGGACACCATGCTCTGCTCGAACGCATCCAGCTCAGCCAGGGCGACTTTTTTGGCATTGGTCCCCATCGCTTTAATGGCGTCCAGTTTGTCACGTAATGCGATCAGCTTTTCCATTAGGCAGTGGCCTCCAGTGTGGTTGATGTGATGATCGGGTTGTCTTGAGATTCCAGAATGTCGCAACCGTCTTGAGGCTGCGGAGCGGATGGGAAGTTGTCTAAACCCTCCACACGTTCGAATCTGTCGAGGAAGTCATTAGACTGGAGGTAAGACACGACGCCGGCAGTACGATCGATATATGCGACAATCTTGTTTGTGCGGCTCTCAGGCGTCGTTGCGTCGTCGGCGACACAGATCATCTCGACACGGTCGTTAGTCTCTTTGTTGGCCCAGTGGAGATGGAAAGACAGGCTGCGACGGAAGTCGGCCGCCACGCTCTCGTCGGTCGAGTCAATCCAGAAGAAGTTCTTCCCGTCTTCCTTCGTAACATTCACACAAATACCGAACTCCGACATCGCCAGCACCTGGCAGTCAAACCACCCGGCACCGAGATACTGCGCGGATATTTGGCATAGCTCGCCTACAACTGGCGTATATGACAGTTTCATGTGTACTCTCTCTTATTATGTAAACAGCTTATTTACTGGACAATTCGGCCGCGACGAGCTCCGCGTAAATATCTACGATTGGAGCCGCTGGCTTAGCGGCCGGCACTGATTCGGTTTTGGCGATACGAGATGCGAACGTCGGAGACGATTTTTTCCGCGCGGCGAAGATGCTTGATCTGGCGCGTTCCTCTTCAACGAGACGGATTTCTTCAGCGCTATCGACGAAGTAAATCGGAACCCCCGACTTAATTTCCTCGACCATCATTCCAACGGCTTTGCATTTGCGCTCAGCGATCGCCTTGCGACAACCATCAAATCCCTTAAGTTTTCCGGCCTGAAACGTAATGACAGTGTGTTGACATACCGTGTAGCTACACCCCATATCTTTGCCGTTCGCAGACGGCGCAGAGCACTTCAGGTAATAGCTGTTGTTGGAAATTGAAGGAAGTTTGCTGATATTTATCTTGCTCATGCTCGTTGCACCTATGTATGCACTTACTTATACATATATCATAAACGAAGTGCAACGGCATGGCAGTGAATTGTTGAGGTTAGAACATGCCCCAGAGGTGGCTAAAGCCTTGTGGCTTGTCGGACGACAGCCTTGATTCATCTAATGCGGTTGAGGCAATAAGCTCTTCGACGCGGCCAGCGAGATTGGATCGCGTCTGCACGAGAAGAGTTTCTATATGTGTTGCCTTGCGAACGAACTCCCGGCCATACTCGCCCAACATGCCACCAACAAATCGACTGGCTGAAGAGATGATATTCATTGCGTCCGGCTCAAAGTCAGAGAAGGCGTTATCCAGTGCGGTGTGAATGTGCTGGTTGATGCTCGCCGCGATCGCCCCCTTGTCCTCCGTCCCAATACGAGACAGTAAATCTTTGGGTCTTTCGATGATGACGCTAGGCATCTCACTGTCTACAGTTAAGCCTCTCAATTTTTCATCGATCGGTCTGAAATGATCAATCGACTCGTTAAACATGGAGGCGGTGTCGGAATACTCGTCACGAGTAAAGACCAGCGACGTATTTGATTTTGGCAAATACTGACCTCTGTTTCGTCTTTCCATCAACACAATCAGGAATGAACATTTGGACGCCTCGGCCGTCATAGGGAAGTCGTCGGAGAGCGCAACAAGGTAGTGAGGCCCAAACCGCGCCATGCTCACTGCTGCGATGCATC